>JABCOP020000001.1 GCA_013332525.2 Candidatus Altimarinota bacterium
GTCATCGATTTTGGCATATTTTTAATATTATAACTTATGTAATATAACAGATATTATGTAATAATAATATTAAAATCTAAAAAAATGTCAAAATAAAAAGCAAATTTTTGGGCTTGCATTTTTCACAAAAAAATTTATAGTGTGAAAAATAATTTTTTGTATGTCACGATTTTCTCTCAAAAATATTTCATTTTCGCAAATTCTTGGAATCATTGCGCTCGTGCTACTCATCACATTTGTTATGCAAAATTTGAGCAATGTATCAGTCAAATTCATTCGTTGGACTTTTGAAATTCCTATTTTTTTGCTGATTATCATCGTATTTTTTGTTGGTTTTTATACTTCAATTTTTGCTGGTTCTGGCCTTGAAAAATTTTTCAAGAAAAAAGAAACCTACGAGGTTGATATGAAAAAAATCTCTGAAAATGCCAAAAGTTCTGAAAAATAAAATCCCCGTTTGGGGATTTTTTATAAATACTTGAGCGCAATTTCTATGCTTTTGCGGGCAGTTTCTCACTGATCCACAAACAGATTGTACGCACCATCTTCAGAAAGTACGCCGTGCGGAAAATCTTGTGGAAATTCCATTTGCACATCTTCAAACCATTTATCCGAACTATAATATTCGGATAATTTTTGAAAATTCTCAAAATTTTCAAGCCATTTTTGCTGAGCATCTTGGAGATTTTCCAGGATTTTTTGTGTGTCATTGAGGATTTTTTCCATCGATGCCACGCGATTCATAGTTTCTTGATTCATATGTTATTTTTGAAGTAATTTTTTTGAAATTTCTTGCAAAATATCTTTATTTTCAACCGTGGTAATGTCGCCCGAAAATGTCTCACCCTGTGCAAGCGTGCGGAGAATTCGGCGAACAATTTTCCCACTGCGAGTTTTTGGCAATTCAGAAATAATCGCAATATTTTTAAGAGCAATGATTGGTCCGATTTCCCTTCTGAGTGATAAATTGATATTTTTGAGCAAATCGGCTTCATTGATATTTTCGCCATTTTTCAAGACTACAAAGCCAAAAAGGGCTTCTCCAGTTATATTGTCAGGAATTCCTACCAATGCACACTCTGCTACCAATTCATCTTTAGCAACTATGTCTTCCACTTCAGCAATTCAAATTTTATGCCCTGAAATATTAACTATATCATCAACTCTTCCAGTTATAAAAATATATCAATCTTCATCATAAAATCAGCCATCTCCAGAAAAATACAAAGCTTTTTCCTCTCTAAAAATATCTGAAAAATATGTTTTTTCAAATTTTTCATCATCTCACCAAATTCCGCGAGCCATCGCAGGCCAAGGCTTTGAAATCACGAAAAATCAATTTTCTTCAAGTCCTAATTTTTTTCAATTTTTATCCACTATTTCCCCACAAATTCCAGGTAAGGGAAAAGTTGCAGATCTTTTTTTCATAGGAGTTGCAAATGGAAGAGGAGAAAGAATATGTCCACCAGTTTCAGTTTGCCAATAAGTATCCACAATAGAAGCTTTTTTATTTCCTACTGTTTCAAAATACCAATCCCAAGTTTCACCATCAATTGGCTCTCAAACACTTCACAAAACTTTTAGACTTGAGAGATCGAAATTTTTTGGTAAATTTTCTCAAGTTTTATGCAAAAGTCTAATCAAAGTTGGTGCTGTATAAAATTTTGAAACTTTGTATTTTTCTATGATTTGCCAGATTCTGTCATTTTCTGGAAAAAGCGGATTTCACTCATAGATAAGAGTTGTTCAGCCATTTAAAAGTGGTCCATAAACAGTGTAAGTATGCCCTGTAATCCAACCAATATCTGCAGTTGAGAAAAAAATATCATCTTTTTGTAAATCAAAAACCCATTTTGTTGTAAGTTTTGACCAAAGAGCATATCAAGCTGTTGAATGAATAATTCATTTTGGTTTTCCTGTTGAACCAGAAGTATACAAAATAAAACTTGTATCTTCACTGTCTAGCCTTTCAAAATCACAAATTTCACTTTGAGATTCTATCAAATCATTGTAAATAACATCATTTTCAGAAATATTTATTTTTTCAAAATTTCTTTTTATAACAAGCACTTTTTGTACTTTATGATTTGATTTTTCTAGAGCTTCATCAGCAATATTTTTCAAAAAATATGCTTTTCATTTTCTAAAAGCCCCATCAGCAGTGATTAAAAAATCTGCTTTTAAATCCTCTATTCTGTCTTTCAAACTTTCTGCTGAAAAACCTCAAAAAACTACTGAATGCACTGCTCACAAACGAAGACAAGCTAGCATTAAATACACACTTTCAAGTATTTGAGGCATATAAAAAATAATTCTATTTCATTTTGAAACTCAAAGGCTTTTTAGCAAATTTGCTGATTTATTTACATTTTTTGCTAATTCTTTGTAAGTTATTTTTTGGCTATCTCATCTTTCTCACTCAAAAATAATGGCAATTTTGTCAGCATTTTTTTCAAGATTTTTATCAACTGCTTCATAACAAATATTGAGTTTTCAATTTTTAAACCACTCTACTTTTGGAAAATTTTTTTCATCTAAAACTTCAGTAAAATCTTCAAAAAATGTGAGATTTTCTCGTGCTTGACTTGCCCAAAAATCCTCATAATGATTCATAGAATAATCATATAATTTTTGATATTCTTCAAAACTTTTAAAATATGCATTTTTGGCAAATTCAGTATTTGGGAAAATTTTTTCTATCATAATCAAAATTATTTTTGCTGATTATATGAATTTTTTCAAAAAAACCAAAAAAAAAGAAGCGTTATTGCTTCTTTTTTGGCTTTGTAGTGGGCTCAATTCGAGTTTTCCCCATTCGTTCATGAATCGCGCGCCCATCGATTGAAAGTTCAATACTCAGCGGAATAAAAATCAAAATATACGCATAAAATAGGAGCGCGATAATGCCGATTTGGTCGATATTTACGCCGGTCGCTTTGTCGATGAGAATTGTCAAAATCGTAAAAATTGAAAACGAAAAAACCGGGATAATCGAACGAACAAACAATTGCCAAATACTCGGATTTTTATCATCAAGCGACAAAATTCTGAGGCCAACCAATTTTTTCCCGAGTGTTTGGCCACGCGTCAAGTACGCCACAATCACAAAATAGAAAAAATACATCGAAACGCTCGCTACAATCGCTGGCAAATCAATCCCCATCAGATCGAACATTTTGAGGAAAAGAAAAATCAGAATCGCCGCAATAAACATATCAATCAGATACGCAACCGCACGCCGAACGAGAAAATTATTTTTTTGAATAATAAAATTTTCCTGACGCAAAAATTTTTCGGTTTCTTTTCGAAGTGGCAGCGTTACGAGGAAACCAAGTACCGCGCCCGAAGTATTAAGCATCAAATCATCCACATCGAACAAACGATACGGACATTCAAAAAATCCAAACACGCCCGTTCCCTGCGTTAATTCAAAAAATAATGCGATGAGAAACGAAAAAATCAGAGTTTTGAGAAAATTCCAACGAAAAACAATGCTTCCAAGAAATCCAAGTGGCGAAATCAAAAGAATATTAAAAATCACCTGAAAAAGTGCTTTATTTCGTGCCAGTCCGACAGAATGTTTGGTCGCAAAAGTCTGAATATCTTCGATAAATTGAAACGGCGTAAATTGCCAATCAAGCATTCCAGCACGCTCAGCGCAAAAATCCGTGGAAAAATCTGGAAACGGAAAAAGCACGAGTCCAAGAGCTAGAAAAAAGAAAAACACAAACAAATATGTTCCCATTTTTTCAAAAATTGAAATATTTTTCTTTTTCAATAAAAAATGTGAAATAACGACCGTAAGAGGAAAAGTGAACAAAAATAAAAATCCACCCTGCCCTATCGGACCGATAAAATACGAAAGATACGAAAACATATTTTAAATAATGAATTCTTCGCCAACCTTGCCATTCTCGATAATAATCCCATCCGCTTCAAGTTTTTGAATTTTTTCAGGCACACCACCAGGCGTTGTGTATCCAGAAATTTTACGAGAATGAGCCACCACTTTGTAGCACGGATAAATATCCAGATGCTTGTTGTGACACATCGCACTAGCAACAACGCGCGGATGAACTCAAAATTTTTCCGCAATATTTTTGTACGTGGAAACTTTTCCCTTTGGAATTGTCTGCAAATATTCGAGAATTTGTTGGCTGATTTTTGACATAAAATTTTTTCGGATTATAAAAATTTTTTCATTTTTTGCAAAAATTTCTCAAAAATAAAAGTGCCATTTGGCACTAAAATTCGATATCATCAGCGATATGAGAAATATTTTTTTCTTCAGAAATTTTAAGCATATATTCCTGTTGTTTGCGTTCTTTGAGAGCAAGCATACGATTGATATCGCTGGATTTTTGCATCCACTCCATCGCGGCCGACTGAAAATCTGCGAACGAAATTCCATAATTTTTTTCAATCCAAAGCGCCCCATCCACTCACAGCGCGTACGCCGCATCGCGCGCACCCCACAATTCATAATAAAACGTCTCATCGTTTCGGATTTTTTCTGAAAAATTTTCTGAAAAATTGGCTGACGAATTTTCTGATGCGGAAATATTTTTTTTCTGAAATTTTGGATTTTTTCCCGCATTCGCAAAAAATTGAGAATATTTCATCGCGACCATAAAACTCGAATCCGTACGCATTCGTTCAGCCCAAATCGCATTGATTTCATCAAAAACTGGCATTTCAATTCCAAGAATTTCACAAATTTCTTCATTTTTTCCGCCATTCGCCAAGAAAAACGCGATTTCCGCATAATCTTCAAGCGTTACCCCATGCACCGCCTCAAAAAGTGGATTTTCCTCAGTTTCTAGGTTATTTGCTTGTTCCAAAACTGGATTCACAAAAGTCGTGTCAATGCGATTACCATCAGGATCATAACTTCCTACAAAAGTATCAATAATCGCGTTAACATTGCTCGCAAATAACGCCATTTTTTCATTATTTTTGCGAAGTTGAACTTGATCGGGTTGACCAGCACGACGCAAGTCAATCAGTTTTTTGTAGTCTTCTTGCACAAATTTTTCAAAACTATCCAAAAATTCGCGCGCACCCTCCAAAATAATCGTATCACCTTTATAATCACCAATTTTTTCGACCTCGGCACGAGCAGTACGAATATCCGCAATCCAATTTTCACGAACTTTTTCGGCTGCGTCATAATCTTTGGCGGCCATGGCAGCATTCATTTCTGGCATATTTTCTTCCCCTGGAAAAGAAATGAGCGCCCAAATTTCGTTGGAATACATGATATGCTCTTCATTGACATCAAGGCGAACATCGAGGTTTGGCTCTTCCTTGGCACCAAACATATTTTTCAAAAAATCAAACATACAAAATTTGTTATCAAAATAAAAAGCCCTATCGGGCTATTATTATCCTGCCATGAATGGATCCTGTTCAGGAACATGGTGCTTTTCGCAGAATGCAACGAGTATATCATTCCATTCGTTTGTCCAAGCAACTTCCTTGGCATTGAATTCATCAAGCATTTTGTCAGCCTGATCTTTGTTACCAGCTTCAGCAGCTTTTGTAGCAGCAACCAAATTTGGGATTTCTGCCTGAAATTTTTTCAAATAATTGAGAGCAGCATCACGAAGTGTGAGATCATTGCTTACATCTTCGTGTGGTTCTGAATCCTCAAGATCCGCAATCATCTCAGTCACCCATTCAGAAAGATCATTTTCCAATTCTCCAAGAGCATCGTAGTATTCTCCTTTTTTGTAGTAATCAGAGAAAGACTCCATTTCTGATGATACATCATTAACTACTTGAGAAATATCACTCACATAACCGAATCGAGAGCTTGCATCGAATGGATCATCGCTGTATCCACCAGATGATGAAGAAGAACCGTCAGACGATCCACCAAAGAGACCTTTGATTGCATTGAGAATAGTGTCAATCATCGCGTAAAAATTAACAAGTAAAGTTCGTACATTATAAGAATTTTTTCGAAAAAGCAAATCGTTTTTTTTGAAAAACGCTTTTTTGGGATTTTTAGAAAATTATTCGAGCGGATATTTGTAATTTTTCTGAAATGCTTGCGAAATTCTCATTTTATCAAGCGCGAGTTCTCGCATCGCCTGGCTCGGCGTAAAAATATTTTGTGCGCCACAAAACGGACACGAAATATATTTTGAAATCGTATAAATCGTATCGATGTGCATTTTGCTTCCGCACGATTGGCAAGCGATTTTTTCGTTGATTTCATCCAAATCCGTAACGGCTTGTGCGTACAAATCTTCGAGTTTTTTTGGCTGAAAATTTTCAAAAAGCGCATCAATTCTGAGCTCAAGTCGATCTTTCCAATCTTCAAATTTTTTCGAATAATGTTTCGCTGCACGGCTCTCTATCAAGCCACTTTGTTGTTCAAATGGTATAATTTGCGTTGAAAAAACGGTTTCCGCTTTCCGAATCAGCGAATGCAATTCGCCCGTCAAATTATTCTTAAAAAGCTCAAAAGAACGCTTATAAAAATCCTCGTCGCTCGCATAAATTTCGGGAATTTGCGGTTTGGCTTGAGAAATAACATCGTTCGCACGCGCTTCCAATTTTTTCAAAAAAGTATCAAATCGTTCGTAAATTTCGTGTGTCATTAGCGTTTAGAATTATGAATTTTTTTGATAAAAATTCCATCAGAAAAATCTCGAGAATTGTATTCAAATCAGCAATACGGACAATTTTTGAGACCAGAAAATTCGTCACGATTTCCGCCACAATTCGGGCATGAAACATTGGCAAGTTTTGCTTTTTCGAGTTCAATTTCACCTCACATTTTTTCCTGCGCAAATGCCGCATTTTTTATATTTTTCAAAAAATCCATACTAAAAATTTTCTAAAAGTTGAGATTTTTTGGCTTTGTATTCATCCTCATCAATCAATCCATTTTCAAACAAATTTTTGAGTTTGTGCAATTTTTCTGACAAATCATCTTGATTTTGAGAAGTTTTTGAGTTCTGTGCGTTCATTATTGACGACATCATCACGCCCATAGCGGCCGCATCCATGGCAGCATGATTCATTGCAGAATTTGCGTTCCCAATCGCCTGCGCCGTCTGGAATTTTTGCAATTTTTCGACATCATCTACCATATTCATACTCGTCACAGTATCAAAAGTCTTAGAAACCTCATCAGGAAGAGAAACCGAAGCAATTGTAAAATTTTTGATTTCTAGTCCAAATGCTTCAAAAAATGGCGTGATTTTCGGTGCAATTTGCTCATTGATATGGGAAATATTTTTTGTAATCTCAATCGCTGGAATACCGAGCGATGCAATAATTTCAGAAAATTTCGCTACGATAAAATCGCGAATTTGTGCTTCAAATTCAAAAATTGTCAAAATTGGAAATGTTCCCGCATATTCTCGGAAAAATCTCGCCACATCAATAATCCGCAGATTATAAGTTCCAAATGCGCGCAAGCGAACCTGTCCAAACCGAGAATCTTGCATCATGATTGGCGTTTGCGTTCCCCATTTGAGATTGACAAATTGCTTCGTCGAGAAAAAATATATATCCGCTTTAAATGGGCTATTAAAGCCATATTTTGCACCAAAAATCTGCGAAAAAATCGGATAATTTTTAGTGCTGAGCGAATGCATTCCTGGAGCAAAAGTTTCTACGATTTTCCCTTCAGAAAGCAAAAGAGCCGACTGAGATTCTCGAACCGTCAACTTTGCGCCGTTTTTGATATCGTTATTTTCGTCGCACACTTTTTGCATCAAAATATTTGGATTTTCCTCAATCCAATCGATAATTTCAAGAAAAAGATTTGAATTTGCGTTTTGCATATTTTTGAAAAAATTTTGACTATTATATGGACAAGGCGCGAGAAATCAAATTTTGATAATTTTTCAAAATAAAAAATCCCGAATTAGGATTTTTTATGTATTAGGAAAATATTTTTGAGTATTTGAAAAAATTTGCACTAATATGTCATACATCTCAATATCAATAGAAATAAGCGTATCACTTTTAATGGTAAGCGCTTGATATAATTCGTCGTTAAAAAAATTCTCATAATAATCATCGTCCATCCAATCCTCATGGTTATTCATCTTATAATTTTCAATCCACTCTCAAAATCGTTTTTGTAAAAATTCTTTATCTTCAATATCCTTTGGCAACAAATAAGATATACTATCTATATAACCATTATTTCCTTGAATTATAGGCATTGGGAAAGGGGATTCTTCATGAATAAGACAATTGCGTATCCGTCGTAACAATTCCAATGTGCCTCATGTTTTTAACTGAATATCTGAAGAACGCTTATGTTTTGTTGGTTGTGGTATTCCCCATCCTTGCAAAATATCAATTGCCGAAGTAAGAAGACATAAATTTGATATCATAAGCATTTCTATCAAAGACGGATCATCAAAAATACGCTCGCCAAAAACTTTAGTCCATCATTGACGAACTAGTGATAGCTTCTGTCAAATCAATGCAATTCTATGGCGGTGTTCAGCAAAATTATCATCACGATAAAGAGTATGTAAATATTTTAAACTTTTTTCCATGTTTTTATCATATTTTATTCAACCACTTCACCTTTGAGAACCCAGCGATCCAGTTCCGTGATTTTCACTTTTACAATGTCACCAACAGAAATTTTTTCATCAAATGGAATGAAAATTTCTTTAAAATTTCGCGTGCGCCCAACCAGCGTTTCATCCTTTCCAGGTCCAGAAATAAGCACTTCTTCCGTTCGTCCAATCATCAATTTTGCGCGTTTTTGAACGCTTTCTTGCAAAAGTGAATTGAGAATATTCCAGCGACGCGCCTTTTCTTCATGGGAAATATCGTCACCAAATTTGTCCGTCGCAATCGTTCCAGAACGCGAAGAATATCGCGCAATGTACGCAAAATCAAATTCTAATTCTTGCATCGCGCGAACCGTCGCCTGAAATTGTTCTTCGGTTTCGCCCGGAAAACCAACGATAATATCAGTCGAAATGGAAAAAAGTGGATCTTTGGAACGCAAATATTCAACCTGTTTTTTAAAATCTTCATAAGTATGGCGGCGATTCATTCGAGCCAAAACCTCATCAGAACCAGACTGAAGCGCAAAATGCAAATAATGACACATTTTTGGTAATTCAAAATGTGCATCCAAAATATCACGCGTCATATCGTGCGGATTTGAGCTTGTAAAGCGGATTCTATCACCTTTTTCAAGCGCATTGAGTTCTTCCAAAAGCATTCTAAATGGCGAATGTGCAAAATTTTCCAAAATCCCCTCAAATTCGTTCCATTTTTTCATGATTTTGAGACGAGAATTTTCAGAAAAATTTTTGTTGTACGGCTGAGTGAAAACAATCACTTTTGCTTTTGTGTTCGCGATATAACGCTCGATATGATGGGGTGCGTCATCAATTACGACATCAAGGTTTAATTTGAGAGCAATATCAGATTTATCATCAGAATCCCC
This sequence comes from Candidatus Altimarinota bacterium, assembly GCA_013332525.2. GTDB lineage: Bacteria > Patescibacteriota > Gracilibacteria > BD1-5 > UBA2023 > GN02-873. The sequence continues at coordinate 9,443 of JABCOP020000001.1, forward strand.
AAACTCTTCCGTATAACAAATTTTTTCAAAAAAATCCTTGCCAAAATATTTTTCCAAATATTTTTCTGTTTGATTTTTTAGAGAAAGTGGCCGAGAAGTCACGATATAAAGCGAATGTCCTTCATTTTTTAATGTTTGCAAAACTTCACGACAATGTTCATAAATTTTGAGATTATCATGATTTTCATAAAAATATTCAAACCAAGCCTCTCGAAGTGTCGGATCGCCGTTAAAATCGTGCGTCAAAATATCATCAATGGTGAGATTTTTGTGATGTTTTTGATTGTATCGCGCAAGCAATTCTGGCTCCCAAGTATGCAAAATAGTATCATCAATATCGATTCCAATACGGAAAATCGGGTTATTCCACTTACTTTTTTCCGCATTCCAATTTTTTCGATCAATAAATTGTTTTCCGTAACTATTCACATTTTGTCCAAGGAGCGTGATTTCTTTGGTTCATTTTTCAAAAACGTCGCGCGCTTCCGCCACAATATCAGGAATCGGTCGAGAAATTTCGCGTCCGCGCGTGTGCGGTACAATACAAAAAGTACAAAAATTATCACATCCCGTCTGAATAATGATATTTGCCGATGCAGGATTTTCTTGCAGTTGTTTTACTGCCAAATATTCGTTAAATTTGGCATCATTCCCGATTTCCTCGCCAGAAATTAATGACAAAATTTTGGTCAACATTGTGATTTCTTCGATTCGAAAAGTGAAATCAATTTTGTCCGAACGAATAAAAAGCTCATCATCATAATTAAAAAGTCCACTTTCGTCGGACAAAAGTGTGATTTTGGTAGTATTATTTCGAGCAAATTTTTCATCCAATTTTCCCTCTTCATCAACCAGATATCGGCGTGCCAATCAGGATTTTCGGACCATACAGCCCGTGATTCCAAAAAGTGGCGTTTTCCCAGTTTGATTTTTTTTGTGTAATCTATGAATCTCGTACATAAAGCCAAACACACGATCTTCCCCTTTTTGTCGCACGCTACATGTGTTCATAATCACGATATCGGCTTTCACTGGATCAATCACTTTTCGCATTCCTGACGAAATCAGAATCATATTGATTTTTTCGCTATCCGCGTAGTTCATCTGACATCCAAAAGTCTTTATATAAAAGGTTTTAAACATAAAATTTTATTATTGCTAATTTTTGCATTAGTTATTACCAATTTTTGCAATAACTAAAAGTAACGATTTTAAGACAAAAAAATATTTTCTTGTAAAAATATTTCATTTTTAAAAATCCTCGAAAAAAAGTTTTTCACAAAGATTTTTGCCTACTATATCGGAGAATTAAAATTTTTCAATTTTTTTTCGTTCAATTATCGTATACGGAAACTCAAAAAAGTAAATTGAAAATATCAAAATATATCATATAATACAACTGTGTTCCTAGCTCACAAATAGTATACAAAAACAAAAATATCGCTTTGGGAAAGTCTTTTCCCAGAATACAATTTTTATACATTTATACAACTAATCAACATATTTATTATGACATCAGGTGAACAATTTGTAGCAATTGATGTGGGAAGCGCGAAGATAAAAGCAGTAATTGGTGAATGGGATGAAAATAGACAACTTCGAATTCTTGGCGTAGGCGTTGCAGAGTCTCGCGGAATCCGAAAAGGAAATATTTTGGATATGGAGGAATTCAAATCCAATCTTGATACTGCACTCGGTGAAGCAGAAAAAATGACTGGAGAGCAAGTTTCTCATGTTTGTCTTGGGCTTTCTGGTGTACACATTGAAGTTACTCAAAAAACTGGAATTGTTCCAGTTTCTGGATCAGAAGTGACAGAAGATGATGTGCAACGAGCGCTTGATATGAGCCAAAATGGCGTTGATCTTATGAATCGCAGTGTCCTCAAGGTAATTCCAGAAAGTTTTGGTCTTGATCTAGAAAATGGCATCAAAGATCCTGTGGAAATGAGCGGGAAAAAACTCGAAGTTCGTTCTCATATTATTTCCATTGGTTCAAATATTCTCGCTAATATCAACAAAGGTGTATACGATGTTGGTGTTGAGATTATGGATACTTTCCCAAACCTTTTGGCTGTTGGAGAATCGACACTTTCTCGCCGTCAAAAAGAATTGGGTGTTGTAATTCTTGATATTGGTGCGAGTGCAACCAATATGGCCGTATACGAAGAAGGTGCATTGATTTATGGTGCAGTAATTCCTATCGGTGGCGAACTCGTAACGAGTGACATTGCTCTTGGGTTGAGAATTTCTATTGATACCGCTGAAAAATTGAAGCTCGAATACGGAGACCTCAATTTTGGAGCCAGCGAAAGCGAAGATTATGACGAAGATATCGACCTTTCTCAGATTTCAAATATTGACACAATCACAGTTTCTCGCAAATTTTTGAACGAAATTATCCGTGCGCGTTACGAAGAAATTTTCCATCATGTAGTAATGGAGCTCAAAAATGTCGGCCGTGACGGTATGCTCCCAGAAGGAAGTATTTTGGTGGGTGGTGGTGCAAAAACTCGTGGACTTACGGATCTTGCGCGCAACTACATGCGACTTCCATCAAATATTGGCGTTCCTGAAATGGTGGAATCCATCAGTGGAACTTCCATTAGCGATCCAATATACACTTCCGTGATTGGTACAATGCTTCTCATCCAAAAGTATGGATCAAATAAGCGTCCGTTCAAAATGAGCTTCAACATCAAGGGCATATTTGCATCGCTCAAAAATTTCATCAAAAAAATTATTCCGTAGAAAATTTTTTGTAAAATATTTTTATTTTCCGAAATTCGGCAGATAAAAATATTGACTTGAAAAATTTTCATATTCATAAATTCTAATTTTTAAAAATCTCTATTTATATGGCAAATACAGATCGCCTAAAAGAACTTCTCAAAAATAATCTCAATCCTCCGACTCCACCAGCTCCAACACATCGAAAACCTTATGGAAGCGGTGTGGAAGTGGATATGGGAAATATTTCTCCAGTTGCAAATATTAAAGTCGTTGGTGTTGGTGGTGCCGGAAATAACGCCGTAAATCGTATGATCGAATCTGGTGTTGAGGGTATCGAATTTATTGCCATCAACACTGATGCGCAAGCACTTTTCACCTCAAAAGCTTCAACTCGTATCAATATCGGTCGCGCGACAACTCGCGGACTTGGTGCTGGTGCAAATCCTGATGTTGGTAAAAAAGCAGCAGAAGAATCAAGCGAAGAAATCAAAAATGCACTCAGCGGTGCTGATATGGTTTTTGTAACTTGTGGTCTCGGTGGTGGTACTGGTACTGGTGCTGCTCCTGTAGTTGCAGAAATTGCCAAAAGTGTTGGTGCACTCGTGGTAGGTGTAGTAACAAAGCCATTTTCATTTGAAGGGGCTCGTCGTACAGCGCAGGCATACGAATGATTCGGACATCTTCGCGACAAAGTAGATACGCTCATCACAATTCCAAATGATCGAATTTTGACGATTATCGACAAAAAAACTCCTCTGACAGAAGCATTCTCTGTAGCGGACGATATCCTGACAAATGGTGTGCAGGGTGTAGCGGACTTGATTACTCGCCCAGGACTTATCAATGTAGACTTCGCTGATGTTCGTTCTGTGATGGAAAATGCAGGCTCAGCGCTTATGGGTATTGGTTTCGGAAGTGGCGAAAATCGTGCGATTGACGCGGCTCGTGGTGCTATTGAATCTCCACTTCTGGAACTTTCTATCAATGGCGCAAAGGGGCTCCTTCTCAATATTACAGGTGGAAATGATCTTTCTATGTTTGAAGTGGATGAAGCATCTCGTATGATTACAGAATCATGTGATCCGAATGCAAATATTATTTTCGGGACATCGATTGATGATGCCTACACTGGCGAAATCAAAATTACCGTTATCGCGACAGGATTCTCTGAAGAAACAAATGCACAAATTGCTTCTAATTCTCGTGGTGGATTCGGAAAAAGTCCAATTTTCGGAACGCCTCCAGTAGGAAATAAAACCGTTTCTCACACTACAACAGATTCAAATTTCCGATCTTCTCAGAATACTCAGCAAAATATGGCACGCCCTGCGGCACAACCAAATTCCGCCACTCCGCAAACTCCTGCGGCTCAACCTACGATGCCAAACCCTCAGAATGATATGGAAATTCCTGCTTTCCTTCGAAATCGTATGGGTCGATAAAATTTCTCCTTCGGGAGATTTTTTATTTTTCAAAATTCTCTCGACTTTTCAGAAAAATTCATATACTAAAAATATGCAAAATACTCTTCAATTCGTAGCTCTCGACCTCGAAACAACTGGGCTCGACCCAAAAACTGATACCATTATCGAAATTGCCGCAATCAAATTTTCGCTGATTTTTGACGGAGAAAAAATCGTAATCCAAAACCCTGAGGAACGAAATATGCTGATCAATCCGTGAATTCCACTTCCTGATGAGGTGACGATGATTACGGGCATCACACAAAAAATGCTCGAATGACGCGTTCAGTGGAAAGAAATTCAAGAAAAAGTGGATGAATTTATCGGAAAAGATTCGATTATTTTGGGGCACAATGTTTTTTTCGATGTTGCGATGCTGGAAACGCACGGCATCGACCTTCGTTCTCATCCAATCGTGGATACTTTCGAGCTTTCCGAGATTTTATCACAAAAATCGGCGAGCCTGAATCTTGGCTTTTTGGCAGATTTTTATCAAATTCCGAAGCGAGGCACTGAACATCGAGCGTTGACGGATACCTGGCTTACAGTCGATTTGTTGATCAAGTTTCTCGAAAATATTGAAACATTACCCGATATTCAAAAAGAAATTTGGGAAACATTCATTTTGCGTGACGATTCTCCGTTACATTTTTTAAAAATTTTTTACAAAAAACCGCAAGCAAGCACTTCCCTGCTTGAAAAATTTTTTGAAAATCAGAAAATTTGGACCAAAAATCCAGACGAAAATTTCCACGACAAAAATAATTCTTCCGAAAAAGATTTTGAAATTTTTTCCCTTGAAAATATGGAAACGGACGGAAATTGAGAAAATTCTGAGGAAAAATTTTTGGAAGCGATATGCGAAAAATTTGGGGAATTACATATTTTGGCGTCAAATAAAAAAACGCTCGAAATTCTGGAAAAAATTTTCGCGAAAAAACACATTTCCACGACGCTTCGGCAAGAATTTTATCAGTTTGTCGCTGGGGATGAGATTTTTTCAGCAGCAAAAAATATTCAAAATATTGAGAGAAAATATTTTATTTTTCTTATGAAGATGCTTTTTTGGCTTGTTGATACGAAAACTGGCCGCGTCAACGAACTCAAATATTATGGAAACGAGTTTGAATGGCTGGAAAATTTTCGCTTGCAGGCGAACGAATCTAACGATTTTTTAGAATCGCACGAAAAAAATTTGGAAAAATCGCAGATAATTCTGGAAGTTTTGACAAAAAATTCTCAGAAAATCCCAAATCACAAAATGATTTTACGCGATATTATGCTTTTGGAAGGGGTGATTCGCAAAAATTTTGCCTTTGAAGTCAATTTTGAAAAACTCATTGAAAATATCAAAAATTGCAAAAATCCGTATCAGAATGAGCTTATTGAAGTGTTGCGAATAATTGAAGGAATTTATATTTCGGCGCCAAATCGTCCAACCGGCGAAAATCCGTTTCCGCCAGGAAAATATGGTGAGATTTATTTTTTGAAGCAAAAATCAGTTTGGTCAGAAGGCTTTAAATGGCTCTCTATGGCCAATAAACAACTTTTTGAAGCGGAGAAAAAATTTCAAGAAAACCAAAAAATAGAAAGTCGAACGGATGAGATTTTGACCAGAAAAATTCACGAATCCGTGATTGAAATTGTGCGTTTTAACACATTTGAAAGCCAAAATCTCGGGATGATTTTGACGATTCAAAACAACGCAACAAGTGTGCAATTCATTGAACAAGAAATTTCCCAAAAACAGCAAGAATTTTTCAAAGATACAATTGGTTACGGATTTTTACTCAGCGAAGAAAATATCCAAAATTTTGTGCGAGAATCATTTGGAACTTTAGAAAATATTGAAATTTTTGATGAAAAAAATGCTCAAATCACTATTTTTGAAGAACCAAAAAACTCAGTCAAATGAGAAAAAATCCTCATTTTGACGACCAGTATGAAGCATATTCGTGAAATTGGCAATCAAATCGCAAATCAGAATTTCACGATTTTGATGCAAGGAATTTCTGGTGGAAAAGCAAAAATGAAACATTATTTTTTGGAAGAAAATGAGAAAAAATCGATTCTGATCGGCCTCATCGATACTTGGCGCGATGAGCACGAAATTTTGGAAAAACTCGACAGCGTCATCATCGCAAAAATCCCGTTTGACCCGCCGACAGATCCATATTTTTTAGCGAAAACGAACGGCATGCCAAATAGCTTTGAGCGTTACAGCAAGCCGATTGTGCTCGCAAAACTCAATTCTCTCATCGCCAATATTCGTGCGCTCAATAAAAATACTAAAATTCTTTGCACTGATACGAGAATTGAGACGACAGAATGGGGAAAATTTATCAAAAAAAATCTTTTTTAATTCCTTTCGAGGAATTTTTTTGTGGAAAAAATTTTATAAAAATATTACAACATAAAAAAATAATTTGACAAGATAATTTTTGGAAAAATGTCAAGAATAGTTGCAACACAGAAAAAAGTGTGATAAGATTTTTGAAATTATTTTATTTTTATGACAGAAAACCTACAAAATTCAAATCCAAGCGCCAACCCTGCGCCTCAAAATCCTGCGGAAAATCCGACTCCAATCATCACAACAGAATTTTTGAAAGGAACGGAAACAATTGATAAGGACACACTTTATGCGGATCTTTTTCAGAAAAATGCGGACGGAAATCTAGTTCGAAAAAATGCTGAGCGTCGTTCGCCACTTGAAATTGTCACAACAATTTTTAATTTTGTCATGCCAATTGCGGTAATGGTTGCAATTGCTGGTGGCGTGCATGCGCTCATTCGCTCGCAAGAAGATAATGCACTCGCGGAAAATTTTCAATTTTTGTGCGGATATTTGCACTCTGGAATCAACACGAACGACCCAGCATACAGCTGTCAAACCGCGAAATATATTTATAATGACACTCGCGAAAAAACTGCAAAACTCGAAAAAGATATCGTAGAACAACTCTCAACATATATTCCAATTAAGGTTTCAATTGGTGCGGCGGCAGCAAGTTCTAATGAAAATGCAAAAGCGAAAGAAGTATACGAATCAAAAGTGAATTTCAATGATATTGTCACACAATTTGATAAAATCAGAAAAACAGCACAATCCGCTGGACTCAATAATATTCAATGTCAAACGGTAAGCATTTCTGCAAATAACACGCTCACAACGCAATGTACGATTTTTGGTGGAGAAATCGGTGCTAACGACACGCGACAACTTGGTTCATCACGAATCGAAACCGTTCGTTTCTTGGAACGACTCAGCGACACACAGACGAGTCAATTTATTTTACAATCTCCACCGACAACACTTCCAGTCGAAGCAATCGAACCAGGAGGAAATATTCCAGCAATTTATAAAACTAAAACAACTGTGACACTTTCTCTCACATATCTTCCTCTCAATTCTCAAATCTAATTTTTTTCAAAAAATTTATGGCAAATCCAAATATTACTCGCGAACAACTCGTATACCGAGTTGGTTTGCAAATTTTCCTTACACTGATGGCGGTAGTTTTCACGGTTGTGTATACGCTTCCAAAATTGGAAGCCATCAGCGAACAAAACACGGAAACTAATGCAGCGATTGAAAATTATAATTCTATCACCAATAACGGAATTCCACAAACACAACTTTTGAGCACTATCAATCGCATTGGGAATAATTCTGAACTCGCCGAAGTTATCACTCGTGCAGGCGACAAAATTTCCACAATTATCACAAAGCAGAGTTCGAAGCCGTATCTTGAATGGCTCAAAGAAGAGGCTCTCAAGGATGATGCGGATCGTGCGGCACTCGCTGATGCGCAAGCAAAAATCAATTCGATTATCCCAACGCTCAGCCCAATGAGCAACAATCGTAATGCAGAAAGTGTAACGCTTCGCGAATATATCACTTTTATCGAGCAAGAAATTCTTGCAAAATTTAATATTGAAAGCCTTGCTCCACTCGGAATTGATGGCGTAAAATATGAAGAAACGGAAGATGGCGTACTTTCAAACCCTGTCGGAACTTTCACGGTGGAGATGAATTTCAAGACGACGAATGAAAATATTGTCAAATTGCTTGATTTTATCAAAAATTCTGGTGATCCGGCGATTTTGTCAGATAGTCAAATTCTTCCAAATCCTCCAGCCGTAATGAGTAATCCTCTGATTACGATAGAATCTCTCGCGCTCCATGAAATGCTCAACGCATCAGCTCCGACAAGCGAAAATTCTGGACGAATTATTCTCAAATTTTATGTGCGCGGATCTTCAATGACTGATGCAAATTATCTCATCGAAGCCTTCAATAAGCGAAAAAATGCACTCAACGAAGAAATCAATGCGAAAGTAACTTCTTGTGAAAAAGATATGTGTGCATCACTCGAATCGTACAAAAAAGTTCAGAAAAAATTTGCACAATTCAACAAATCACTCGAAACAATTCTTACGAATACACAAGGAAAAACGATTGAAACGGTTTATATCGTTGGGCAGCAACTTCAATCACTTCAAGCAATTCGTCAAGAATTCGAAAATATTAAATAATTATTATGTCTGTTTCAGCATCAGTTACACAACTCAAGGAACTCATCTACAAATGAGAAAACATTGCAGAAATTTGTAATCTCATCATTATCGGTGCGGTAGAAATGGGAAGTTCGGATATTCATATCGAACCACTCACCCACATCATCCGCATCCGATATCGTGTGGATGGGCAGTTGCGAGAAATTTTGGAATATCAACCATTTTTGCATCAACAAATTGTGGCCCGTTTCAAAATTATGTCAAACCTGAAAATTGATGAATCGCGAATTCCGCAAGATGGACGCCTTTCTACAACCATTGGAACAAAATCTCTCGACTTGCGTGTTTCGACGCTTCCGACCGTTCATGGTGAAAAAATTGTGATGCGTATCGTGGATAAATCAAAAGCAATTCCTGATCTCAATGATCTGGGTATTGAAGGAAAAAATCGTACACTCCTTGAAAAGGCTATCAGCCTTCCAAACGGAATTATCCTGACTTCTGGGCCGACTGGTTCGGGTAAATCAACTACACTTTATTCGTGCCTTTCCCGCCTCAATAAGCCAGATGTAAATATCATGACGCTTGAAGATCCGGTAGAAAACCAGATTGATGGACTCAATCAGTCGCAAGTTTTCCCTGATATTGGATATTCGTTCGCGAGTGGGCTTCGTACTGCCCTTCGTCAGGACCCTGATATTATTATGGTGGGTGAAATTCGTGATCACGATACTATCAATATTGCGATTGAAGCGTCACTTACGGGGCATCTCGTGGTTTCCACGATCCATACGAATTCTGCCGCAGAAACGCTCACGCGTATTATCAATATGGGAATTCAACCATTTTTGCTCCCTGCGACAATTAACGCGATTATCGCACAGCGCTTGATTCGTAAAGTTTGTCCGCATTGTCGCAAGGCAATAAAATTACAAGATTTGCCTGAACCACAACGAAAAAGCGTAGAAAAAGCCATCAAAAAAACTGATAAAAACGAACTTTTGTCTCGTATTCCTGCTGAAACACTTCAAAATCCACAATTTTATGAAGCGGTTGGCTGTCCAGAATGTGATAATATTGGTTACAAAGGTCGAGTCGGTATTTATGAAATTTTGGAAATTACTCAAAATATCAAAAAAATGATTATTGATGGCGCGTCCGCAACAATGATTAACGAAGTTGCCATCAACGACGGAATGATTTCTTTGGAACAAGATGGAATTATTAAGGCTCTCAATGGCGTAACGACGCTTGAAGAAGTGTATTCTGCCGCAAAAGAAAATGCTTAATTTTTAAAAAAATTTATGACACCTAACGAACAAAATCTCGTCATTCTCGATGTGGAGGAAAGTGCCGCTGCCAAAGAGGCACCCTCCATTATGAGCTATATTAAGGGATTTTTCAAAAATGCCTGAGGAATTACACTTCGTCAAAAAGTGGTATTTTTCCGAATTATGGCGACCATGACCAATGCAAGTATGACCGTCCTCAAGAGTTTGGACGCTCTCAAAAAGCAAGAAAAAGACAAAAAAATGCTCGCGTTTTATAATTTTGTTATTGAACGCGTCAAATCTGGTTCAACGCTCAATGATTCGCTTCGCTCGTATTATGATAATTTTACTGATGCGGAATGTTCGATTATTGAAGCTGGTGAACGAACTGGTAAACTGAATCAGGCACTCCTTCAAATCGCTGATCAAACGGAAAAAATGGATTCCATCAGTCGAAAAATCAAAGGCGCGCTCGTATATCCAGCCGTTTTGATTATCGGTATGATTGCGGTGATTATCGTATTGATGGTAAAAGTGGTACCAACACTTCTCGAATTTTTTGGAGATCCAGAGACACTTCCTGAAAGTACCAAGGTGATTCTCGCTATCAGTAATTTTTTCCAATCATATTGGTTTTTGCTTTTAGTGGGTATAATTGCCGCATATATCGCCTATCTTGCATGGAAAAAAACTCCAAACGGAAAATATCTCAACGACAAAACGATGCTCAAAATGCCGATTGCCGGACCGATTATTCAAAAAGTGGTACTTTCTCGATTTTCTCGCGTTTTTTCCAATTTGATTGGGTCGGGTGTGGCCATTGTAGAAGCCATTCGCATCGTTGCCTCAGCCGTCGGAAATGAAGTGTATCGTCAGCGAATTTTGCTTTTGCGTCAGGATATCAAGGCTGGTAAAAAAATGGCAGAATCCCTCGAAGACGATCCAATGTTTCCAGAATTACTCGTCGCAATGCTTCGTGTCGGTGAAGAAACCGCACAGATTGGAAATACCGTCATCAAAATTGCTGATTTTTATGATGAAGAAGTTGATATCGCTATCGGAAGTATCCAAAAATTGATTGAACCATTCATCCTCGTGATGATGGGTGCAGTGATTGGGTTCATCGCGATTGGTGTGATGCAGCCAATGATGGGACTTGCGAATACGATCGGTGCATAAATTTTTCAAAAAAATCTCAGAAATGGGATTTTTATTTTTAAAAAATTATATTGACAAACTATTTATTTTTATTATAAATATAAAAATAAATTAAAAATCTATGAGCCATAATCCTGATTTTCTCGATACAATAGATGAAGTCGCTGCCACGGAAGAATTTTTGGATAATGTCTTGGAATATATGTATGATTTTTCATATTTTCTGATGGTCGTAGAAAAATGCGCTGAAAAATTCCATGAACTTCAAAAATATCTGACCGAAGACTCTCGCAATGCTATTTTGAAAAAACATATAGATTTGACGAGCGCGATTATCAATATCTCACAAATCGAGAATGAGCTCGATGAATCTGAGCGCGCGCCAGTGGGCGAAAATACAATCCCCTTCCGCAAATACAATCAGCCTTACGAGGTTTCTGGAATTGTTTTTGTAGACGATTTTCTAACGAATAAAAAGGTGCTAGCAGATTTTTTGCAAGGGAAAATCCATATTTTTCTCAATCCAGATCCAAGCGGCCCAATAATGATTATTGCCGATTATGTTGGCGTTTCTGAGCGCATTAAAAAAATTTTACAATAAAAATTGATTTTATGAAAAATAGTCCGAACCACATTCATGAATACCGCGTTCCGATGGATTTTTTGAAGGAGCGAGCCATTTCTTTTTGGATTATTTGCGAATATTTGCAGAAAGTCTATCAGGATGATTCTGAAATGCAATCTTTTTTGGGCGAGGATTATTTGGATGAATTGTATCAAATAAATATAAATTTGATTGAAATTATTGGAAAAATGGAGTTGGCAGAAGTTGATTTTGAACAAAAAATCCACATTTGTCATACGATCCACCTGGATGGGAAAGATTTCAAAAATATCATCAACCATATCGATTTGTCGCATCTGTACCGCCCCTTACATTCATCAATCATCCACAAATGGTCGAAGATTTTTTACGCGGAAAAATTTATATCATGTACTCATTGCACGATCATAGCGACGAGGTCTACATTTTTACAGATGTTATGAATGTTTCTGAACGCGTCGCTGAAATTTTGCACTAAAAAATTCCCAAGTGGGAATTTTATTTTTGCCATGGAAATTTTTTCTCGATTTCCCACTCAAGCGAAACAGACAAAAGCGTTCGAATAATGATAATCAGCCCGAGCGTCAGAACACTTGTAAGTGTCAAATCGGTCGTCACGGTTTTGATAATATCGACCGCGATGAGGATTTCCAGCCCAAGCAAAATCGAGCGCGCGATTTCTTCGCGAATATGCGTATATATCGGCGTTTCAGATTTTTTCTGAATCGAATTTTGCACAGAACGAAAAATCCCCAAAAATACGCCACAAAAAATCACGAAAACTCCGAGAAATTCGAGAATAAGTGCGGTGGCTTCAAAAAATTCGCGTGCCCAATGTGCCATAAAAATTCATTAATATGCACGATTATATCAGAAAATTTTTATTTTCGCAAATTTTCAAAAAAATCCCAAATCGGGATTTTTATTTTGAATGAAAAATAATTTTTTCAAGAATTGTCGCAATTTTTTTCTTGTCGTGTTTGTAAAGCGTTTTTCGATCAAGAATGTCCGCCTCAATAATCTGTGTTCCCCGTTCAGTCAATTTTTGGCGCTCATCATCTGACAAATAAATATAATCACCGCCCTTCACGGAAATATCATTTTTGAAACGATTGGCATCAGAAATTGATAAATTAAGTCTCTCGTTATTCACAACCAAAATATCAATATTTTTTCCAAGATATTTTTCGATTTCTGACACAAAATCATGAATCTGATAACCACTCGCTTCCCCGCCCTTATTGGTGTTATTGGCAATAAAAATAATTTTTGCCTGAGAATATTTGGCAATCAAATCCGCCACACCACCAATAATCAAATTGGAAATCGTAGAAGTATAAATGTCGCCCGGCGCAATCAGAATATAATCCGCCGAGCTGATAACCGCATTAAGTTCAGTATTATGGCGAGCCGTCTCAGAGCCTGGCATCAGTGAAAGTTCAATAATTCGTCCTGTGTATCCGATATTATTGGAAATATTATCCTGGCGCTCAATAATCGTCCCATCATCAAGTTTGGCTTGAATATAAGCAGAATCAATGGTTACAGGAATTACGCGTGAAGCCACCTTGAGGCATTGATGCATAAAATCCATCATTTTAATGTAGTCATCGTCGAAATGATGAAACAAAAATCCCATAAAAATATTTCCAAATTTGTGCCCATCAAGCGAACCAAAAATCGGCAAATGAATATCAAAATATGGAAAATCTAGACTCGCGAGAAAATCATACGCGCCAACACTTTTAGCAATTTCACCGAGAGAAAGCGAATGAATCGGCACATCAATCGTGATAACTGTTTCAAAATATTTTTCAAATTCTGGACGAAAAGCTGATCCAGAAAGAAAGTACAAACATCGACGAACATCACCAGGAGGCGGAAAATGAATTCCGAGCTCATCATGAAAATATCGCATCAGACGGCCTGTTGTACGTCCATCATCACTCATCGATACAATCGCTGACAAATCTACATGCTGGATAAAAGTATCCTGAATCGCCCCCAAAATATTTGAGTGACCATTTCCGCCACCAATCGTAACAATTTTTGGTTTTTTTATTTGCATAGGAAAAATTTAAGGAATTTGTTTGAGAAGGTCGAGTGTCTGTTGATAATTTTCAACCTTTACACTCAAAACACTTTGGATATTTTCGACTGGCGTATCATTCCCACCATCAAATCCATCTCCGAAAAACACGACGTCACCACAGAGCTGGTACTGAAAATATTCGAGAAAATGTCGCATTCCCGCCTCTTTATTATAAAGACTCACATCGATCGAGGTTTTGCCACCAGGAATCACCTCATATTCAGCTAGAAAGAGATGACGAAATTTTTCAATAGCAGCACGACGGCGCCCCCCATCAGGATCAAATTTTCGACGCTGCTCATCAGTTGAATCCCGAGAAATACACACAAAGGCCCCCATTGTATCGCTACGCCGCTCAAAATATAAATCTGGCGCATCTAATTCTTCAGCCAATTTTTTTCCAATTTCATCAAAAAATTCTTGAGATTCTAATTGTCCTGTCAATGCTGATTTGAGCAAATAATCTTTTTTTTCATTGTCAAAATCATAAATCTGTGAACCATTGCAACAAGCAAAAACCACACGATTTTTTCCCTCACGAACCTGTTCCATCTTACTCAAAATCTGCGCTCGACATATTTCAATATCGCGTGCTGTCAGAATCAAAATATATCGATTCACTGTGAGGCGATTGATTTCCTCGGCCATCGGCAACTCCATAGCACGATTTGGAGGCGTAATGGTATCATCCTTATCAAAAGCCAGAACGCTCACTTGTCGAAAATCAATATCAGGCAACTCTCCTCGATAAATCATGGAAAAACGATTAGAAATTATTTACTAGATTTTATGATAAAAGCAAAAATAGTCAAGGTGAATTTTTACTTGCGAATTTTTATTTTTCCCTATAATATCGGCATGAAACATTTAAATATACATATTGATTTTTTTGAACGAAACGGAGAAAAAATCCTGGGAACGATCAATCGAATTATTAATGAAGACGAACGAATTGCGCTCATTGGCCCCAATGGCGCGGGAAAATCCACATTTATGAAAATAATTTCTGGGCAAATTACCGATTTTGAAGGAAGTATTGAGAATATTGGAAATATGACACTCGGATATTTGGAACAAATTCATTTTTCTGATGACAAAAAGAAAATTCGCGATGAGCTTCGCGATGCTTTCGAAGAGATTCGAAAAATTGAAAAAGAACTCGCTACCGAAGAAAAAAAAATGGAAGAAACTGGTGAATTTGAGCGTTATACCGAACTTGTCGAACGATACACGCTTTTGGGCTGATATACCTATGATAATGATATTGAACGCGTTTCTCGTGGAATCGGAATTTTTCATTTGCTCGAAAAAACGCTTGCCGAAGTCTCTGGCGGCGAACGAACCAAAATCGCACTCGCGAAAATTTTACTTTCCAAGCCGGATTTTCTTCTTCTTGACGAGCCAACGAATTTTATTGATTTACCAAGCGTCGAATGGCTCGAAAAATATCTCATCGAAACTTGGAAAGGTGGCTATTTGATCGTATCTCACGACCGAGAATTTTTAGATGAAACATGTACGAGCGTGATTGACATGCTTGGAGTTGATGGCATCAAAGAATACGCCGGATCGTACTCATTTAGTGTTGCAGAAAAGGCAAAATATCGCGCCATTGAGGAGAAAAAATATGACGAACAGCAAACTTTTTTGGAAAGTGAAAAAAAGCTCATCAATCGCTTTCGTGCAGGCTCTCGAGCCAGTTTTGCTAAATCTCGTGAACGCGCACTGGAAAAAGTGGAACTTATTGAAAAGCCAAAAACTCGCCATGAAATCAAATTTTCATTTCCATACGACAAATATGGACCCGAAACTTCCATCAAAATTGAAAATGCTTTTATTGGGCGACGCGATCCACTTTTTTTCATTCGCGATGCAAGCCTCCATCGTGGTGATCGCATCGGAATTGTTGGAGAAAATGGTGTTGGAAAATCCACACTTCTCAAAACAATTTTAAAACAAATTTCCCCATTGGAAGGGCTTATTCAGGTACATGACAATGCTCGTATTTTGTATTTTTCACAACTTCACGAAACACTACACACAGAAAAAACCATTGCTGAAAATTTTCTACTTCATGGACTCAAATACCCAAATGAACGAATTTGAGGGATTTTACAGTCTTATGGATTTGATTTCTTGGATTATTCAAAAAAAGTTTCCTCTCTTTCGGGTGGCGAAAGATCACGACTCTTATTTGCTATTCTGGGGCAAAATTCTGTGGCCACACGAGCCTCTGAGGCACGAGATTTTCTCAAAAAAATTCAAGAAAATGAAAAGTATGAAAAATCATATCAATGAAATAATTGAAATGAATCACTTCTAAAATCAGAAAACTCAAATACTCAAACATCGGAGTATAATAAGCTTTTTTGAATAGAGTATGAAAAGTATGAAAATTCCAATTTACTTATTTTAGATGAACCGACAAACCATCTCGATGCTGATACCAGAGAAACCCTAGAAAAAGCGCTCTCAGAATATCAATGAGCCATCCTATTTATTTCTCATGATCGATATTTTGTGAATAAATTGGCTACCAAAATTTGGATTATCGAAGATGGAGAGTTATCCATTTCATACGGAAATTATGAAGATTATCAATTCAAAAAAGAGCGTGGAATTGATTTTGATATATCGCTATTTGACTTGGATGGTGAAATGGATCTGGTACTTGAAGAAAAGCTTGGTGCCAGCGAAGCAAGGCGAATCAAAGAAAAATTCGCACGCAAAAAAGCCAGCCGAAGAAGATAAAATTAAAAACTCTTGCTTTTTTAAAAATTTGTGTATAATACACGACGAATATGAAATTTTCATATTTTTTATCATTTTATTTTCGAAACTATGTTTTCTCTCGAAGCAAAGATCCGTACAGAATCTGCTCGCGAAACTCGTGAAGCTGGACTTATTCCAGCAGTTCTCTACGGTAAGGATGTTCCTTCGACTATGATCGCCGTTGGAGTATCAGAATTTATTAAAGTATACCGCGAATCTGGAAAAGATGCAGATATCACTCTTATGGTTGATGGGAAAAAGTATACTACTCGCGTTCAGGAAGCACAACGCCATCCAGTTCGTGGGAATGTTCTTCACATTGACTTTATTGTAGTAGCGTAGTTTTCGCCTACAATTCCCCAAAATCCCGAAAGGGATTTTATTTTTTGAAAATTTTAAAAAATGTTTTACAAAAATCAAAAAATTTATATAATAAAGCCCTCTTAAAAAATTTTATGATCATTCAACTTATCGGTTCTGGTACTGAACTTGAAAACCTCGAAACACTCGTAAATAAGGCGCTTAACGAACTTGCACTCAGCGACGCGATTAGTATCAAAACTTCCAATGATGAGGCTCTCAAAATGGAGCTTGGAATCACTCAAAATCCTGCACTTGCCATCGAGGAAGAAAGTATTGATTTTCGTGATATGATTTTTCAGGGAGAAGTTCCTGAATATGACGAAATAAAGTCGATGTTTATCTCAATTCTCGGAGATGACGACGACGGCATGGGCGGCGGATGTGGCGGCGGTTCTTGTGGTACTTGTGAAACTGGTTGTCATTAAAAATATTTTTAAACTATCGTCAAGGAATTTTTCTTGACGATTTTTTGATAACCTGATAATATGGAGGAAATAAATTTTTCCTATGAGAAACGGCCCTTCTGAGAATTTTTCCCAAAAAAATGTGGAAAAAAATACAATCTCACCAGAAATGCAAAAAACGCTCAATAATGCTATTTCTGAAATTCGAAATAATCCCGAAACTGCCAAAAAAGTCGCGGAAAATTTTGCGAGTTTATTTGATTTTTTGGCGAATAATCCAGAAACTTCAGATGCGCTTGATGCAAAAATTTCAGAGCGCATGCACACGCAGTTAGAAAACATTTCCCAGCAGTTTTCTGCTGGCGAAATTTATCGCGAAGAGGCAATCGATCAGTCTCGTGCAGAAATCACGCGTGCAACACAAAATCGACTCTACATTCTACAACACCAACACGATTTCCCAACAGTACAAGCATAAAATAAAAAGCAAGAATTTCTTGCTTTTTATTTTATCATTTTAAAAAAATCATTGATTGTTAGAATTTTTACTCCAAGGTTTTCTGCTTTTTCCAGCTTACTTCCCGCTTTTTCACCAGCAATCAGAAAATCCAAATTTTTTGAAACACTGGTACGAACTTCCCCTCCATTTTGCTCAACCATTGCATGAATCTCATCACGAGAAATTGTATCAAAACTTCCAGTCACACAAAATGATTTTCCTGATAAAATCGTTGAATTTCAGCCTTTTTCTTGAGAAAAGGAAAAAAGTAATTCTCAGAAAAATTTTTCAACCATCTGACGATTATCGTTCATAAAATTCACGAATGCGCAAGCTGTTTCTGGACCAATATCAGCCAAAGTGAGCAAATTTTCTTCTGAAATTTCAAAAATTTTCCTCAAAAGTCAATCCTGATTAGAAACATCATCAAATAATTTTGCGATTTGTTTTGCGGTTTTTTTACCAACATTCGGGATTCCAAGGGCTACAAAAGCCCGATCAAGCGTCGTGTTTCGTGATTTTTCGATAGCATCAAAAAGATTATTAACAGATTTCTCCTTATAGCCTTCGATTCTCAACAATTCATCTCTGTATTGTGATAGTGAAAAAATCGATGAAAAATCAGTAATCCATCATAATTCGAGAAATAATTCAATTTGTTTTTCTCAAAAGCCGTCAATATTCATAGCTTGTTTGGAAACAAACATTTCAAGTTGTCCTTGAATTTTGGCTGGACAATGCTTATTTGGACAGAAAATCGCCACTTTCCCTTCTTCTTGTTCCAGTGTAGTGTGACAAATCGGGCAATTTTCTGGTGGAAGGACAATATTTTCACTTCCATCTCGTACATCAGCAATTACAGATACTATCTCAGGTATAACTTCTCATGCTCGCATAATAAAAACCGAATCCCCTTCTCTCACTCATTTTTTGGCAAGTTCATCATAATTATGGAGTGTTGCTCGTTTCACAATCACACCCGTCACATCAACAGGCTCAAGATTTGCTACGGGCGTTACAGTACCAGTTCGCCCCACGGAATGCTCTATGGAAAGAACCTTTGTTCGTACTTGTTTTGCTGGGAATTTATACGCTATAGAGTATCTTGGATGGTGTTCTGTTCTTCATAAAATATCCCATAATTTCATATCATCGAGCTTGATGACCATACCATCGATATCAAAGTCAAAATAATTTTTTTGCTCTGTATCGCTTTTTTCTGATAGATACCACTTTGTCTCCCGTTCAATCACCCGAATCAAATGATTGATACCTTTTACGATTTTAAAGGAAAAATCTTGACGTTCAAAACCCCACTTTTCAAGCAATTCCATCATCTCATGATACGAAGAAATACTGAAATTTTCATCAATATTTTGTTCAATTTGTGGTATTGCATAAGCAAAAAATTCCAGATTTCGTGTACGAGTGATAAGCGGATTGATTTGACGAAGTGAGCCTGATGCAGCATTACGAGGATTTGCAAATAATTTTTCCCCTTCTCGAAGTCGTTCTGCATTCACGCGATCAAATGTTTTGCGACTCATCATCACCTCTCCGCGAATTTCCATTCGTTCAATACTCCTGAGAGCATCAATTTTTTTGGGAATATTTACAATTTCCATAACCCCCAGCGTAACGTCTTCCCCTTCTACACCACTTCCGCGCGTCACACCTTGTGTTAGGATGCCATATTGATAAATAAGCGCCAATCCCAATCCATCATATTTTGGCTGAATATAGTAATCAAAATCACCAAGATTTTGCAAATTTTTACGCAAAATATTTCTCATTCGCTCTTCAAAATCACGAACTTCCTCAGCAGAATAGGTATTATCCAAGGAAATCATCGGATAAATATGTCGCACTTTTTGAAATTGTTCGCTCGTCAAAATAGCTAATCGAGCGGTCGGCGAATCTTCGTCCATCATATCAAAATCCGCTTCCAGTCGAGCCAAAGCATGGAATAATTGATCATATTCCATATCTGAAATAATAGGCGATTCCTCCTGATGATAGAGACGATTATGCTCGCGAATCACCTCTCGCAACATCAAAATATCCTCTTTTTTCAGAAGATGCAAGCGACCTAAAAAATCGCTTGAAATACGTAAAAGTTCTGATTTTTCCATAAAAATTTTTTGCAAATTATATAACATTTTCTAAAAAAATAAAGCCATTTTGTAATTTCGTACAAAAATTACTCAAAAGTAAAAACTTACAAAATATGTATTTTATCTTAATTACAAGAATTTCTCTTTACAAAAAAGCAATAATGAGTAATATACGTACGCTTTTATATCCTAAATATAGCGCATATAAAAAAGCAATACTCACTCTTATCCTTGTGTGCATCCTATGAGTGCATACAACTTCTGCTATGATGCCAGAAGTGGAAGAAAAATTCATACAAACATCGGAAGGAATTCTTTCTAATCTTGAAAATAATCAGACTTTTTCACGAAATGCTGATAGTACTTCACTCCGAGAAAAAATCTTAAATCCTGATTTTTTAGAAGCTGAAAAATTTATTGATAGTCTTTGACTTTCAGAAGAGGATACAACCGTACTCAAGCACTATAACATCCATAAAAATCAACAGCCCATAATTGGAGTGCTCGTGCTTTCTGGGGAGGAAGCAATACAAGAATTGAAGGACCTTAAAAAGAAGCACACTCAATCCCTTTTTTCTTCTTATTTTCCTATGTTTTCAGGTTACTATAAAAAAATTGGACTCAATATTGCTTTTTTAATAACACAAGGGGCTTTGGCACGACTTGGTCTAGTGCCAACAGCTTCATAAAGTATATTAAGGATCGTATATTTAATCATGTTATGATGGTTACAAGTGGCAGATTTGGCATTGAAATCAAACTCACATATCCCTCCAAGGATACAAAAGACCTTCCATATGAGGATTTTTTATTCCGAAGCGCCGGAATTCCCATGAATCTAATGTACATTAAAGTGAAGTAAAATCCCGAAAAGGGATTTTTTAAAAATTCAAAATTAGCACCTAAATAATATGAGTGATAATTTTTAGAAAAAATATTTGTCTTTTCAAAAAAAATCAATATAATGCGTGTGTTTAATTTTTTAGACAATTTTAATTTTTATTTTTTATGCAAACAACAGTTACGAAAAAAAGTCCGTTTCTTTTGTCTATTGAGGTAAAAGAATCTGGTGCAGAATTCGAAAAAGCACAAAAATTGGCGATTGAAGATTTCCGAAAAAATGGAAAAATCAATGGTTTCAAGCCAGGAACAGCGCCAGATAATGTGATTATCAAGCAATTTGGACAAGCAGCAATTGACCAACATGCCGTTGATATCATTATTGATAAGGTATATCCAAAAATTTTGAAAAAAGAAAATATTATTCCGGTTGCTCCAGGAAATATCACAGAATTGAAGAGTACAAATCCTCTTGAATTCGTGGTTGAAGTAGAAATTTTCCCAGAAGTAACGGTTGACGAGAAAAAACTCGACGCTATCAAAGTGAAAAAAACCAATTTTAAAGTCATGAAAAAAGAAATTGATGAAGAAATTGAAGCGATTAAGCGTCGTTTTACTCACTATCATGAAGCGGGTGTTCATGCGGATGATGGCGCTGATACAAGCCACACAGCCATTGAAAACGGCGATCGTGCGACAGTAACTGCTCAGGGTTATGATAAAAAAGGTGGTGACGCAATTCCTGAAACTGCCGTTCCAAGTTATCCGCTCGTAATCGGCTCTGGAAATTTTATTCCAGGTTTTGAAGAAAAATTGATTGGTGCAAAAGCTGGTGATGAAGTAGCTTTTGACATAACTTTCCCTGTTGATTATCACAGCGAAGAATTCAAAGGTCGAAAGGTTCATTTTGTAGTGAATGTCGAAAAAGTAGAAAAACCTCATGCTCCAGAATTTACAGAAGATTTTATCGAAAAACTTCGTGGCGTAAAAACTGATCTTGAAGGATTCAAGGAAATCATCAAAAAAGAAATTTCTGCTCGTAAAGAAGCGGAAAATCGTCGTAAGGATGAAGATACTCTCATGAAAAAAATGCTCGAAGCAGCAACCATCGAAGTTGGCCCTGCACTCGTTGCCAATGAGGTAAATCAAGTTTTTGCAGAACATTCTGAAAATCTTGCTCAGCAGGGCCTCAATATGAAGCAATATCTTGAACATATCAAGATGGATGAAGAATCTTACAAGGAAACAATTGTAAAACCAGAAGCAGAACGCCGACTCAAGGCTGAACTTCTTCTTCGTAAAATTCGTGAAATCCGCAAAGTAGAAGCAACCGAAGCGGAAATCAAAGAAGAGCTCGAGAAAATTATTTCTCAATATCAGAATGCGGAAGTAATAACTCGTCTTCGCGAAAAGCTCGTTCCAGGTGATATGTATTATGAAGATATCAAAAATCGCCTTGCATACCGAAAAACCGTTGATATGTTCTGGGAATAATTTTAGAACGATTAGAAAAAAATCTCTCGAAAATGAGAGATTTTTTGAATTTTTTCATTTTTAAATATAATCTGAAAAATAATAAATATTATGAATTTTTTGAAATCATTTTTTACAAGAGAAAAAGGCTACGGAATTGCTTTTTGATGAGGATCCGCAAGATGACTCGCACATATCGGCGTAATCAAATTTTTGGAAGAAAAAAATATTCAAATCACGGAAATTGCGGGAACATCAATGGGTGCAGTGATTGGAGCATTTCTGGCGATTGAAAAAACAAGTGACGAAATGCAAAAAATTGCGCAGGAAATCAGCTATTTGCAAATGATTGACTTTGACCTGAAAAATGGCTTTATTAAAGGCGAAAAAATCGTGAATTTTTTAAAAAAAATATTTTGGAAATACAGAAATTCAAGATCTAAAAATTCCCCTAAAAATCATCGCAACCAATCTGGAAACTGGCGAGAAAAAAGTGTTTTCGAGTGGGAAAATTGTGGATGCGGTGCGAGCGAGCATCTGCCTTCCTGGGATTTTTCGACCACACGAAATTGATGGAAAATTATTTATTGATGGTGGAGTGGTTTCCAATCTGCCATTGGAAGAACTTTCGACATATCAAAAAATCGGAATTAGCGCACTAAAAACATATAATTGACCCCTCATTCGTAAGAAAAAATTTCTCGGTTTTGAACTCGAAAATGGATTTTTTGAAATGAATTCCCAAATTTTGAGTCGTGCCTTTTCAATGATGATGAGCCAAAATGAGGCACAATCAATCGCTGAAAGTCATGGAAAAACTCAGGTACTCAATTTTGATTATGGCGACCTTGATATGGCGGATTTTGATGAAGTCGAAAAATTCGTTGAACTTGGATACAATACGGCAAAAAATTTTTTAAAAATAAAATAAAAATTTATTTTGTCAAGGATTTTTATTTGCAAAAAAAATTTTCTGAGTATACTTTTTTCGTTTATTTTTAACTCATTTTTATGAAAAAAATTATTGTAGCAATCGCTCTTTTGTTTGGTTTTTCTGCAAATCTTGCAACTGCACAAGGCATCACTGAACCAATGCTTGTGACTCCAGAAAAATCCATGCCAACTCAGGAAATTATCGTTGGAAATGATCGTGACGAACATGGTTGTATCGGTTCTGCTGGATATTCTTGGGATGTAAAAAAACAGGAATGTGTACAGGCTTGGAATAATGAACCGACAACAATTACTGGCGCAATCGAAACTGCCATTGAGCCAACATCAGCACCAGTACTTGGTAGTGATACCGATACTCATGGATGTATCGGATCTGCTGGATATTCTTGGGATACTGTACTTAATACTTGTACTCGACCATGGGAAGCAGAAACAACTTTTGGTTGGGCTGAAAAAATGAAAATTACAACTCGTCTTACGGTTGATTCTTTTGAAGCTGAAAGAAATATTACCCGAGAAGAAGCTGCTGCATTCATTGCTCGTTCTTTTGAGATGAATATTTTCCCTGCTCGCATCACGACACTTATGGAATGGCAGCCAGTTGATAAAAGTCAGATTGCCCCAGAATTTACATCAAGCGTAAATTTTGTGAAAAATGCGAATATTATCAAAGCAAATTCTGATGATATGTTTGCGCCAAAAAGCGATTTAACAACAAAAGATGCGATTGACATGTTGGTTGCATCAAAAACCACAGAAAAAATGACTGACGCGGAAGTTCTTGTTTTCGCAAAAAATGCTGGCCTTTCATTTGATGAAACCAAACTTAACGAGGCAGTTTCTCGCCGTGTATTTGTGATGTGGTTACGCCAAATTGCGGAATATACTCCGACAACTTCTGTACAACCACGATAAAAAACTCCATTCCGGAGTTTTTTATTTTTTTATAAATACTTGACAAATAATTTTTTTATAAAAAAATTTAGTATTTTTTGAAGAAAATGAGGAAAAAATTTTAAAAAAGATATCTCGAAAATAAAAATAAATTTCGTCAAGGGGTTTTTTGGAAAAATTCAAATTCTTATTTGAAATGTCGCGGCTTTTCCATATAATGACGCGGATTTTTTATTTTTCTATATGTTTTCATTTATTCAAAAACTTTTCGGCGACCCATCTGAAAAAAAACTTAAAGTTTATAAAAAAGACCTTGAAAAAATCAAAGAAATCGAAAAAAAATATCGTGACGAAATTAAAACTATTTCTGAAGTACAAGCCAAAACTCATGAATTTCAGAGTAAATTTGAAGGACTAGATTTGGATGAGGATATTAAAGAAATTAAGGAACGACTCAATGATATTAAGCACGAGGCATTAGCACTTCATCGTCGCGCTTGTGAAATTATTCATGGGCAGGTTTTTGAGTTTGGCGAAGAAAAAATTGAGTGGAATATGATTCCATACGATGTTCAGGTGCTTGGTGCACTTGCCCTTAATGATGGAAATATTGCTGAAATGCGTACTGGTGAAGGAAAAACTCTTGTCGCCACGCTCGCAGCCTACCTCAACGCACTTGTGGGGTACCCTGTGCACGTGGTAACGGTGAATGATTATTTGGCTCGCCGTGATGCGAAAGAAATGAGTATTATTTACAATACTCTCGGACTTTCTGTTGGGGTTATTACGCATAATCAAAGCTTTCAGGATAAAAAAATTTCATATTCAGCCAATGTTGTTTATGCGACGAATAATGAACTTGGTTTTGATTATTTGCGCGATAATATGGCAAGCGACGAAAATAATCGTGTTATGAAGCGAAAGTGGTTTGCGATTGTAGATGAAGTTGACTCCATTCTCGTGGACGAAGCTCGTACACCACTCATTATTAGTGCGCCAGCAGCTGAGGCTACAAGCCAATATGTACGATTTGCTGCTATCGCTCGCAATCTTGAAAACGAAAAAGAATATAAAATTGATGAAAAACAAAAAACTGCCACACTCACAGAAGACGGAATTCGAAAATTGGAAGAAATTTTGGGCGTAGATAATATCTATGTTTCGCAGCATTATAACGACATTCATCATATCGAAAATGCTCTGAAAGCAGCAGCGGTTTACAAGCGTGATGTTGATTATCTCGTGCGTGATGAGGAAATTCTCATTATTGACGAACATACGGGACGCGTACTTTCTGGACGACGATACAGTGATGGTCTTCATCAAGCAATTGAAGCCAAAGAAGGTGTGACAATTCAGCAAGAATCTCGCACGCTTGCTTCCGTAACTTTCCAGAACTATTTCCGATTGTACAAAAAACTTTCTGGGATGACTGGTACTGCAAAAACAGAAGAAGAAGAATTTTACAAAATTTACTCTCTCGAAGTAATTACCGTTCCAACCAATCGCCCAATCGCGCGTATTGATCGTGGAGATCTTCTTTTCCGCTCAGAAAAAGGAAAATTTGATTATATTGTTCGTCTCATTGAGGCGCTCCATGAAAAAGGTCAGCCAGTACTTGTGGGAACGGTTTCTGTGGCAAAAAGTGAATATCTTTCTTCTCTTTTGAGTGCGAAAAATATCCCACACGAAGTATTGAACGCAAAACAGGATGCTCGTGAGGCGGATATCGTGTCAAACGCTGGTAAATATGGTGCAGTAACGATTGCAACCAATATGGCTGGACGCGGAACTGATATTAAAATCGATGACCGAGTAAGAAATCTTGATGGAGAGGTTATTCTTGAGGGTGCAGCCGGAAAACAAACATACAAACTTGGAGGGCTTTTTGTGATTGGTACAGAAAAACACGAAACTCGTCGTATTGACAATCAGCTTCGCGGGCGCTCTGGTCGTCAGGGTGATCCTGGACTTTCTCAGTTTATGATTTCTCCAGATGATGATATTATGCGAATTTTTGGAAGCAACAATATGTTCCGAATGATTGCTAATCTTTCTGGTAGTCATCCTGAAAATGATCCACTCATTGAATCGAAACAATTGATGCGTGGAATCGAGCGCGTTCAGCGTCAGGTTGAAGGGCGAAATTTCGACATTCGTAAACATATTCTTGAATACGATGATGTTCTCAATCAGCATCGTCTCGCGATTTATGCTCGTCGTAATCGCATTTTGGAAGGAAAAGACATTCATGCTGATGTTGTGGAAATGCTCGAAAATCAGATTGAGCGAGTAATTTCTCTGGCGTATGACGGACATTCTGATATTGAATCTGACGTAGCACAAAATATTGTTAATGCTATCAATGATTTTGCTGGTACGGAAATTGCGAAAGTGAGTGATTATTTGGAAGCAGAAAATATGGAAGATTTGAAACGAAAAACAAAAAATCTTCTTGGTGGACAAATTGAAATGCTTCGTGATACCGGTTCTGAAGAAATTTTTGCAGACTTTGAGCGCCGATTGACGCTTGCTGCCATTGATGAACTTTGGATGCAACACATGGATGCAATGGCTCATCTTCGCGAAGAAGTTGCTTTTGAAGGGTATGCACAAAAAAATCCACTCGTAGTGTACAAAGAGCGCGCGTACGATTCATTCGTGAACATGATGAGCGATATTGAATATCGCGTTATTAAAGGACTTTTGACAGCAAAACCTCAAGAATCTATCGATGCAGTAGAACTCGAATCAGCGCTTCGTGAAGATTATCTGGAGACTGGCTCTGAAGCTGTTGGACTTGCAAACGTACCAGAAAATTCTGAAAATGGCGAAATTTCTATTTCATCAGTGGAAACACCAGAAATCAATGTTATTCGTCTTTCTGACGACAAAAAATAAAAAAATATTATGTCAAATTCTACTCCAGAACAATACACCAATCCCGAAGTTCATGAGGCAACTTCAACCCTTATGACTGTTATCAAATTTTTGCGTGATATTGTTGTTATTTTCTTGATTGCATTCGCGATTCGTTCATTTTTAGTAACCCCTTTTCAAATTCAGGGGGTTTCTATGGATGATAGCTTTTCTGATCGTGAATATATTTTGGTGAATACTTTTGGATATTTGAATTTTGACACGCATTTTAATGAATTTTTATATTCAAATCCAGACCCAGTCAGTGGGACAATTGCTCAGCTTTTGAAAAAAATTCCTATCCATGTAGGCGATCCAAAACGCGGCGATGTCATCGTTCTGAAGCCACACATTGATAAATCTCGCGAATATTATATCAAACGCGTCATTGGTCTTCCTGGTGAGACGGTTCGGATTTTTGATGGAAAAGTTTTTATAAAAAAAGTGGATGCGGAGGATTTTGTGGAAATCAATGAGCCGTATCTTTCGCTTGTGAATTCAGGACAAACGCTTGTAAATGATCAGCGAACTGAAAAAATTTTTGAAATTCCAGAAAATTCGTATTGGGCAATGGGCGATAATCGCCTCAATTCTTCTGATTCTCGCAATTGTTTTAAAAATTGTAATTTGCCGAATAGTACTCACTTTTTAGCACGCGAAGATATTCTTGGAAAAGTGGCAATGAGTTTTGGATATTTCAATATTTTTGACAAAAAAGAAGGATTTCCTCATTTTGGTTCATTCAAGTGGGAAGTAAAACCACGATTTTTCGATACGCCGAGTACAGCACAATATCCAGAACTTGACAGCGCAACTCATGACTAATTCTGATTATCAACAACCTGAAAGCCTTACTTTAAAACCTTCATTTTTTGAAGGTTTTTGGAGTTTTTGCAAGGAAATTATTTGATACATTATCGTGATTACAATTATATTTACTTTTTTCGTAATCCCCTTTCGAATCAATGGATCATCGATGGAAGAAAATTATCACGACCATGAATATATTTTGGTGAACAAATTTTCCTATCTCAACCTTCCAACGCATTTTCATGAATGGAATAACGAAAATGCGAATTTTTTTCAACGCACTATTGCTCAATTTTTTGAAAAAATCCCACTCAATATCGGCAATCCTCAGCGTGGTGATGTAGTGGTGATTCGTCCACACGTAAGCGAAATTCAAGAATATTATCTCAAGCGCGTTATTGGCCTTCCTGGCGAGACGGTTCGGATTTTTGATGGAAAAGTTTTTATAAAAAAAGTGGATGTGGAGGATTTTGTGGAAATCAATGAACCATATCTTTCCGAAAAAAATAAAGATAAAACGTATTTTTCTCCAGCACTCGTGCTTGATGTTTTTCAAACCGATTTTATTATTCCAGAAAATTCGTATTGGGTAATGGGCGACAATCGACTCAATTCTTCTGATTCTCGCAATTGTTTTGACAATTGTCAAGCGGAAAATGCTTCAAATTTTATCGAACGAAAAAATATTGTTGGGCGACTTTTGATAGATTTTGGAAATTTTGATTTGAAAGAATGGAAATGGGAACACTTGCCGCGATTTTTTGACACGCCAGCGCGTGCGAATTATTCTGAACTCGAATAATATGTTTTATCTGATCAATAAACCAATCTGAATGACGAGTTTTGATGTTATTCGGAAAATGCGAAAAATTCTCGGAGTCAAAAAAATGTGACATATTGGTACTTTGGACCCCAAGGCAGACGGCTTGATGCTGATTGCAACGGAACAGAGCACCAAGCTTCTTTCTTTTATCAATTCTGAGAAAAAAACATATCTTTTCAGTGTTCGGCTTGATGGAAAAAGTGAAAGCCTCGATTTGGAACAAGAAATTCAGCCGGTTGATACTTCTCGTCGCAAAATTCCTGATAAAAACTTTCTCATTCAAAAAATTTCCGAAATTACGGAACAAATTCCACCAAAATTTTCTGCGATTCATATCGATGGCAAGCGCGCCTACGATCTTGCAAGAAAATGACGCGATTTTGAGATTCCAAAGCGAAAAATCAGTGTTTCTGATGTAGAAATTCTCGATATTTCTGAAGATGAAATTTCACTTCGACTCACGATCTCTTCTGGTGGATATATTCGTTCATTTGCACCAATGATTGGTGAACTTTGCGGGATTGATGGCGGATATATTTCGGTTTTGCGGCGCGAAAAATTATTTTTTGGAGAACATTTTGTCACGCTGGGTGATGCGGAAAATCTAGAAAATCTCACGCGGGAAAAATATATTTCTGAAGAAAAAATTTTCCCAAGTTTTCCAATTTTTTTCCTTGACGATTGAAAAATTTTATGAATGCTCAAGAATGGAATTACTCCAAATTTAGTAGAATTCGTGAAAAAATTTCCAAACTTTTCGGAAAAAATAAAAAATTCCCGAAAATTCTTTCTTGTTTTTCCTCATCAATACACTTCCCTGCTCGAATGGGATGGAGAAAATTGTAAAATCCTCAAAAATGATGTCATGTCATTTCTCTAATTCTCAATCTTCACACAAAAAACACATTTAAAACTTGATTTTTCAAGTTTTTTTTGTATTATTCGGAAAATTTGATTTATGAAACTTTTTTGGAAAATTTTCATCAGCGTTTTACTCTTTTTCTCCTTTTCACAAGGGGCTTTTGCGACGAACGATGACGCGAATGCGATGATCGAGAAAACAAAAAACGAAATTCAGAAAACAGTGAATACATACATTTTGGAAGTATATAAAAAACAAGGCGCGAAAATCTTACAAGAACTTGATGGAAATCTTGAAAAAATGAATTCATCACGAGATGCAAAAATTGAAACCTATGGAAGCATTCAGACAACGCTCAAGCTCAAAAAAGAAGCTGTTGATAAAGACACGGAAACTGGAAAAAATGCAAAAAAAATCCTTATTCAGTATCTTGATTTTATGATTGGAGAGCTCGAAAATCGAAAAAAGAATTTATAAAATTCCCTTTACTTTTTGGGAATTTTTTTTATTCTGAGAGAAATAAAAAAACCTTATGTCAAACGAAATTTCTCTTTGGATTAAAAAATTGGCCGTAACCGCGATTATGGTGGCAATTGGTTATGGTATTTATCTGACAAGCAACACGATTATCATGCTTGGAGTGGCTGGATTTCTCACGATTCTCATCACACCACTCGTAGAAAAATGGCGAAAATTCCATATTCCTGAATGGATTACTATTGTGGTCGTATATATCGCGATTATTTTGCTTGCAACAATTGTAGCAGTGAGTATTGTACCGATTGTAATTGATTATTTTGCGAGTATTATTCGTCAGATCACGCATTGGGCAAACACAGCGCAAGAGACCTATCTACACTACGGAATTCAGGGCTTTAATCTTCCTGATTGGCTTGAAAATGCAATTTTATATGTAGTGAGTCCCGAAAATATCAATAATACTTTGGATCTCATCAAACAAAATGCTGGAAGTATTCAGACTTTTTTGACGAGTCAAATTTCTTCGATTACCAGCGGTGGAATTTCCATTGTAAGCATGATTGGAAATATGTTCACGGATTTGCTGTTCATTGGAATTGCGACATTTTTTATGATTTTGGAACGAAAATCGATTGGGCAAATTTTTCTCGATGTGACGCCTGATGACAAAGAAGACCATATTCGATATCTTTTTTCTCGTGTGCAAGAAGTCTGTATTTCGTGGATTAAAGCATCCATTATCTTGAGTTTTTCGATTTTTATTTTCACATATATTGGGCTTTATATCGCGGAAATGATTTTCAATTTTTCGACAGGACGAGTATTTACACTGGCGCTTATTAGTGGAATTATGGAATTTGTACCATATATCGGACCAATTTTGTCAGTAATTCCAGCACTTATCATCGCACTTGGGATTAGTTGGGAAGCATCGCTCGTGGTTTTGATTTTGTATGTTTTGATTCAGCAGACGGAAAATAATTTTCTCGTTCCGTATATTATGAGCAAAAATCTCGACATTTCGCCACTTTTTGTTTTTGTAATTATGCTCTTTGGTGCGACGCTCGGAGGAATTATTGGAATTATCGTTGCGGTACCAATTGCAGGCGTTCTCAAGGTTTTGTACACTGACTGGATTGATCAAAAAAAGCAACGCGGACGATATGCACCACATAGCGAAAATAATATTTCTGAAACTCTCGATCCAAATCCATTGGAAGCTGGAAAGAATTTGTTTAAAAACACAAAAAAATATCTCGCAAAAGCCAAAAATTTGGTTTCTTCAAAAAAATAATCCCAAAACGGGATTTTTTTATTGTCACCAAGATTGCTTGAGAGCATCCGCATTTACGCCACCAATTCGCTCATTGAGCAAATCGGCATGATTGGTGCGAATATCAGCCAGAATTGCAACAATTTCCTCTGGATTTTCCACATGAACCAATCGCGAGCGATATTCTTTAACATTTGGAAAACCATGCAAATATTGAACCAAATGCTTGCGAGCCTCCATCATCCCCTTTCGTTGTTTCCAATCCCAAAGAATTTTCCCATGTTCGGCCATCGTATCGAGAATTTCGTGAAGTGTCGGCACATATCCGCCCGGCAAAAAACTCCAAGGATTTCCAAACGAAGCTCGACCAATCATAAAGCCATCAAGATTTTTTTTGTCAGAAATTTTTCCATCACGATTTTCTGGATGAATAATTTTTCGCATTCCATCATCAAAATCGAGAATATCACCATTACAAATCACCGGAATATCAACTACTTGTTTGAGCTCATAAATCCCAGTAAAATCAGCCTGTCCAGAAAAAGCCTGCTTGTATGTGCGGCCATGAACCGTAATAAGGTTGGCACCAGCACTTTCGAGGCCTTTCACAAAATCAATGAGCAAATCGTGATTTTCCCAACCAAGTCGTGTTTTCACAGAAATCGGAATTTTCACGGCTTTCGACATTTTTTCTACAATCTCAAAGGCAGTATCACGATTGATCATCAATGACGAGCCATGACCACTTTTGACAACTTTTTTGGCAGGGCAACCCATATTGATATCAATCCCCGTGATTCCATAACTTTCGATAATTCGCGCCGCCTCAGCGAATTTTTCTGGATCTTTTCCAAAAATCTGAATAATAAGCGGATATTCAGAAGGATTGTGTTTGAGTGCTTTTTCTTGCAAATCTTTGGAATGACAAAGCCCATCCGCCGAATAAAACTCCGAAAAAACCACCGTTTCTGGTGCAATTTTTTTCACGATTTGGCGATACGGGCTATCAGTATAACCATCCATAGGCGCCAAAGTCGAAATTGGCCCCTTTTGAGCAAGATTTTTCCAAAAATTTTTATCCATAAATATATTTATAAGTTTTTTAAGATGATAGTCAAGTGGAAGTTTTCGCTTTTTTAAAAAAATTATGCTACACTACTTGTGTTACTCTTTTTACACTATTTTATGCGCGAACTTTCTGAAGTTATAAAGGAAAAAAAGGTTGCCAAAACCAAAATTCTCAAACAATATAATTTTCCAAAAAATAGTCGAGCCGTGATTTTGAATCTTATTTCAGACGAAAATTTGAAAAATTTTGTGACAAGTGCGTGCGAAGAAATTGGCGCGTCAGTCATCGAATCGCTTGAAAATTTTGACAAAAATTTGCTTATTGGCGCGGACGCGATTGTAAGCGAGAAAATTGAGAAAAATTCAGAATTTGAAGAGATTTTTGAACAAGCCGTGACGCCAATTTTTCCGAGTGCAAGCCATTATGATTTTGAAGAATTTAATCCCATGAAATTCGAAGGAAACGCCTTTCTTTTTCATGAAAATAAGCCATTTCAAATTTTTGAAAAAATCTGCCGAATGCTCGAAAATCTTAATTATGTGGGCGACAGGCGGATGCTTATCAAAAATTTGCTCGAATTTTCTGTAAACCAAAAATAACCAAAATCCTCGAATGAGGATTTTATTTTATAATTCGGGAGTTGGCCTACCAACGCGATCCGTGAAGAGAATTCCATTGAGATGATCGATTTCATGCTGAACAATTCGCGCAGCCAGTTGATCAAGATGAAGCGCAAATTTTCGTCCTTCAATATTGTAAAATTCAATATCAACTTCAGTCCATCGAACCACATCGCCAGACTCGCCCGGAAGCGACAAACAACCTTCTTGATCAGAACAAGTCATCTCAGAATGTGCAACGATAACCGGATTAATCATCGCAATTGTTCGATAATTTTCATCGTCATAATCTTTCATCAACGACACAACGATAATTCGCTTGTTCACACCCACTTGTGGCGCCGCAAGCCCCACTCCCCCATTTTTTGGGTTTCGAATATGTTTGAGCATATTTTCGGCAAGGGATTTATATTTGTGGAGTTCATTCAAAGCCACTGGCGTCGACACTTCTCGCAAAATCTCATTGGTATCCCCTTTTTCAATTGTAAATTTTTTAGACATACATTTTAAAATAAAAAATCATTTGAATATTATCTACTTTTGATTAAAATTCAAGTGAATAATTTGTTTTTATGCTTTCTTTTCTTTGAAAAATCATTCCGCTCGACGGCGCGCTTCGTGTGAGTTATCATTATATGCGCGGACTTTTGGCATATTGGATGTCTGGAAATCCTGCCAAAGATATGATTGTAATAGGTGTTACTGGAACAAAAGGAAAAACAACGACAACAAATATTATTGCGCAGGGACTTTCTGCCGCGGGTCACAAAGTAGCCATGTTTTCGACGGTAAACATGTCCATCAACGGAAAAACTGTGGAAAATAACATGAAGATGACGACGCCATCACCTTTTGTGTTATGGCAATTTATCGCGGAAGCAAAACAGCAGGGTTGTAAATATTTGGTACTCGAGACATCGAGCCATGCGATTTTTTATCATCGTGTACATGGACTTCATTATGATGTAGCAGTTTTGACGAATATTGCGCAAGATCATCTCGATTTGCACAAAACTATGCAAAATTATGTACAAACCAAACTTCAAATGTTTAAAAATTTGTACAAATATGGCATCCACAAAGGTGTAAAAAAAGTAAGTGTAGTAAATATTGATCACGAATATGCAAGCGATTTTTTGTCTAAAGAAATTGTAACAGATAATCTCTACACAACGGGCTTTTCGAATGCAGCACAGGTTCGTGCGGAAAATATTGTCCGAAACAATGATTCCACAGAATTTGATATTCGCATTCCGTCGAATATTTTTCATCTCAAAACACAACTATTCGGAGATTTTAATATTTCAAATATTCTCTGTGCGGTCGCGGTTCTCATGTCACAAAAAGTGGATATCGCAGATATTCAGCGAATTATTGCAGACTTTCACACAGTTCCTGGACGATTGGAAGAAATTCCAAATCAAAAAAATGCGAAAATTTTTGTGGATTATGCACATACTGAGGATTCTCTGAAAAATGTGATTGAAACCGTGAAAAAAATTGGCGGCGTAAAGCGCACGATTTTAGTTTTTGGAGCGACTGGCGACCGTGATCAGTCCAAGCGCCCAAAGATGGGAATGGTGGCTGATCAATTGGCTGATGTGGTACTTTTGACGGATGATGATACTTATAGCGAAGATTCGCTTTCGATTATTCGTCAAGTTACGGAAGGTATCAAGCGCAAAGAATGAGAAAATTTTTGGATTATTCCGTCGCGCAATGATGCGATTCGTACAGCACTCATTATGCTTCGTCCAGGCGATGCGCTGATTGTTGCTGGAAAAGGTGCTGAAACTGTACAAGTCACACAAACAGGACCGGTTCCTTGGAATGATCGTAAAATGATCGAACAAATTCTTGCAGAAATTGAAACACAAATTCTCCTCTAAAAAATCCCCATTGGGGATTTTATTTTTTGTGAGCATTTTTATATTTTTTATAACCCAAAGCGATTCCGATGATCGCAAACAATGAAAATGAAACGACACTTGATTCGTATGTATGCAGGAATAGATTCATCGCAGCAACACCAGCAAATGTTCCCGCCAAAATAGAGTGTACAAAAAATAATTGAAAAAATATGAAAGCAGAAATGGCGAGGAACAAAATCCCACCGAGTGCACCTCATTCAATAAATTGCTGAATATACCAACTCTCAGGAATATAATAGCGATCCTGTTCTTCTACACTATCTCGGCCATGTGATTCGAGTTTGAGCACGTGACGATACGCTGGTCCAGCACTTCCCATTCCATGACCGAGTGGTTTTTCCAAAAATCGATTCACTCCAACAAGCATTCGCTCAGCATGACCCTTGGTTGAGCCTTCGCGCCCAATCAATGACTCGCTTGACCCAGAATATTTGACCATCAAAACCCAACTAAATCCTATTCCAATCAGAATAAGTGCCAAAAGTTGTTTTTTGTAATTTCGAAACAAAAACCCGAGACCGCCCAAAAGCGCAATCACAGCACCACCAATCATTCCCAAAACCGCGCTACGAGAATATGTATAAAATACCATTACAATCGCAACGAACACAACCAATCCAATCGCAAAATACCAATCTTTTTTCTGATGAAAAAAGTATGTAAGAAGCCCCATGAAAATAATCAGGAAGGCACCCATCGTGTTTGGACCATCGAGAAGTCCTTGAAAACGACGAACGCTCGCACCATCAATTCCATGAAAAATTGGAGGCGCACCGCCAAAATCCCAAGCCGAAACATACTGCGAATACCCCAAATATAACAGCAATTCTTCTGAAAGTGGAAATTTGAGCAATCCACTCACAAAAAGCATTATTCCTGATGAAATAAGAAAAATTCGAATATAATGCATCGCGGGAAATTTCAGAAAATCTGATCCGTGATAAAAAATCCAAAAAACTATCAGAAAAATAAAATCATAACGACCGCCAAAAATCAATCCACGAACGCCCGTTGTAAAAATCGTTACGAGAGTCATTACGAGGATATACGCCAAAATTCCACTATCAAGCCATCCCCACTGAATTGGAAATTTTTTAGTTGTTTTCCATTTATTAAACATCAATACAAGCCACAAAATTCCAATAATTCCCAACAAAATTTCTTTGAGAAAATTGCCGCCAGGCACGCCAATTTTATAGACTAAAAAAACAGAAATGACCGTTGACCATGGCAAAAAAACAAGGAGCGCTTGCACACATTTATCGAACCATTTTTGCGCCCAGAAATCGTTTTGTAAAAGCTTTTTAGACATAAAAATAAAAAAATACTTGCCAATAGTACATATTTTTGTAAAATATGCAAATTATAAATTATAAAATCATAATGTTATCAGACGAACAAAAGAAAGCTCTTAAAGGCGTTATTAAAAAACCTCATGTAAATTCGACTTGTATTGGTTGTAGTGCATGCGTCGCCATTTCTGGCGATGTTTTTGAGCTGGATGATGATGGACTTTCTATTGTGAAGCCTCGTTGCGATTATTCCGGTCTTGATGTAGATGATGCAATTGCTGCGTGTCCCGTAAACTCTATTAGTTGGCAAGAAGCGGATGAGGACGGAAATTATCTCAATGGCGTTGTAGAACACGAAGATGTTCCATAAAATAAAAACCATCGTAATGATGGTTTTTATAGTACCACTTTTCGTCCTGCTTGCAGTGCCTCAGAAAGATTTTGTGGACGAACTTCTCGGTGACGAGAAATAGAGAGCACAATTCCGGCCGCCATACAGAGCGATAAAATCGAACTTCCTCAGTAGCTTACGAATGGCAAAGTCACACCCGTGAGCGGAATTACATTGAGATTTACACCAATATTGATAAATGCTTGCACAACAAACCAGGTGGTAATTCCGAATGCGACATATTTTCAAAATAAATCCTTCACAGATCGAGCAATATTGTATCACCGATACGCAATAAATAAATAAAATCATATCAGTATTGTACCGCGCACAAATCCTAATTCTTCAACAATTACCGAAAAAATAAAATCTCCGTACACTTCTGGCAAATATCCAAATTTTTGAATCGATGCACCAAATCCGAGACCCCAAAAACCACCGGAACCAATAGCAATAAAGCCATTTCGCAATTGATCATCATTATTTCCCGAATTTTTTGTCTGAGCAATATCTTTATTACTACGCAAAAAATTGTCTACACGCTTTGAAATATATCACAATTTTGTCTGCTCACCAAAAGCCTTTCCCAACCCATAAACTCCAACCGCACCAACTATCACAACCAAAATCGCGATAGCAACGAATCGGACATTTCCATTTCCCACAAAATACATTGCCAGAACAATCGGCGATAAAATCAAAATCGAACCAAAGTCTGGTTGTAGCATTAATAAAATAACGACTACGCCGGCATGTAAAAAATACGGAATCACACCCATGGAGACATCCTTCATCATAGCCTTTCTTCGTTTCAAGAAAAAAGCAAGCATGATAATGAGGCTCAATTTTGCAAACTCCACTGGCTGAATCGATGGTAATCATGGGAGATCAATCCATCCAGTTGCGCCATGATATTCTGCCCCTACTCACGGAATAAACACGGCCGCCAAAAATATAACCGATCCCCAAAAAAATTGTTTTGCGTATTTTTCAAAAAAATCGTACGGAATTTTAGAAAAAATCGTCATTACCACAATACCCATCACGACATACATGATAGTACGGACCATAAAATATGAGTTATTCGGTTCATCCAAAACCCCTTTAAGTACCTGTTTAAGAGTAATAGTGTATGACGAGTAGACACTCACCGAGCTAATCATTACGAGCCCAAAAAAAAGCATCGCAATAATAATAATCGAGAATACCGCATCAACTTCTTTTTTTTGCATAGGAAAAATTAAATATCAAGAAAAATGAGTCACACGACTCATTTTGATTTACGAGTTTTTTCGACGATTCATTGTAATCATAAAGCCAGATATCGCGATCGCAAATACTCCAAATAAGCTAAACATTCCCATTCCAGTCTCTGGGAGGGCTGTTGTCTCAATTTTTTCATTAGTCGCACCAGTCGTTGTCACCTCATCAGTAACAATCACTTGTTCAGTTGCTTCTCCCGTGCTCGTTTGTGGTTCAGCAGTAACAGCAAGCGGATTTGATGGAGCCATCAAATCAATTTCATCTTCGGAAAATCGTGCTGGCGTTACAAATTCTTTAGTTGCATCAATTCCGGCACTAATGGTAGCACCATTCGCGGAAGTAACAGTATTCACTGTGATTTTGTATGTTGCAGATGTCGTCATCTCAGAAGATAATTCCACACGAGCCACATTAGGGTTTGAGGTTTCATGATATCCACCCACACTCACCATATCGCGTGTAATCTGGTTTTCAAGAGTGATACGAAGTGTTGTAATATTAATAGGCTCACTAAAAGTTACATCGATTTCACGAGGAGAAACAGGATTTACTTGAATAATAGCAAGCGTATTACTAGTCGTATTTTCAGTTCCTGTTTGCGCATAAACAAAAGAAAAAGAAGGCATAATCATTGCTACTAAAAGAGCAATTTTTTTCAAAAACGAATTCATAGCAGGGTTTTTAAAAAATAACTTGTCACATTGTATGACTTTCAAAAATTTTTTCAATGCATTCACAAAAAAGGACTTTACTTTTTTCGAAAATATTTTTTAATCAATATTTTTATGTTTTACAAAAGTATTATAGAGAAATTTTTTGATATCTTCAATTCCTTCACCAGTTACTGAGGAAATAAGTAAATTTTGTCTAGTGAGCAATTCCTGCCTCTGATCTGTTGATAATAAATCAATTTTATTATAAATAAGGAATCGTTCTTGTGAAGCCCCAATCCGATCAAGCGTATCGTTAACAATATCAATTTTTTCCTGAATCCAAGGGTCGTTTGCATCCACTACATGCAAAAGAATGTCTGCTTCCAATGAATCCTCAAGGGTCGAGCGAAACGCAGCAATCAAATCTGGCGGTAAATCCTGAATAAAGCCAATGGTATCATTGAGGAGAATTTCAACCCCACAAGCATATGGAAAGGCCTCAGAACAATCATTTTTGAAGGAATTATTGCAAGGTCGGTCAATGTATACTTTTCATACTGATGTTCCAAGTGTTGCAAAAAGCTTATCTTGAGCCAAAACTCATTTTTGCGTCAAGAGGTTAAAAAAGGTAGATTTTCCGGCATTCGTATATCCTACAATTCCCACCGTAGCAAGATTTTTTCGTTTTCTATGAGCACGATGAAGTGAACGAGTACGTTCATATGTCTTGAGTTTTTCGCGAATAAAGTCTTCTTTTTCGCGCAAATGGCGCTTCATAATCTCAGTATTCGTCTCACCCTGTCATTTGGCATTTTTCGAGCCACCACCCTGCCTTGATAATTCCATTCCCATACCAAAAATTCTTGGCCCCATATGTTTAATGGCAGCGAGCTCAATTTGCAGTTTGGATTCAGGTGAAACCGCATGAAGCGCAAAAATTTTAAGAATCAAATCCACTCGGTCCCATGCCTGCATTTTTGATTTTTTCTTGCGCAAAATCTCATTCACATTCCATATTTGTGCGGGCTTCATGATATTCCCAATAATAAGCAACTCGGCTCACAATTCATCGCCAAGAGCAATAATTTCATCCAACTTCCCAGAACCAATAAAAGTACGATAATCAGGAACTGTTTTTCGTTGAATTTTTTTGATAATCGTTACACCACCATATGTAGAAACCAAAGATTCCAACTCCCCCATTCGATGATCCAATTCTTCAGTGGTAGTCTGGGGTTGGGCAATATCAACAATAATAGTTTTAATTTTTTCAAGTTGCATAACATCAATGTTTAAAATTTATAAAAAAGAAAAGTTACACAAAAGAACTTTTCCCTTATTTAAAGTATCTATTTTTTAAAAAATGATTTTTCATACTTTTCATACCTCATAATTTATTTGTATTTTTGGCGAATTTTTTCTACTTGTGAATGGAGTACTTCAATCTGTGACTGAGCATTCATAACTCTTTTTGTGTCACTAATTGCCTGCTGCAAATCATCATCCAAAATATATCCTCCTAATTTATCAATTTGACTCTGTGCAACATATTCTTTAGCAAGATCATAAATTTTCAGAAAAAACTTCTTCGAAA
Source organism: Candidatus Altimarinota bacterium (assembly GCA_013332525.2). Taxonomy (GTDB): domain Bacteria; phylum Patescibacteriota; class Gracilibacteria; order BD1-5; family UBA2023; genus GN02-873. The sequence goes on from JABCOP020000001.1 coordinate 49,575, forward strand.
TTTCTCGTTTTGTATCATGAATTTTTTCAAAATATACATATCCCCAAAGGGAAATTTCCCGAGTAAATACAAACACTTCATTGGTAGTTTTGAGTTCAATCTGAATCATTAAGGCCTTCTCATCAACCGTCCATTCCCCATGAGCCTGCATGAGAGCATTAAAATACTTATCTTCGGTCGTTTCCTTAAACCATCAAAACATATTAACGAATTCCTGTTAATTGATAAATTTTTTTCATCAAATCATCGAGTCGCGCATTCATGATTTCTGCCCCCTTCTTCAGTTTTTCTTCAACCAATTGGCGATTTTTCAAAAGCTTTTCTCGAGCTTCTCGATATTCTCGAAGATATTCTAGCAAAATATCTAGAAGTTCTTTTTTTGCATCACCATAACCAAATCAAATATTTTCTGAAAGATATTTTTCACGAATTTCTTCCAATTTTTCAGGCTTTGCAAAAACTTTGAGAAGTGCAAAAACATTGCAGTTTTCAGGATCTTTTTTCTCATCTACGCCACGAGAATCTGTCTTGATGGACATTACTCGTTTTTTGAGTGTTTTTTTGTCATCAAAAATTCCAATAAAATTATCATAACTTTTACTCATTTTTTTCCCATCAATACCTCGAAGTGTCGCTACTTCTTCGGAGACAATAGCTTCTGGTTCGATAAAAATATCCGTCTTGTATGTTTTATTGAAGGCACGAGCTATATCGCGAGCCATTTCAAGGTGCTGCCTCTGATCTTTTCCGACAGGAACCGAATCCACCGAATACCCCAAAATATCTGCTGCCATCAAAATAGGATAATTAAAGGTACCCATATTAATATCAGACTTTTTAGTTTCAGCGTCCTTGAAGCTATGTGCACGCAACATGAGAGGATATGGTGTTACATTCGCCAAAATCCACATGAGTTTTGTAATATTTTTGATATCAGATTGTCGGAAAATAATCGTTTCTGTATCAAGACCAAAAATTGAGAAATATTCAATCGCAAGCTCCAATGATTGCTTTCGCATCACCTCTCCATCTTTAACGCTCGTAAGCGCGTGCAAATCTGCGATAAAAAGCGCCGAATCATGATTTTTCGCAATTTCTTTAAATGGCAAAACTGCACCCATAAGGTTTCCCAAATGCATGCTCGCGCCCGTCGGCTTCACGCCTGTGATAATTTTTTTCTTCATAAAATGTTTTATTTGTCAGATTATATGAAAAAAATGATTTTTTTCAAGAAAAGTGAGCCTTTTTATTTTTTCAAAAATTCCAAAATAGCATCACTTAGCACTTTTCCAAAAAATTGAATTTTTTCTGGGTCAAAATCAAGACGAGAACAATTGACAGCATTTTTTTGTGAATCAATCGCCAAAGAGCCCTTTGTAATCTCCAAAAATGACGATGGAATAGTGCGAATAATTTCGGTACAAGGCAAATGTTCACAAAGCCGATACGCTGTATTTTCCTCAAGAATAATGTTATTTTGAGAAAATTTTTGTCGCAAGATATCATCAAAAACACGATTTGTCAAATATTCTCATTTTTCATTTTTTGTTAATATCGTACAATGTCGCGGACGACCGGAATAAATAGTATTCAGATGATGAGTAAACCAATCTTCCGAAACGGAAGGCGTTAACTGGGAATGCTCTATGCTATCAAAATTATTCATGCTGTGCAAATGAAACACAAAATCGGAAATTGATAAGATCTCGGAAATCTCATTTTTGACTTGCAAATAGATTTTTTCCCAATAATCGCGTTGTAAAATTATTGGAATAGCATTTTCAATATTGCGATTCAAGTCACAAAAAGCGCGCGGAATTTCCACAAATAACACACCAAAAGAAAAATCTGTATTTTTTTCGAGATAGTGGATTATTTGATGAACAACGAATCGAACGCCAGTATCAGCCTCATGAACAAGAAAATCCTGCAAATTTTTTTCAGAAATACGATCAAGCGAAATATTCGCTGTTTTACGAACCTGAGATACAAATTCAAAGTCCTCACTAATATGAGGCAAGTATAGTAAAAAATCAAGCCTTGACTTCTCCAAATTTCCAAAACGAGAAAAAGTAATATGATTCATAGTAAGAATTATTTCTGAAATCATATCAATTTTTTGTTTTCTGGCAAATAAAAATTCTCACCAAAAAGATGAGAAGTTTTATTATTCTGTAGCAGTCTTAGGTTTGGTAGCTCGTGGACGCGCGGCCCGAGGTGTCCGTGCAGCCGGAGTTTTTCGAGCTGTAGCAGTTTTTGCTGGAGTTTTTGTGGGCGCCTTTCTCGTTACCTTTGGAGCAGGAGCAGGCACATCCACTTCTTCTGTTTTCTTTGTCAAAGTAGAAGTTTTGGAATTTGCTTTTCGCGTACGAGTTGGCGTGATAATCGTAGTATCCTCCAAAATCTTGATAGTATCTACCAATTTTTTCTGAGATTTTTTAGAATTTTTTGCTTGTTTTTTCGCTTCTTTCTCTTTCAGTTTTTGCTCTTTTTTGAGAGTTTTTTCTTGCTTTTTCTGCTCTTTTTTAAGCATTTTTGCTTGTTCTTTCTCTAATTTTTTCTGCGCTTTCAATGCTTTTTTCTGAGCTTTTTTTTCAAGTTTTTCTTGTTTTTTAAGCTTTTTTGTTTCTTCTTGAAGAAGTTGCTCTGGGGTAGGCTTATGAAGTTTCTTCTTTGACATAAATCCAATGAAAAGAAAATAATGCTCTTATTGTATGCAAATTCAGAAATAAGTCAAATATATACCCCATAAAGTATTTGACTTTTTCATTTTTCTATTTTTGATACATTTATAATGATACAAATTTATACAAAAAAATAAAATCCTCATAGGAGAATCTTATTTTTTTGAGGATTTTTTTGGCTTACCAAAAGCATTTTTATCCTGTTCAAGAATAATATTTTTCACATCATCCAGCGTAAGCTTTTTGATAACTTCCAAATCAGTAATTTTTTCACCATCACGACGAAGATAGAAATTTTTCTTGCCAAATTTAATGAACGGACCATATCGACCATTTTCAACAGAAATTTTTTCATCTTCCCATTGATGAATATATCGATTGGATTCTTTTTCAATTTTTGCAGCAATCAGCTTTTCAGCATCTTCTGAAGAAATGGTCTCGGGATCAAAGTTTTTCGGAATGGAAACATACAAATTTTTCCATTTCAAATATGGACCAAATCGTCATTTTCCCTTTGTATAAGGCTCGCCATTATATTCACCAACTGGTGCATCAGCACGACGCTTTTCTTCGATGAGTTCAATTGCTCGATCCAATTCTATTGTATGAGCATCTTCACCACGCGGAATGGAAACATAGTTTTCGTCAAATTTGATATATGGCCCAAATCGCCCCTGACTCACTATCACTTCTTTTTCCTCATAATTTCCAAGATTTTTTGGAAAAGAAAAAAGTCCAAGTGACTCCTCTAAAGAAATGTCATCAATCGACATTCCTGAAAGGAGATTTGCATAGCGCGGTTTTTCACCTTCCGCAAGTTCTGATGGGGCACCAATCTGAATAACTGGCCCAAATCGACTCATTCGCGTTAAGACTGTTCTTCCCGTTGCAGGATCTGTTCCTAAGATTCGTTCACCAGAAAATTTCCCTTCCGTTCACATTGCTTCATTTACAGCTTCATGAAACGGATTATAAAAATCTCCAAGCATCTTTTGCCAACCCAATTTTCCATGCGCAATTTCATCAAATTGCCCTTCAACCTCAGCCGTAAATGAATACTGCATCATTTGGGAAAATTCTTTTTCAAGATAATCCGTAACTACAAATGCGATATCGAGCGGCACGAGCTTTTTGGACTCGAGCACAACATATCCACGATCCTGAATAGTCTGAATGGTTGGCGCATATGTCGATGGACGACCAATCCCCTCACTTTCAAGTTTTTTCACGAGTGAAGCTTCTGTATAGCGCGGTGGTGGCAAAGAAAATTTTTGCTGACCGGAAAAATTTTCACTTTGAAGCATTGAGCCATCAGAAATTTCTGGTAATTTTTTTGATTCACTTTCTTCGTTTTCGTCATCAGTCGCTTCGATATACAACTTCATGAAACCAGGAAATTTAATCACCTCGCCCTTTGCAATCCAATTTTCATCAAAATTTTCTGGAGAAAAATGATACGTCGTTGTCTCAACATCAGCCTCTTTCATTTGACTCGCAACCGTTCGCTCCCAAATCAATTTATACAAACGTAATTCCATTCCATCAAGCCCAATGGAGTCTGGCGTTTTTTCGATATATGTCGGACGAATCGCCTCGTGCGCCTCCTGTGCGGAGGCTTGCTTAGTTTTGAAACGGCGACCATTTGGCATGGAATATTCAGTGCCGAATTCTTTTTCAATAAAGGTTCGTGCCGTGTTAATAGCAAGATCAGACAAATTTACAGAATCGGTACGCATATATGTAATATGCCCATTCTGATATAATCGTTGAGCAATATCCATTGTGGTTTTTACACCATAACCCAATTTTCTTGAAGCTTCTTGTTGAAGTGTAGAAGTCGTAAAAGGCGCGCCCGGAAGTCGTTTTGATGACTTTTTTTCTGTTTTTTCCAAAACAAAATTTTCCGAATGAACAAGAGAAAAATGGAGATTTCATTTTTTATCTTTTGTTGTCTGAATTTCTTCAGGAATTCCATGCTTTTGACAAAAATCTTGAATATCTTGAAAATTCTTAAAAGCAATTTTTTTGCCATCAACTTTTGTAAGCTCAACGGAAAAAGGAATTTGATGAGCCAGATTTGCAACAATTTTCCAAGATTCTTCTGGCACAAAAGCACGGATTTCTCGTTCACGTTCGACCAGAAGTTTTACAGCGACCGACTGTACTCGCCCAGCTGATAGACCTGGCTGAACCTTTTTCCACAAAACTGGCGACACCTCATAACCCACGATTCTATCAAGAATTCGACGGGATTGCTGCGCATTTACCAAATCGATAAAAATCTTTCGAGGCGATTCAATTGCCTTTTCAATAGCTGTTTTGGTAATTTCATGAAAAACAATACGATCTACGGCCTGATCATCAAGACCAAGTGCCTGACACAAATGCCACCCAATCGCCTCCCCTTCTCGATCCTCATCCGTCGCAATCCAAACTTTTTCAGCCGCTTTGGCCAACTTTTTTAGCTCAGCAACGCGCTTTTTCTTATCGGGAGAAATTTCATATTCTGGCAAAAATCCAGCCGCAATATCCACGCCCATATTTTTTTTCGGAAGGTCACGAATATGCCCAAATGAGGCCTCCACACGATAATCCTTTCACAAAAATTTTTCGATAGTTTTCCCTTTTGCAGGCGACTCGACGATAACCAAATTTTTTGCCATATCAAAAATTATTACGCCAAATACAGTAGCAAATAAATAAAAAAAGTCAAAGTAATTTTGAAAAAACTACAAAACATAAAGAAACACCCTTCCATTTAAAATACAACAAAAAGTGCTCGCTATTTGAAGAATTCTCCAAGATTTCAATATACACTCACTCATTTTACCTCATTATAAAGGTAATGATTTATAAAAATAAAAATATATTAACAACCACGAAAATACATTTTAAAGCAAAACATGGGCGACAAAAAAGTCATCCCTATTGAGATTAAAGCTAAATCTCGTGCATTGTATTCAAAAAAACGAAAAAAGCAAATTTTTTATCGAATTCCTTTCAAAATACCACGCAATTCTTCCATATCTTTCTCTTGAATATCAACCGCGCGTTTATCAATAATTTTTTCAAGTGCGCAGAAAAATTCTTCATACATCGTATGAGTCACTGCACTACGAATCGCAGAAAGTTGCTGTGAAATTGTCTGGATTGGAGATTCATCCTCCACCATCTGTACGACACCACGAATCTGTCCCTCGATACGACGGAGACGATTCACTACACGCTTTTTTTGTTCGAGATCTTTGATTTTCATAAAAATCTATAAATTTTATACTATCAAAAGTATAGCGATTTATTTTAAAAAAGCAATATTTTTCTCAAAAAAATTGAAATTTGAATTTTTTTAATTTTTCACTACAATACATCCATATGTGAAAAATTTTTGAAAAAATCTGTGTTTTAGTGATTGTCGTCGCATTTTTAGGTGGTGCATTTTTTTACTATGAAAAATATGATTTTGTGCATTTTTTGGAAAATAATAACCAAAAGCGACAAATCACGCAAGGTTTACCATCCAAAGAAATTACAAAAATGATCAGCATTGGACATACAAATTCTTATGCAGATTTTTTGTGGCTTTCAATGATTCAGTATATTGGTTACAATCTCTCAAAATCGAATTATACAAATTTTTCACTCAAACTTATTGATAGCCTCACTGATATTTCACCAAAATTTATCACGGCATACGAATGGGCTTTATTACTCATGCCCATACCCCAAAACAGTAACCCAACATACACAGAAGAACAAAAAGAAAATCTCATATTTCCATTAGAAATCGCAAAAAAAGGTATTCAAAATAATTGTGATTTACAAAAAATTCAATACATAGCCGAGTATCCTATTCATAATTTTGAAACACTACTTCAAGACGAACAATACAGAAACCCATGCACATCAGGAATGCTTGCTTATTATATTGCATTTTATGGATGACAACTTATGTGATACAATAATGTTGCAGAAGAGTTTTACAAAATCGCCTCCATGCATGATGACGTGCCAGAAGTCAGTAAAATTCTCGCAATCATTGCAAGCCAGCCGAAAGATAACCCAAGAACTATTGCGCAAAATTTTTGATTTATGGCACTCAGTGGCTACGATACAGAGCCCTATAAGTGCCTGGAACTTTCAAGTAGGGTTTTAGAAATTCTCCAACATTCACCCATTACAAATCAAAATATTCTAGAAATCGAAGAATCCGAAAAAAATCTCATTAATCCAGAATGATCTAAATCAATATGAAAACAAACTTGTCATAGTATGCTTGAAAGGGCTATTAAATATACGTATTTATCGTTTTTTCAAGAAAAATCTGAACAATTCCCAGGAATTACCAATATTGATGAGTTATTATCAAAAATTGGATTGCACCACATTCCAGTAACTCAATGACAAGAAAATATGTCGCTTCGAAAAGTGAATAACTATTGGGAATATTACGAAAAAGATGAATAAAAAAACTCCGAATTGGAGTTTTTTTATTCTTATGGAGTAGTTTTACAACCAGAACCAGCCAAATTTTTGTAACGAGTCGAAAGTGTGCTATCTTTGATAATCTGCGCAACTGCATAAGCATCACAATAAATTCGTGCATCAGCAAGTTTTTCTGCTTCCATTTTCTTGATTACATCCATCGTCTGTTGATATTTTCCTTGTGCAAAATATGATCGATATCGATGAAAATAAATCATGTATGTGGCTGGATTATTCTTCAAATATTCGTCAGAAATCGAGAATACCTGAGCAAAATTTTTCGCAAGATATGCATCACGCATCTTTTTTTCTACTTCGGCGGCTGCACTATTGTTCGTGTTTGTATTCGTCGTTGGTGCAGGAGTATTAGTTTGTGGGGTTTCAGGAGTTTGAGTTTGTATTGATGGTGCAAGATTTGTGACAGCACTTTCATATACGCGGATTCGCTCTGCCGTTGGAAAAGGATTATTTCCACGACGAGTAATATAGCGTTTTGTATTCGTATCATATTCAAAGAAGCCGATCAACTTACGCTTAAAGGTTGTTTTATCAAATTCATACAAAAGTTTTGCATTATATGCACCTTCTGAAGTTCCATCGCCATAAATAATGTCGGCAAAAGCATTATTTTCTGCTTCATTTTTTACAAATTCATACATTCCAATACGAGCATTTGCTGGCATTCCATAAGCCTCACGAATTGCTGGCCAATCAAGACGAATTTGGTTGATAAAGCCTTTTTGCAATTCTGTTGAACCAGGATTTGTAGCATTAGTTCCAGTGGTTGGCGCCACATTGGTAGATCCAGTTGCTGCCACATTTTTTTGAAAATCAGCCAAAGGAATCTGAATATTATGTTGAGCCATTGCTTCACGAAGCATTTTATTTTCACCTTCAAGAGCCTGAATTCGATCAGAATATTGATTGAGCAATTCTTGCATTTTTTTCACCAATTCTGTTGGGCTCGAAGTGATTTGGGCAATCGCAGAAAGTGGCATCGCTACACAGAGCGAAAAAACGCCAATTTTTGTAATGAGGGATGTATTTTTCATAGACAAAAAGTTATGCGAATACTATATTCAACTATCGCGAGAAATCAAGGTTTTTATCGGCTCATAAGTCTTGCGATGTAAGAAATTTATGCCATAATTAAGAATTGCCTCGTGATGGGCTCGTGTTCCATATCATTTATTTTTTGCAAAATTATATTCAGGAAAATCCTCAGAACATCGCTTCATAATAGAATCTCTTGTCACTTTGGCAAGAATAGACGCCGCGGAAATAATTTTTTCGGAAGCATCGCCACCAATGAGAAACTGAATCTCGATTTTTGGCTTTAAAAAAGGATTTTGGGAAGAAATTTTTGGAAAAAATGGCTCTTGATTTGCCTCTGGATTTTTTCGAGATTTTTTGCGAGCGAAAAAATATTCACAAACATGCTTTTCTTCCAATTCCTGAAATCGAAAATTATCAGAACCATCAATCAAAACACAAATTTCTAGTTCGTCAATGTTTTGATTTTGGGTTACAAATTTTTCTAAAATATTTTCAATAATTTCGCCCATTGCCTGTCTATTGGCCTCACGAATTCCTTTTTCATCAATAATTTCCGCGGATTTTTCAACAATACAAAAATCTAATTTTTGAGCATTTTTCAGGTTTTGTAATTCATTAAAAATTTTTTCACGATTTTTTTCTGAAAGTTTTTTGGAATCATTCAATAAAGAGATTTCTGATAAAATTTTTGCATCAAAAAGCGCCAAACCAGCAACAACCAATGGTCCAGCCCAAGGCCCACGACCAGCCTCATCAATGCCAATAAAAAGTGTGTTCATAGCCTTAAAATGCTGATTTTTAAAAATAAGTCAAGGAAAAATATTTTGTGGTTTTGATTTTTTGAAAAATTTTTATATAATAATGGCGCTTTCAAAAGGAAGAAAGGTATATGCGTATTTCTTTGGAAATATGAGGAAAGTCTGGACATCATCCGAAAGGAGAAAAGCTAACGGCTTTGGTCCGAAAAAATATCAAAAATTTCGGATACGGAAAGTGCCACAGAGACAATACTAGTCGCAAGACGAAAGGTGAAAAGTCATTTTGTGTACTGAGGTTAACTCTCAAAAAAAATTGAAAAGAGCCAAAAGTGCGATAAATGAGCCATTGGCGGGTAAACCCTCTCTGATGCAAGAGGAATGGTATTTTTGTACATAATATTTTCGGAGTAGTGAACAAAAATATACCTCGCTTGAGGTTTTGGGTGACCAAAATCCTAGATAGATATATACCGAAATACAGAATCCGGCTTATTATCAACTTTTTGAAAGCATTTTTTATTTTTTGGATATGACGAAAAATTTTCCAAATATTGTATTGATGGGAATTCAGGGCTCTGGGAAAGGCACTCAGGCCAGAAAAATTGCCGAAAAATTTGGATATCAGATTTTTGATACGGGCGCTGAACTCAGAAAAATCGCGACAACTGATACAGAACTTGGAAGAAAAATCAACGAAATTATCGTTTCTGGGAATTATGTTCCATCAGAATATATCAGAGATACAATTGAATATTTTGTCAATACTCATAAAAATATTCCGGTGCTTTTTGACTGACCAATTCGTTCTCATGAACAGAATAGAGTCATTCGTCCGATTCTTGGAAAATTTGTCGTAATTGAACTTGAACTTGACAAAAATCTCGCGATTGAGCGACTCTTGCATCGCCGAATTGATCCAGAAACGGGCGAAACATTTCCAGAAAATTTTGAAGGAACCATTAATCCAAAAACTGGAAATATCCTCACAACTCGCGAAGATGACAACCGAGAAGCGATTGAGAAGCGAATTTCTTGGTCACTCAATGAAAGTCTCCCTCTGATCGAAAAATGGAAAAAAGATGGACACTTCGTTCATAAAATTAATGCAAATCAACCAATTGAAAAGGTTTTTGAAGAAATCTCAAACTTTATTTTAAAATTTTAAAAATATGGCAAATATCGTACTCGTCGGAATTCAAGGTTCCGGGAAAGGAACACAGGCACGAAAAATTCTTGACGCAAATCCAAATTTTCATTTTTTTGAAATGGGTCAGCGACTTCGTGACTTTGCAAAACTCAAAGGAGAAGATTCTCAAATTGTTAAAAAGTGTCTTGAAGAAGGTTCTCTCGTACCCATGAACCTCATCGAATCAATGCTTGTGCACTATCGCGACACACATCAAAATGAAACGATTGTATTTGATGGAATTCCTCGCTCATTGCAACAACTTGAGCTTTTTGAAAAAGTTTTTGATGATTATTTTGTGATTTTTCTGGATCTCGAAAAAGAGACAGCACTAGAGCGCCTGGCAAATCGTCGAATTGATCCAAGTAATGGAATGAGTTTTCCAGCGGATTTTGTCGGTGACTATTCACCTTTTACTGGAACCAAGCTTGTTACACGCGATGATGATAACAAAGCAGCTGTTCTCAAACGAATTGAGGGTTTTTATCACAACACACTCCCATTGTTGGCAGAATGGGCAGCTCGCGGAAAACGGGTATATCGCATTGACGCAAGCCGTTCCATTGAAGAGGTTTGGGAAACTATCAATGTAATCGTTTCCGCTTATTAATCATCCCCTTTTGGGGATTTTTTGTGTATGAATATCTATATCCACATCCCTTTTTGTAAACAAAAATGCACCTATTGTAAATTCGCGATTACGCCAGTTTTTGATGATTACAAAAAGAAAAAATATCTACATTTTCTCGAAAATGAAATCAAAAATACGTTAGTTCAAAGAAATATCAAAAAAGTAAATACTATTTATTTTGGTGGCGGAACACCTTCAATCTTAAGCGCTGATGAAATCAAGAAAATATTAGGATTATTCCCAGAATGAGCACAAGAAACTTCCTTTGAATCAAACCCAGAAGATATTTCAGAAAATTTTCTCGAAAAAATATTTTCACTATGAATTAATCGCTTGTCAATAGGAATCCAATCTTTGAACCCTCAAACATTAGAAGCTGTTGAACGAAGTAATCCAGAATCTATTTTTTCCGCATTAGAATCAATTAAAAAGTTTCAAGTATGAAAATTCATACTTTTCTGAAATAAAAAAATTTCCATCAATCTCGACTTTATTTTGGGACTTCCATATACGAAAAAATGAGAAATTTTTGAAAATATCAAATATTTACACCAAAAATATCCATTCATTACACATACAAGTGTCTATTTTTTGGAAAAATGACTCTATCCGAAAAATTGGCAAAAACTCAGTATTACTGAGGAAGAAATGACAGAAGAATATAATAAAATTTGTGATTTTTTTGAAAAAAAATGATGGAATCACTACGAAATTTCCAATTTTTCCGCTCCATGATTTGAATGTCAGCACAATCAATGATATTGGAGTCATGTTGACACAATTGGTTTTTGACTTTCAGCAAGCGGTTTTGAAAAAATTTATGAGTGAAAATTTTTAGGAAAAAGAAAAACAAATGCTCTCTATTTTTCTGGTTATTATAAATGAAAAATAGCTGAAGAGGAATATCTCGATGTAGAGCAAATCGAGCTCGAAAAGATTCTTTTCGGAATGCGAACAAATGGATACTCCGTTAATCCAAGAATCCCCATTGTTTCTGACCAAAAAGTTCAGACTTTTTTGGAACAAAAATTTTTGGAATGAACGCCAAAAAAATTTCGCATCACACAAAAATGAATCCCGATTATTGATAGAATTATTGATGACATTATTCTCTAAAAATCTCTTGACTTTTTTCTTTTTTTCGTATACTGAGAGCAAATTATTGTCCCCTTTGGGGATTTTAAAATGCTTTGACAAATTGGGTTTTTCAAAGTTGTCATAATTTTCTTATTTCATTTTTATGTTTAAATTTATTTCAGACGCTTTTCGTGAAATCAGTCATGTAGTTTGGCCTACGCCAAAGGAAACTCGCACATATATGAACTATATTGTGATGACGATTATTGTGATGACAATTTTCTTGGCAATTGCAGGATATGCATTCCGAACTGGTTTGCAGTTTACAAAACATGTTGTTAATCCAGCTGGACAACTCAAAACTGAAGTTATTCAGGAAGAACAACAAGCAAATGCTGAAGCTGCCCTCAATGAAGAATACAAAAAATTTGGTATTGAAAATAATACATCTTCAGGAGTGACAGTTGAAACAGAACCTGCGGCAACAGAAAATTCTGAAACTCAAACAGAAGCAACCACTTCTGGGACACTTCAACTTCCTTCTGAAATTGAAGAAACTCAATCAGGAAGCGTTCAATAATCCATTCTTTAATTTTGTAATTTTTTAAAAATGTTTGATTTTGGAAAAAAACCAGAGGGAGAATGGTATGTAATTCGTGTGGTTTCTGGAACGGAAGAAAATGTTCGCCAGTCACTTATGCAGCGTCGCGAAGCATTTGGATTGGAAGAATACATTTTGGAGGTTTTTGTTCCTACACACGATAGTGTGTCTGTTCGTTCTGGCGGAAAAAAAGTAAAACGCAAAAAAAATATTTTCCCAGGATATATTTTGGTTCGTATGATTGTAACGAACGAATCTTGGTATATCGTGCGTAACACACCGAATGTGACTGGATTTTTGGGTGCTGGAACGGTGCCAGTACCAGTTAGTGGCGAAGAACTCGAACAACTCAAAGGCATTTTGGAAGAAAAAAGCGAAGAAATTGGTACTGATATCCAGGTTGGAGAACTTGCAATCATCAATAATGGACCATTTGAAGGAAGTGAAGGAAAAATTTTGGAAATCAATTCCACAAAGGGTTCAGCAAAAATCATGGTTAATCTCCTCGGTCGAGATACGCCAGTAGAAGTTGAATTTGCAAGTATTACTCGCATCAAATAATTATTCTTTATGAGAATTATTCTAATCATTCTTTCGTTGACGGCACTCGTTTTTGTGGGGTGGCTCGCGACCAACATTGCTGGAAAAGTTTGAGATAATTCCTTGAATGGAGTCAGTCAAAATCAGAATTCTCAGAATTTTAATAATGATTTGACGATTGAACAACTCAAGCATCAACTCAAAACCGAGCAAGAATTGTCTGAAATCAAGGCGCAACTCGCTCAACTTACAGGTACGAACACAGCGACAACAACCCAAGCAAATACTACGACAACGACAAATTCTGGAGAAATTATTCCAGTTTCTGCAAAATTTTTAGGAAAAATTCTCCCAACAATTGAATTGACAAAAACAGAAAATAACGGAATTTTTGATTTACACACATTTGATAATACGGCTTACACGACTTATTCTGACGAAAAATTTGGCATGACGGTTGTAGCATCACTCCTTCCCTATCAAACTTTTCTCAAAAATTTTCAGGCGCTTGATCCAAATGTATACACTGTGAATACTGAAACTCCTTTTCCTTTTGATAGTTTTTATGTCAACCCGAAAACCAGTGATACACTGGTTCGGATAGTAATGAAGGTAGAAGTTCAAACCCTTCTCATTACCCTTCCAAAAAGCAAATTCAATACTTTTAAAGAACTTATTCTCAAAGAAAAATCTTAATTTTATTATATGACTGACCACAAAATCCTCCTTTCCCAGAGCGGACTTCTTGAACTTCAAGAAGAACTTCAACTTCTTAAGACCGAAAAACGCCAAGAAATTGCCGACAAGCTCAAAGAAGCAATCTCCTTTGGTGACCTTTCAGAAAATGCTGAATATGCCGCTGCTCGTGAAGAACAAGCACATATTGAAGGCCGAATCAGCGAGCTCGAAGAAATACTCAAACCAGGAAATTACGAAATTATTGATGAGAAAAAAAGTCGTAAAGCTGGTATCAACATCGGTGCAACCGTAACTGTTCAGGAAAACAAAGCGAATGAGGAGCCTCGCACGTATAAAATCGTAGGTTCTCAGGAGGCGTCTATTTTGGAAAATAAAATTAGTAACGAATCTCCGCTTGGAATGGCTATTCTTGGGCGAAACGTGGGTGATACAATCAGTGTTGTTCCACCAAGTGGTGAAGTAACTGAATATACGATTGTTTCAGTTGCATAATTTATTCCTATCTAGTACTGGATGCATATTTATAATGGATTTTTTCACGAACACATTCTTGTAGTACCAATCATTTCACTGGGAATCGCAACGATTCTCAAAGGTGTTTTTCATATGGTCGCAGGGCGCTTTTCCGTTGCTAAAATGCTTGGAAGCGGTGGGATGCCGAGCGCTCACTCAACCTTTGTAATTTCGCTTTTGACAGCGATTGGAATCAAAGATGGGATTTACAGCGATCTTTTTGCGGTATGTTTGGTGCTCTCGATTATCGTGATTTATGACGCGATGAATATTCGATATCAGTCTGGATTACATGCTAAAGCACTGAATAAAATCAATTCTCACGAGTCGCATTCGCTCAACGAGTCACTCGGACACACACCACTCGAAGCCTTTGCTGGTGGAATTGTAGGGCTCACCTCTGCTGCTATTATTATGTTTATCTAATAATCTCTCGAATGAGAGATTTTATCTTTATTATCAGATGTTTTCTATTCATGACGAAGCTAAAGTGATTGAGCTTCTAGAACAAAATTGACACAAAAAATTTCGTTACGCACAAATTGAGAATGCGGTTTATAAAAATGCTGCCAAAAATTTTGATGAAATCGAAACTCTTCCCAAAGACATTCGTACACTTTTAAAAGAAAATTGTTTTTTCTATTCACTAAAATTGCATTCCGCGATTACGAGTGATGATGGGCAAACAACAAAATTTCTCTTCAATACTCACGATGGAAATATGATTGAATCCGTGATTATGCGCCATCTTTCAGGCCGTACAACACTTTGCGTATCGTGTCAAGCAGGATGTCCAATGGCGTGTACTTTTTGTGCAACTGGAAAGCTTGGACTTCTTCGAAATCTAGAATTTTATGAAATCGTGGAACAAGTGATGTACGCCAATGAATTTTTGGAGCCAGAAGACAAAAAAATTCGAAATATCGTATATATGGGGATGGGTGAACCTTTTTTGAACTACGAAAATGTTAAAAAATCAATTTTGATAGCGAGCGCTCAGAAGAAATTAGATCTCTCAAATCGTCGAATTACCATCTCGAGTTGTGGCGTAGTTCCTGGAATTGAGAAACTCGGAAATGATTTCCCACAAATTTCTCTCGCCATTTCCTTGCATGCACCCAACGATGAAGCGCGTAAAAAAATTATGCCCGTGGATCATACGTATCCGATTGAGACTCTCATGAAGGCGCTTGATGATTATGTTACCAAGACAAATAAGCGTATTTTTTATGAATACATCATGATTGCTGGCGTAACGGACCGCATCGAGTACGCACATGAACTCGCAAAACTCCTCAAGAATCGTCTCGCGCATGTAAATTTTATTCCATATAATCCTGGTGAAGGAATTATGGGAAATAATTATCAGCCGACGAGCAAAATTATCATGAAAAAATTTCAAAAAACGCTCGAAGAACATGGAATTCCTTCAACAATTCGCCACACAATGGGCGACGATATTGATGCTGCCTGCGGTCAGCTTGCTCTCAAGGAGGAAGGAAAATCGCTTGCCACCAAAGAAGGAAAATCTATGAAATCACTTGTTGAAAAGCATTGGAAAAAATAATTTTGATTTTTTGAACAAATTTGGTATACTTTTGAAAATTAATTTTTGATATGCAGAATTCAGCAGATAGTATTATTCAAAAAATTGAAAATCATAAAAGTGCCGGAAACTACGATGCTGCCCTCACAGAAACACTTGAATGACTCAAAAAACACGTCAATGATTATCGTTTTTATGAAGAATTAGCGGATATTTATTTGTATCAAGAAAACCTTGAAAAAGCCGAAGAAGTCATTCATTATGCACGCGAATTGCATCCAGAATCGGGTACAGGCATTTATTTGCAAGGCTATATTTTTTTGGAAAAATGAGATTATGAAAAGGCTCTCGAAACTCTTGAAAAAGCTAATATTCTTTTTCCGAATAACGCAGAAATCATCCGAAGCATTGGCTGGTGTAATGTCATGATTGGCAATATGCAAAAAGGAATTGCTCTTCTGCGCCGTGCACACGGACTCGCACCCGACGATGAAAGCATTCACCAATATTTGACGACAGCACTTTTGCTTTACGAAGAACAAAATTCTACACAACTAACCAAATAATATGTTTACAATTCCTGTTGACGATCTCATCAATAGTTACGATGGTGACTCAAAAATTTTTTCTTTTGATGGCGAAATTTTTGATGGATTTTACGAAGATTTAACGTTTCTCAAACCACTCCTTTTTACGATTAAATTGATTGTTATCGAAGATGGAATTCATGGTATTTTTACCAATTTTTCCACCGAAGTTTCATACGAAAATAAAAAAACGAGGATTTCGATTCCCGAATTTGAGCGCATTTGGAAAACACAAGTCGATCCTCTTGATGGCGACGATATCAATCTTATTAATACCAAAAATATGACTATTGACCTCAAAGATGTGATTCGTGAAGAAATTATTATGGCATTTCATGCCGAAAATTTGTAACAAAAAATTCCTATTTTTTTAGGAATTTTTTTATTTTGAGAAGCAAAGAATAAATCGAAAATTTGAAAGAAATGGGAAATAAAAATTTTTTTGGTAATTCGTGGATTTTACCACCAAGTTTTTGTTTGAATTGAGACACTCAGAGAAGTGGGTCGTTTGGATTATTAGGATCGGCAACCCCAAACAAATCATACATTGTTTTTCCGTGATTTTTGGAAAATTTCATCGACTCCCAAAGCGTCAGGTAGCTACTCGCCAATTTTCGGCCTTCTGAATCGCTCGTTGAAGCACCATAATAATATAACGCTGTCTTACCAGAAAATACAGAAATCGTCATTGCCAAATATTTTTCATTCATTTTGGAGGCAATCATAAAAACATCATTTCAAAGTTCTTGCAAAAATGTTTCATAATATTCGCGAGAATTGTGCGAAAACGCGTCACGAGCAGTCGTTTCATCCAAAAGTTTCATCCATTCATCCAAAATTTTTTCTGAAAAATCGGTAATAATCTCAATTTCTACTCATTTTTTCTCAGCATTGCGGATGGCGTAACGCCCTTTTTGTGGCATGTCAGCAATAATTTCTTCAACATCATCATTGAGTGAAATAATACGCGTAAATGGCGTTAAAAATTTTCGGGAAACCTCTCTAGAGGGTAAATTTTGAAATTCTACAATTTCCTCAATGGGCTCAACTTGAAGAAAAATGATTCACTTTTTTTGTAAAAAGTTTTTCAAACTTTTAAAACAATCCGAAAAATCATCAGCGATTTGAAAATCTTTTACTCACAAAATAAACGCACCGAAAAATCCTGCTCCAACAGCACGAATTTCTACCAAAAAAAATGTCGCATCTGGATTTCCAAAATAAAAAACTTCCCTCGCCTGCCCAGATTTTGTCAAAATATTTTTCCATGCAGCTGATTGCCAAAGGGAAAGCTCAGGAATATTTTTTCCAGAAAAATCAAAAATACCATATTTCATACGAGAATTGTACCTATTTTTCAAAAAAATCAATAAAAAGTTGCAACTTTTAAGAAAAAGTGTTATAATACCTATGTAATTATTTTTTCTACTATGCTTACTCATCTAGAAATCAAAACGGCAGCAACAAACACTGGCATCAAGATTTTTACATTTGATGGAGAATTAGACGAAACCAATGTGGACAATACTTTTCCGAGTATTATTGAAAATATTGGCGATTTTAATGGCGCCAAAACACTTTTTAATCTTGAAAAACTCAAATATCTCAACAGCAAATCTATCGGATATATTGCAGATATTGCCCAGCGAACAGAAGACGGAAATGGAAAATTTGCGCTTTGTAATCTCACTCCTGAGGTAAATGATACTCTCGATCTCGTAGGGATTACTTCTATTTTGCCGATTTTTAATTCTCAAGAAACGGCACTGATCGAGCTTTCAAAATAAAGCTTGACTTTTTTGTTTTTATCGTAAAATAAATATAAATAATTTTGCCTATGACTCCAAAATCAAGCGTACAAATTCGTGTTAATCCTGATACACATCAGGAAAATAAAAATATTCCGCAAGCACCCGCAACACCAGAAATACAAGCAGAGCGTGCTCAATTATCAGCACAAAATGAAGCACAAAAAGAACAAACTCGCGCAAATATTAGCTCTGAAATCGAAAATCTTCGCAAACAGCTAGAATCTGAGCAAGATGCACAGAAAAAATTTAAACTTCAGAGAACTATTACTCGCCTCGAAGCTTTTTCAGGGATTCAAGAATGAAAAAATATTTCAGACAAAAATCTTCAAAATGAAGTTCGAAAAATTTTGGAATGAAAAAATACGGATACATACCGAAATATTGACCTTTTGACGCTCAAATCAAAAGGAATTGATATTGCTCCTCTGACGCTTGTATACAAAAATAAAACCGATATTGTGTCCACTGAAAAAATGGCCGAAAATGATGAATTTGTGGTAAATTTTGGAGGTAATATGAGTTTAGCCCAAAAAACTGGTGCTGGTGATATTCTTCCAGCAACTGTTCGACAAGCAGAAATCAATGGAGTAAAAGCAGAACGAGGTAATAATCCTCGCCCAGGATATTATGATGCGGATGGTCGATATATACCAATTTACGACGGCTATCAAATAAAAATCTTGAAAATTGGGAATGCCACAAATGAGGATTCAACCGCAGTTCAACAACGTCTTTCTTATATCGAAGAAGAATCTCGTCAACAAGCTATACCTTTCAACGCGGAAGTTCGAATGAATCAAAAAGGTGCAGAAGTTTGGAATAATCCAGAATTTCAAACTCGGATGCAAGCAATGTGTTCTCGCCTCAAAATTAACCCAGAACACCTAAAGGTTGTAATGTATAAAGAATCTCGATTTAATCCTCAGGCGCGCAATAAAGATTCTGGTGCCACTGGACTCATTCAATTTATGCCAGATACAGCCGTAGGACTATGAACTACTGTCAATGCTCTCTATAATATGAGTGCAACGCAACAATTAGAATATGTAGAAAAATATTACACCCCATTCAGAGGAAATCTCAATTCCCCCGCCGATCTATATCTTGCAACATTCTATCCATATGCAATTGGGAAATCTCCTGATTTTGTAGTTGGAAGCCAGGTTGGTCCAGCGAAAGCTCTAGAAATTGCACGACAAAATCCAGGAATTGCTAAATTTTCAAGTAACCCAAATGGTATTACCGTTGCTGCCTTCAATAATTATGTATACTCATAAAAAATCCCCTACTGGGGATTTTTTAAAATAATACTTCTTGAAGTTTATCTTTTGGAGTTATTGGGTGCAAAATTTTGTAAAGTTTTCCAAGTATTTCCTTTGGCTCATACGATGCAAAAATAATTTCACCAGCAAAGATAGCATCTGCAAATTCGGAAATATCAAGCATTTTACTATCAAGCATATACACCTTCCCCTCAACAGAAATATAAATTTTATTCATTAAATCAATAGAAATACCAATAGGTTCAGAAATCTTTTGTATTTCAATCAATAAATTCTGATATTCAGGCAGGTTTTGGATTTCCGTTACAGAAATATCCTTTTTTGGCGCAGATATAGAACAATCAGCCGGCAGAAGTGACCGAAATTCATATTTTTTAAGGTTGTCAATATATTCATCTGTCAAAATTTTTTCTGAAGTATTACCAAAAATGATTTCAGGAAGCGCAATATCAGTAATAATTTTCGTAAGTTTCTGTGACAAAAATGCGATTTCTTGATTATTTTGTAATCATTCTCGCATCTTTGGCGTTAAGGAATCGAGATTCTCAAATATACTCTCAAGAGTATCAAATTTTTCTAGCAAATCGACGGCTTTTTTTGGACCAAATCAAGCAATCCCTGGAATATTATCCGAACTATCTCATACAATCGCCAAATAATCACGAACTTTTTCCGGAGGAATTCAAAACTTTTCAATCACATCAGCTCGACGCATAAATTTACGCTTCATAGCATCATAAATATGCACTTTCCCATCATCGACAAATTGACATAAGTCCTTATCTGATGAGATAATCACCACCTGATACTCGGAATCCTTATATTTCTGTGCAATCGTCCCCATCACATCATCAGCCTCATATCATTCCACGCCGATTACCTGAATTTTTGCAGAATCGAACAATGAAAAAACGCCCTCAATTTGACATCGTAAATTATCCGGCATTCTATCACGGGTTCCTTTATACTCAGAAAAAATATCAGCACGAAACGATGCTCCAACATCCGTTGCAACCACCAACTGCGATTCAGGATTTTCTTCAATCAGATTTTTCAAAAATTTTGCAACACCAAAAATAGCATTCACCTGCATACCCGATCGAGTATGTATTTCTGGAATGGCATAAAACATTCGATAGATCAAATTATACGCATCAATGACAAAAAGATTTTTTTTCATACTAATCAATTTTTAAATCTTGTACAACAGGAAAGCCCTGTAATTCTAGCATTTTTCGCAAAAATTTCCCCTGCAATCTTCATGGCAAAAAATGCATATGCCAATGTTCTACACTTCGTCCATCAGCAATATTTTCATGAAAGTTTTCTCTTGTAAAAGAAAAATATAATTTTTCTCCAAAAAATTTCTCCATAAAGCTATGAATTTTTGACATCTCGACCCATTCATCAATAGAAAATTCTGAAGCAAATTTGTGATGAGCGATTGGCACCGCCATGAGATGCTCATGAGTTCCTGTATATGGATATTTATTATGAACAATTCGCCAAAATTTTCATTCCCAAAGCGTGTACTCTGGGTTAAGATTAGGTGGACAAAAGGGACAATCTTCGCGCCCAATCATTCATTTACTTGTAATTTGCCCATACTCTTCCCTACTTCCCAATTTTATCATATGTATCATTAATAATAATTTTAATTTGTTGAGCCACATCACCAGGATCTCGATTTCCATTAACTCTAAAAAACCTTCCTTCAAGCATTTCTAATTGCGCGCATTTTTCATAGCCTCGCTGGGTATCCAAATAAAATTGACGCCCCATTGTTTCCCATTTGTCGCCTTTAGCATCAAAAACTCGATTCATTGCTGTATCAATATTCGTATCAATATATAATACTATATCAGGTATTAAATCCTCAATAGCATCAGCATTAATTGACATTACCTTATCAAATCCGAGTCGTTGCGCCTCACCCTGATATGCCAAAGATGACAAAAAACTACGATCTGACACAATAATAGTCCCAGCATGCAACTCTGGAATCAATTTTGTATGAATCAACTGAGCACGAGATGCTGCATATAAATACGCATTCGTGAGTGGGTGCATAAAATCATCATCCCAAGTTTTCGCTTGAGCAAGGGCTCGAATATCTTGTGCAATTGGTGTTGATCCAGGTTCGTGTACCTGCAAAATCTTTTTCTCAGGAAATTTTTTCTGCAAAAATTCTACCAATTTTTTTGATTGCGTAGATTTTCACGCTCAGGCAATGCCCTCAAAAACAATATACATAATATAAAAATTAAACAGCGATAGGAGCGGAAATGGTTGGGTACGGATCGTAATTTTCGAGTGTAAAATCAGAAAATTCAAATGCAAATAAATCTCGCTTTTCAGGGTTTAAAATCATACGAGGAAATGAACGAGGTGCTCGAGTAAGCTGCTCCTGAACTTGATTTATATGATTATTATAAATATGCACATCACCAAATGTGTGAATAAATTCTCAAGCCTCGAGTCCCGTACAATGTGCTATCATCATTGTCAAAAGCGCGTACGAAGCAATATTGAACGGAACACCCAAAAACACATCGGCCGATCGTTGATAGAGCTGACATGACAACTTTCCATTCGCGACATAAAATTGAAACAATGTATGGCATGGAGGTGGAGCACTATCCTTATCCTTAATAAGAGTTTCAATCTCCCCCACATTCCAACCAGAAACGATATTTCGACGAGAATATGGATCATTTAAAATAGTATTTAAGGCGTTAGAAATCTGGTCTATGGAAATACCTTCTCGGGTATCCCAAGATCTCCATTGTTTTCAATACACAGGACCAAGATCTCCCCATTTTTGTGCGAATTCTGCGTTATTTTTAATTTTTTCTACAAAACTAGCGAGCTCATCGTGCCATTCTGGTGAATATCGAGGAAATTTTTCTGATAAATTATTTTGTTTAATATATACCGAGAAAGCCCATTCATTCCATATTTTTACATCATTTTTTACTAAATAGCGAATATTCGTATCACCCGACAAAAACCAAATTAATTCATGAATAATTGCCTTCAAATAGACTTTTTTGGTAGTCAAAAGCGGAAATCCCTGTGATAAATCAAATCGCATTTGGTGGCCAAAAATTGACTTTGTTCCAATCCCTGTGCGATCGGGTCGTGCCACGCCATCTGATAAAATTTTTTGCAATAAATCCAAATATTGCTGTTCGCCCAAATTACCCATTTTTACGAATTAATGAAATAAAATAGCCATCCGAAAATTCTTGTCGTGAAATTTCTTCAAAATTCTGACGAAATTCATTCACAAAAATATTTCAGGAAAAATCTTTTTTCAATAATGTCAACTCGACTGAATCAATCAAATTTTTTTCAAAAAATTGATTATATAGAGAAGCACCACCGATTACAAAAATTTTTCGTTGCTCATTTTTGAGTGCACGGAGCATTTCCGAAATATCAGCAAAACATTCAACATTTTCAATTTTTTCGCGCGTGAGAACAATATTTCGTCGACCACGAAGCGGACGAAATTTTTCTGGAATCGAAAAAAAAGTATTTCGCCCCATAATTACCACCTGGCCAAGCGTCAAATTTTTAAAACGCATCAAATCCTCAGGAATGTGCCATGCAAGCTCATTGTCGCGCCCGATTACACGTTTTTCTGTCATGGCAAGAATTGCGGTAATTTTCATATTATTTTTTCCCAGTAGTACCAAATCCGCCTCGGTCCGCATTTCCCATCGTTTCAACAAATTCAATCATCGGTTTTTCAATTTTTACAAAAATTCCTTGTCCAATACGTTCACCCGCAGGAATAGTCACCGGTTCATTTCGCATATTGATAAATGGAAATTTAATGGTATCAGTATCGCCGCAATAATCATTATCAATAATTCCAACACTATTTACTTGCATTAAGCCATAATTTTTAAAAGTCGATGAACGCGGCGCCGTCATCAACATAAAACCTTCCGGCGTTTCTACAACCGTTCCCGTTTCAACAAGTCCCCACTCACCTGGGGCAAAAGTTTTTTCCTCAGAAGCATAAAAATCAAACGCGCAAGCCCCAGAAGTCTTGTATTCTATAGGAAAATCGTGATTTTTTTTGATGCGAACTTTCATAAAAATTTTTTAAAAATAAAATCCTGCATAGTATACAGAATTTTTGTTTTTTTCCAATAAGAATTTTTGTTTTTTGATACAAAAATTTTTCTATTTTTCCTGATAGCTGGTAAAATTATCTTCTCACTCAGCATAACGCCCAACTTTTCGATAATCCTTTTCTGGACGAGCCGACATTTCTGCAAACAACAATTGCGCAATTTCCATTCCTGGCCGCAAAATAATCGGAATACTATTCATATTGGCAAGCTCGAAGGTAATATTGAGATAATGACCTGGATTGATGAGTCCTGCTGTATTATGAACAATAAGCCCAAGGCGCGCCAACGAAGATTTTCCAGAAAGTTGAATCAAAAATTTTTCTGAACCAAATTTTTCTAAACTCATTCCGAGAATGGTTGTCCCAGGATGCAGTGTAAAAAATTCATCATCACGAAGTTCAATTTCGCGATACTCTGGCAAAATTTTTTTCACAGGATCAATCACAGGGCTTTTATAATCATCCACCACAAGAAATTTATTCCCCAAGCGAATGTCATAACTTGCCGGTTGCAAGCGCGAATTATCAAAATCGGTGATCAAAATATCGCCAGATTCGATATTTTTTTGAATGTCAATATCTGATAAAAACATATTTTATTTATGGATAGTAACCCCAGCCAAATAGTATTGAATAATTTTTTTATAATCCCATCCCTGCTCAGCAAAACGCGTCGCTCCAATTCAGGAAATTCCAACTCCATGCCCAGATTGTGTTTGGTTTGCACCTGCAGGGTCATCGACGGATTGCAAATACGCAATATTTTCACAATTTTTTCCGTTATTTTTTTGACAATATTCGCTATACGAAAGTGTGCGGCCAGCCGAACGAGAAAAATACCATGGTTTAATGATTTTATCATTATAAAAAATCACTTCTCACGCAGTTGCATCTACCATTTTAGCAACATTAGGCGAACGCAACTCATATCCTAACCCCAAATATCGCTGAAATGAATTTGGGTCATCACTTCCATCATAGCGATCAGTATTGTATTTTCGATTTTCCTTTTGCATGTAGAAAGTCGCATAACCACGCGCCGCCACCGCGATAGTTTTAATTTTTTCAGGTAAATCCCCATTAGAAACTTCACCCAATCCTTTCAAATAATATTCCATCGGCAAATGATTGACAACGGCTAATTTTCCATTTTGGTTAAAAATTTCAATTGTATCACGGAAAATATTATCGTTATAGCGATTTTGCTTATCCCAATCAGGTTTTCTAGACCAAGAATTAATCTCAATAGCGCTCGATGCAAGCAAAAAATTGGTCACCTCAAAATTCTCGGATCCAATTTTTACGGCTATTTTTCCATTATTGGTTGGATGAATAGAAATTTTTTCTCAACGAGCAATATTTTTGGTCTGACCATCAAGAATGACTTTTGCATCAGCATTCTCAAATGCGGACAATTCAATAAAATTCTGATTTTCTGGATAAGAAAGTTTCACGCGGAATTTTTGGCCAGAATAATTATTTTGAGTCAAACTTTGGCGCATTTCTGGGGTAATATTTCTATTGACAGAAATATTATTTTGTGTCACACTTGGTGTAATATTCGGTTGAATAGTTGGCTGTATTTTGAGCCCAAAATTTTCACCAAAAAGTCCAGAAGAATTATTCTGAGGAGTAGAAGGAGGCTGAATTGGTTGGGAATTTTGAATCATGGCAGGCGGATTGTAGCCCTGTGATAATTCTTTGCGCCAAGCAGGAAGCGAAGCATAAATATTTTTTCCAGGACAATTGGTGATTCCAACATCTTTATGCCCCAAAAGTGCTGGTGTATATACAACCTGAATCGGATAACACGAAGATTGATTACAAGTTTTAAAGCCCATTACAGTCGCATTGAGATCAACATTATATTTTCGAGCAGCCATATCAATCGCCGTCTTAAGTCCAATTTCTTGATTCACATTCAAATATCCATGCTCATAATCTCCAAGCACAGAAATCCCCACAGATCCAATATTATTATAGGCTGCATGAGCACCAACTACATAATCACCACCAGCACGACCTTCATAAATTTTCCCATTCTGGCCCACAAGATAATTGTATCCAATATCTCCCCAACCACGCGTAACAGCATGGTATGCGTAAATTGCGCGCAAAATCTCTTCATCAGAACGGCCATCCAACTTATCAGCTGTATGATGAACAATAATTTTATTCACTTTTTGAACTTTCTGAATTGGCCAAACAAGTTCTTGTCCATTCTCTGTACGAATCATTTCTGTCGTCGTAAATTCTCCAGCAAGTTTTTGACCAACAAATTTATTGATATCAGCCAATTTTTGTGCCGCCTGCTTTTGTTTTTCTGTCTTTGGTTTTGAAGCCTGAACCAATTGTGCGTGCTTAATGGCGAGCTGCTTCGGATGATTTGCATAGCGCAATGTCTCATCCGCGCCCCACTGCGCACGAGAAATTACCATCGGATCGGCAGTTGTTTCCAGTGGAGCAAAAGCCATTTTTTTTCATTCAGGAAGCGTATTGATGGCGTACAAAGTTGGATTTTTGATACGATCAATTTTTTGATGATTATAAAAAATTTCAAAAGAAATTTTGTCCGAAAGCTTCGTGATAATCGGGAAAGAATAAAATTTTGACGTCTCATCTGCATCTTCCAAATCTAGACATTCTGAAAACTCCTCCCCAGACACCAAAAATTTGGCACAAAGGCTTTCAGGATGGGAAAAATTGGATTCCACAAAATCTTTTTCAAGCCCCAAATACCACGTATTTTTAGGTTTTTCAAGCGCCACTTCAAAAGTATTTTCCGCATTTTTTTGTGGGGAAATTTCTGAAATTTCCATATTATATTCTGGGACAATTTTGATAAAAAATCCCAAAAAAATTGCTCCAATAAGCAAAAAAGTCGCAAGCGAATAAGAAAAAATTTTTTTCATTTGACGAAAAGAAGAAAGAATGGTACAATTTAAAAAATATGTTTACATAATATGGCTTTTACTCCAGAAATCAAGAATTTTATCAAAAATACGATTATTTTTACACTCATTTTTGCAGTTGTAATCCATTTTTCGTGGGAATATTTTTCGTCACTTTCGGGTTCATCAGCACAAGCCCATAATAATGCAAATTTTGAGAATGCCAATATTTCGTATGTTGGAAATTCCGCGACAGCACTTTCTCTTCGTATTGGTGGAATTATTCCACAAAAAAATACTAATTTGTCAAATAATTCTGTTGATAATACTATTTCGATTGCCGAAGTTCTCAATAATCCCGTTGCTGGACAGGAAAAACTCATTGCGTCAAATATGACAGCGATTACAGCTTATGCAAATATTCTCAAAACTGATATTGTTGCAATGCTTGATACGGCCGCAAATCGCCAAGCAAGCCTTGATAATCACATTTCCCTGCTCAAAAGTTATTATCTCAAAACACAGGAACGATTAAATATTATTGGAGAGCAAAAAACCGAAGTTCAAAGCCTCCTCTCCAATGCCACAAACGCACAAAATACTGCCAAAAATACGCTTCAAAATTCGTATAACGTTTTTGAATATTCTGGCGTAAATAGTGCCATCAATGACTATTTGGATGCCAAAAATCTCGATTCTCGCATGAAAATTTATGCGATTTATTTGGATCGATTTGAAAAATCATATCTTGCTCTACAAAACAAAAATCGAAAAATTCTTGACGCGCTTATGAATAATCGCGAAGGAATTATCAAAAAAAGTATGGTTGTCATTCCTGATACAGGAACTGATATCATCAAAGAACTTGGCCTGATTCAGTCAGAAGCCGATTATAAAGCAAAACAAGCCCTTCAATAGGGTTTTTGTTTTTAGAAAAATTTTAAAAAATGTGTCATAAAAATATTTTAAAAAATGTCAATACAAAAAATGAAAAAATCAAAAAATACTTGCAAAAAAAATGAAAATATGATTTAATGCATGTAATATTTTTCTCTTTATGTGAATTTTTAAGAAAACATTCAGTGTATTCGTGATGTTTGCAGTATTTGTAAGCGGATTTTTCGTGTCCACAAAAATGGAAACAAGCATCAACATGAGGGCGATAAATTCTGTTTTTTCGATGGAAGTACCAGCCGTCCGGGCACAATCTGCCACGAATAATGGAACACAACAAACAGCAACACAATGAAAAGACTCAAAAGGCGCATGAACCACAGATCAAGCTGCAGATTCATTCAACAAAAGTATGAATAATGTGGTGGTGATTCTCAATACAGCGCTTGCAGTGATTACTATGCTCGTTTCACCCATTATTATGTTTGCAGGATGGCTTATGTCGCCAGACTGGGTGACGGGTGATATGTTCGGGCTTCGAGACAAAATGTATCAACTTTGGATTACAGTCTCGAATATTCTCTATTTTGTCTATGCAATTCTGTTGATTGTGATAGCAATTGCCACAATTTTTAATGTCGAAAAATATTCCTACAAAGCCTTGTTGCCGCGACTTTTTCTGGGGATTATTTTGATTCCCTTTACTTGGTGGTTTGTCCAATTTGTGATTTCGACGGCAACGGTTGTAACCGCAACAGTATTGCAAATCCCAGGAACAATGATGAGCAAACTTCAGAATCCTGAAACAGAAACTTTTTGGACAAAAAATGCAGTACCAAAACACGTCAAAGCATCAGAAATATTTAACGGAGGAAGTAGTGTAGATTGTGAAAAAACTCCTGATCAGTGTACGAGTGTTAAAAAAATTATGGAAAGCGGAAGTGGGATTTATAGTCCAATGCTCGTCTATGCGTACGGAATTTTTAAGGTGCAAGATGTTAAAAAAATTCAAAATATCAATTCTTGAGTTGATATCGTAAATACCGTTTGACAGCTTGTGAATGGCCTTATCTTCTCCGCAGTAATGTTCTTGGTGTTTGGAATTCTCACGATTGCGCTTGTCTACATTCTCTTCACTCGTGCCATCAAAATGTGGATGTATGCGATTTTTGCGCCAATTTTTACAGCAAAAATTGTCTTCACAGAATGGAAATCAGAAGAATCACAAACATTTGATATTTGACAATTTATTGGTTTGGCTTTTGTGCCGGCTGTAATCGGACTTGCGCTCTCTTTTGGACTTATTGTCGTAAGTACAATTCAGGATGGGCTCAGCGGTCAGACTGGAGGAGCAAATTGTAATATGGAGAGTGAAAATGGATGTACGCTCCTCACTATTATGGGGAATCCAAAAAATACAATTACTCAAAAAATTGCTCCTGCGAAAGCGAATGAAAACAATAAAAATTCAACAGGATCTGGCGGAAAAATTTCTATTACAACCGTACGCTTTGGGGAAATTAGCATTGATTTTGAGGGAAAAGTTGGGCCAGGATCACCAACCACAGTAAATACAAAAAATGGATTCCTTGGCGGATTTGGAACCGTCATTGTACAATTCATTGCACTCATTTTCATCTGGGTAGCCTTCATGGCGGCTGCATCAATAAATAAATGAATTGAGAAAATCCTCGCACCATTCAAAAGTTTTGGAGATCAAATGAAAACCATGGCTGGAAGCTCAATCAAAATGGTTCCCCTTCCTGGTGTCGGAACAGTTGGTGGGCTTGAAAAGTTAGGATACAGCCTAAACAATGCAACGAATGCAAGTATTGCTGAAAAATACCGAGACAGTACTGCTGGAAAACTCTTTGAAAACTCTTCCAATAATCCGAATAGCAGTGCTCCGAATCATACCAACAATATCAGTAACCAAATTAATGTTAAGGTGGATCAGATTGATAATGGTCGTGCTCTAGCAGGAACGAGTCATACGGTACTACGAGGTGAAGCTGATAAGTTAATGAATACTGCATATAATGCGGCAAATAGCAACAATCTACAGGGTGCTCAAGATGCTATCGGAAGCCTTGCGAAAACATTATTGGATACAGCTAATGTTAATGGTCGATTTGACGAAAAAGTTCTCAGAGAAGCTGTTCATCGTGCAGGTCTTGATAAAACAAAACTTGGATGGTCTATCTATCAGGCCGGAAAAAATGGTCAAGGTAGCAATCAGGTGGTAAAAGACATGGGAGCGGATATAAACAACTTGAAGACGGAATTGAGTAATACACACACTAAACAACAACGCGCACCTAATGATTTGAATGCCGCATATACTGAAAATATCCATGCAGCCTAAAAATAAAAACCCAATTGGGTTTTTATTTTTATTCGTGAAAATTTGAGATATGGACGATGTCCAGAATCTCACCAAATTTATTAAAAATCGGCATGCCGCTATCACCTAATTGTACTGACAAATCAGTCAAGATACGCGCGCGAAACGAAAAATTTTTTCCATTTTCAAAAAATCCTGCAACCATCACATCAGTCGCAATAATTTTTCATTCCAATTTTATTTTTTTCCCATCACGCTCAACAAAAGCAAAAATTTTTTCACCAATAATTCCCTTTTTCAAAAAATTTTCAGGAATTTTTTCCACCAAATTTTTTCCCAAAAATGCGATATCTTCGTTCAAGTTTTTTTCGAGAATTGTGTATTTTTCGTTATTTATCAAATATTGTAAATTCTCATCATTCAGAGAATGAGCGCTCGTGAGAATAAGATTCTCAGAAATTTTATACCCCATGCTCTGAGAGAAAATTTTTCCATTATTTTTTCAAAGAATTTTGACAATATTAAGTTCTTTTCAGATAGTGTCATGAGTATTTTTTGAAGTACAAGACACGACAAAAAAGCTCAAAAAAATCACAAAAATGCTCCAAAAAATTTTTTTCATATCCATATTGTAGGCAAGTTTATAAAAAGTAAAGTTGATTTTTGAAAAAAATCTATATAATTGCTTCGTTTACTTTTTTATTCTTTTTTTCTATGTCTGTTTTTAAAGAATTTAAGGCATTTGCCATGAAAGGAAATGTGATTGACCTCGCTGTCGGTGTGATTATCGGTGCTGCGTTTGGTAAAATCGTTACTTCTGTTGTAGAAGATCTTGTGATGCCAACGCTTGGTTGGCTGATTGGTGATATCGATTTTTCAAATATGTACTATGTTTTTCCTGGTTCAAAGGCACAATATGGACTCGCTCTTGCTGACGCAAAAACTCAAGGAGCAGTGCTTGCATACGGAAATTTCATCACAATCACTCTCAATTTTCTCATCGTTGCGATTGCTATTTTCATCGTTGTAAAAGCGATCAATAAAGCAAAATCACAATTTGAAAAAGAAGAAAAAATTGAAGAAGCACCAAAAGGTCCAACTCAAGAAGAACTTCTTGCTGAAATCCGTGATCTTTTGAAAAAATAAAAATTCCCGATTTCGGGATTTTTTATTGCGAAAAAAATTTTTTCTCTATAATATTTTTATGCAAAAAAATATTATTTACATTTTTGGCGACAATAGCGCTCTCATCGAGGAAGACAAAAATAATTTGGTGCGAATTTTTCGTGAAAAATATGGCACTGAAAGTGTGGAAATCTGTCCACTTGGTGATGGCGAAAATTTTCAAATATATCACGACAAAATCATGAGCGTGGGACTTTTTGAGAGTATGAGAATGTTTGTTTTTTCTGGTGGATGAGAGAAAAAATCTCGTTCCAAAAAGGAAAATAATGGATTTGAAATTATTCTTGAAAAAATTCTTCCAAATCTAAATGAAAGTGATTTTTTGCTTTTTTACAATCTCGGTGCGGGCGAGGAAAATCTCAAAAAATGGCTTGAAAAAAATGCTACGCTACGCAAACGCAATATGTCATGGATAGCTTCAGAATGGGCAAAAAAATTTGAACTTCCAGAAAATATTGCCAAAAAAATTCTTTTGCGATATCAAAATGCAGAAAAATTGCGCGATACGGGCGATAGCAATCCCCTACTTGGTCATGCGATTAGTGCGACCATGGAGCACATTAGTATTCTTCATAAAAATGGTGAAAACATCGATGATAGCATCATTGTACAATTTTCTCATGAATATTCAGGCGATAAAAATTTTTCACTTATAGACGCGATTCTCGCGGAAAATATTTCCAAATCACTAGAACTTCGAAAAAAAATCAGCGAAAACCTCACCAGTCCAGCTGAAATCAATATTTCTTTAAGCTCACTCATTGGAATTTTACGGAAAAATGCCTACATATTGAGACTTCGTGATCTTGGCGCAACTCAATCACAAATTATCGAAAAACTTCCATGAATCAGTAGTTTCATGGTTGAAAAAGCACTAAAAAGCCCGATAAAATCCGAAAAATTCTGAAAATTTTTTCAAAAAATTGAAAACATCAATATCGCTTACAGAAGCGGGAAATGAATGAAAAAAAATGTATTATGACAACTTTTGGAAATTGATACAGCCATTTTATCATTGAAAAAATAATTTTTTCTGTATAATATCAACACTTTTATTTTTTGTAGAACTTTTATGAAAAAAATTCTCCTTCTTATCGCATCACTTTTTTTGGTGACAGCTTGTGGACAGCAAGCAGCAGAAACAGAAACACAAACTGGAACAACCAATCAGACTGAAACTCAGACTGGAATGACAACGGACGTTGGAACTGGCACTGCCATTGAAAATGGTAGTCAAACAAGCCTTTACTATATCTTGCGCGATACTGATGCTAATGGTGAAATCATTGATGGAAATATGGACGCAGAAGGAAAGCCAACTGGCGCACCGTTCACAATTACTGTAGGAGCTACTCCTGTAGTGGCTGGATTTGAAAAAGCACTTATTGGTATGCGCGCTGGTGAGACAAAAACAGTAAGCGTAGCACCAGAAGATGGATACGGAACAGGAAATATTACTCGTGAAGCATACTACGAAGATATTGCACCTGTGTTCTCAATTACACAAGATAAAAGCCTTCTTGAAGGAAAAGTTACTCGTGAAATGAATGTTGCCGATATTCAACCAGATTTCATCAAACAATATGTTGATGGAAAAAAGGCGAGCGATACAATCACTGAAGAAGAAGGAACAGTGGTAAAACTCGTTTCTCGCACAGATTCAACTATTACATTTGAATTCCACAACACATCAAGCCCATTCTATAACAAGAAATTGGCGGTAGGTTCTTCAGAAACAGCAAACGGAATTACTTTCAAAGTAACAAAAATTGATGGAGACAAAGTGACTCTAGAAGTTACAAACACAAATTCTCCTTTCACTGGAAAAGATTTTGTGGTTGGTGCCACTGCTGAAACAGAAGTAAATGGACAAAAAATAACATACAAAATTCTTGCTATCAATGAAGTGAGCGAACAAAGAACAGTGACTCTTGAGGAAACAAATACAAACCCTCTTGCGAACAAAACACTTCACTTTACTATCAAAGTTGATTCAGTAACTCCTCCGACAGCTCCTTCTGTTTTTAATTCAGTGGAAACAACAGAATCAACAGAAGTATCAACTGGTAAAACTACTAACTAATTTTCGATGGAAATCCATATTGTCTCGCTTTTTCCTGAAAGTGTACGATGATATCTCGATTCAAGCATTATGAAACAAGCCCAAGAAAAAGGGCTTTTTCGCTATTATCTCCATAATCTGACGGACTGGAGCGTAAAAAATACACGTCGCGTTGATGATAGGCCGTATGGAGGGTGAGCTGGAACTGTTATTACAGTTGAGCCAATGACAAATTGTTTTCGTGAATTATTTGAAAAATACGGAGAAATGCCAATTTTTTTCATGTCTCCAAAAGGAAAAATTCTTCAACAAAAAGATTTTGAAAATTTTTCCAAGATTCAAAAAATGATTATTTTATGTGGGCATTACGAAGGCGTCGATGAGAGAATTTTTGAACTTTTTCCGATTACAGAAATTTCCATTGGAAAATATGTGCTCTCAAGTGGCGAGTTAGCAAGCATGGTTTTTATCGATGGAGTTGTTCGACTCGTAGATGGCGTACTTTCCAAGGAATCACTGGAAGAGGAAAGTTTTAGTGCAAATTTGTGATGAAAAAAAGAATATCCGCAATATTCGCGACCACAAATTTTTGAAGGAATTTCTGTGCCAGAAGTTTTATTATCATGAGATCATAGCGCGATTCAAGATTGGAAGAAAAAATCCACCTCCTAAGGAAGTGGATAATTTTTTCCATTAATTTGCATTTGTTTTTTGGCGATTTGTATCATTGCAACCGTTATTACTCCCGAATTTTGGGAGATTTTTTTAATTTCTGCCTCATATGTTGCCATTTTTAACAGAATCCCTCGCAATTGATTAACAAGGATGATATCCGAAAAATTCATCTGCACTGATGAGGTTTTGATTTGTAAGTCAGAAATCGTATTTTTGGAAGAATTAAATTCAAAAGAAATTAAATTATTTCCGTATTGCGTTTGAATCGCGAACTCACCCGCTTTCTTGATGACAACAGCACTCGCATCAATATTGATGCCAACGAGCGTACTGAGAAGTTTCGAAATTTGGGTTTTTTGAGCGCTATCATTCGCTACATTTGAATTCTGGTTTTGAGTTTGTGTTGGAGAGATCTTTTGCTCGGTAATAGCTTTTTGTCATTTGCGTTCCAGATTCTTTGTCTGCGCATTATATTTTGGCAAGGCAGTCCCGGCATCAGCCACATAGGGGCTTTCCTGATATTGACGATACCCTGATGCATCAACCATTTCTACAAATCATTTCAATTGCGCCAAATCTTTTTCAAGATCATTTCGTGTTCGAAGCGCATTTTTATCCTGAGAATTTTTAATTTTTTTCTCAAAAATTTCCTGCATAATCGTGTGAATTTGTGAAATATTTGCCACAATTTCTTTATGATTATAGCTTGATAATTCTGGAACGCCACGATTTACAAAACTATTTGACAAATGAATTTCGCCATCTTCAATGGTTGTATAAGTCTGATAGAGAGAATTTACCAACAAATGCAGCATTGGCTCATAAAAAGCTTCGGAAAGAGCTCCTTGAGCGTTTGTGATTTGTTGAGAATTTGTGAGCCCACCAACATATCGCTGCGTTGAGCTAAAAATCGTTGTATAAATACGATATAAAGCATCACGTTCCAGTGTTGTTCGACTTAATAGCATCGTCTCGAAAATATTTTTTCCAAGCGACATTCGCTGCGATTGTCCGTCAGTTTGTGTTGTTTGAGCATTTTTTGCGAGCATCGGATTTTGCACATCCGGCATCATTCGTAAAATCAAGAACGAATAGAGCGAAATATCGAAGTAATCGCTCACCAGAATCTCGCTCTGAGACTGAGTTACTGTGTTATTCAAAATTCCGATAACATCAATCCCCATCTGATTATTCGACATTTTATCTTCCAGCAGATTTTTGGAAAAAATATTTGAAAGCACTTGGAACATTTTTCCTTTTCCGGTCGTTGGATTGATGTTTAAAATATCCGCCGCCTCATCGTACAATTTTTGATAATGCGAATTTTCTGTATTTTCTCCCATAAATAAGACAAAACGCCCATCTATGAGAAATTGTTCGATCATTTTTCGTGCGGTATTATGTTTGGAAAAAGTCTCAGTTTTTTCAAGAATTTCCTGCGTTTTGGCACGAAATTCCTCAACATCAATTTCTTCATTCACCGCACGAGAAAAAATAATTTGTAATTCTCCAAGCAAACGATGCATTTTTTTGGTTGGATTCAGAATATCAGCCGTATCAGATCCGAAATTATTTTTACTATTGGTAACATAATTTTTCAAAGAATCCACGGTTTGAACGCGATCCATAGATGCTGCCCGTAAAAAATCAAACAATGCTCCAACCTTTTTTTGACTCGCTAACACAAATGGCAAAATGCGATCCTTATCAGAATTCTGAACTTCAATTCGCGGATTAATGAAGGAAATTGCGGTGTTTTTATCACTTCCCTGTTGAACCTGAATAATTCTGAGCAAATCCGCATCTTTCATATCTTTATTGAGCGACGGATCAAAGCGGAAATACATTCCTGGGAACAAAATCATTTTTGTTTTTTCTTCACCCTGATCAAGAAACGCCAATTCGGCTACCATATCGGTCGAATACAGCGTAATGGTTCCATCATTTTCATGCGATACATACATACTTCCACTCGTAATCTGCGTCAGGTGAAATGTTTTTGCAAAATCCGAAAGCGTATACAATTCGAATGGGTCATACCAAGAAAAAATTCCGCTCATTTTTCCAATAGAAATATTTTTATCATCGCGCTGAATCATTTCACGATAATCAAAATTATCCGAATTTGCGAGGAAAAATCCTGAAGCCAATCGACCAAAATCAGCAGAAAAAATCTCATCTTGAGCGAGATTTTTTTCAAGGAGTGACGAATATAGAACCGAGCCCGTTTCAGTGATTGTCGGTACTGAAAAAAGAATTTTCGTCGGATTATTCATTTTTGAGTCTTCCTTGGCAATTCCAGAATTGATACCAAATGACGTAAAAATCAGGAATGCCGTCACCATCCCAGCCATCACTAGTATGAAAATGTAACGCAAAAAGTTTTTCATAATTACGATATTATAGTCACAGAATATCATAATTTTTTTGAAAATGCAAATCTATGAACCACAATGTTTTCGAAAATCTTCATGAATTTTTTGATAAATGTCAAGACGATTTTCAAGCAAAATCCCCATTTCACGATTATTATCAAGTGAATTAGTTGTAAAATTTTCACTTCACAAAAATATTTTCCCATCATCACGCAGCATGATTTTTGCATGCAAATACGGTTCTGTAGCTAAAATCCAGTCAAGTCCTGATGTTTCAAATACCGCGCGATTCCCTTCATTATCAGCCGTACAAACAATTACTTTCTTCCCATTGTTATCAAGTTTTTGAAGCAAATTGATAATATGTGGATCTGTCACGGTTTGTACATATATCAAAATTTCATCATTTGTCTCATTGATAAATTTCTCAATTTGATGGCGAGAATTAATGGGAGACATAACGATTTGTGGCGGAATTTCGGAAAGTTGGGAGAATCATTTGTGTGCAAAATCAACCTGAAAAATTTTTTCCAAAAATTTTCGTGTTGATTCGTCAGAACCCCGATAGATATATTCACGATTTTTTGTAAAAAATGATCGCGTCCAATTCCCTGTACTAATATAATAGTCCTCATCAATAAGCCAAAATTTCGCATGTGTAAAAACATAGCGATTGTTGTCAGTATATTTTACAGAAATATGGTTTTCACGCAAAAATTTACGAGCTTGATTGTTGATGGCGGGCGTGCCATAGACATTTCATTCGAGCAAAACCTGAACATCCACACCCCGATTTTTCGCCTCCAAAAGCGCCTGAAAAATTTTTTCGTTTTTAGTAAATGTATATATTTCAACCCAAACCCGATTTTTCGCTGATTCTATGGCGGAAATCAAAAAATCCTCACCTCATTTTCGCGGAAAAGAAATAATTTCGCCCGCTGAGGCAAAATCCCCACTCCCAACATTTTCGCGTCCTTCAATATTTCGCTGACCATAAAAATGCTCGTCATATTCCTTCGTGCAGGAAAAAAGAAGACAAGCACACAACACCACAAAAATGATTTGGAAAAAATTTTTCATACTATGATTCCTCCTCTGATGATTCTGAATTTCCACCAATTTCGTGAAATTCTACACGATAACTAGAATCATCTTTTTTTCGATAAAATCCAACTCTCGAAAGATTGTAAACAAGCGAAAGTACCACCGCAGAAACGAGATTTGAGAAAAATATTTTATAAATCATCAGTACAACTCCAAGCGGAATAATGATATTTTGATGCGTAATAATGAACTTGAAAAGACTTGAAAATCGAATCGTTTGCTGATAATAACTCCAGTCACGAATCCACACAAACACGGTTCCGACTTGAAAAACATATGTCTGCTCGATCATATAAACCAAAACCGAGGAGAGCCCTATAATCAGAAAAAAGCTCACAAACAAAAATTGCAGCGTATAGAGAATAGGGTTGGTCGTCTCAGAAATGACAAGGCCGCCGTGCATTGGGAAAATAACAGCCAAAATAAAAACAAGGTATACCGCCACAGAAATAATGAAAACCGACATTCCAAAAGGAAGCATGCCGCCAGCAGTTCATAAGTCTGTATTTTTAAGCAACAACACAGAAAGCAAAATATAGACACCTAGCCCCACAATCGCACCAAATCCCACCTCAAAAAGCCTTCGAAGTGGAACAAAGTAATACAATAAAAAAACACCAAAAAAAGCACCAAGAAAGAAAAAAACATCAAATGGCGTAGCTCGAAATGTATTGGCAAGCGCGATAATGAGTTGCATAACTCGATTTTATGAAAAAAATCTATAAAATCAAGATAATTTTTAAAAAGCTTTATGCGTACAATGCTGTCAAATAAGCAATTGCAAGAGCATCAGCAGCATCATCTGGCTTTGGGATTTCCTGTAGTCAACAAATCATAGTCACAGCACGCTGAATCTGTGGTTTTTTTGCATTTCCATTCCCCGTAATCCCCTGCTTTACCTGCAATGGAGTGTATTCCTGAAAAATAATTCCACGAGACGCAAATGTATACAAAATCACGCCACGAGCATGTGCCACATCAATCCCATTGGTCACATTCCGTACAAAAAATAGTTTCTCAACCCCAGCAAGTGTTGGTTGATATAAATCAATCAGTTCATTCAAATCCGCGGAAATAAGCAATAATTTTTCTGACAAAGAAATTTTTGGAGGTGTCGAAATCACACCATATTCGAGAACCCGAATTTTTTTATTTTCCTTTTCCAGAAAAGCAAAACCCACCGTCGTAGTTCCTGGATCAATTCACAAAATAATCATATTTTAAAAATATTGAGCAAAAATAGAATCAATACTCTCAGATCCTCATTTTGAAGCAATTTTTTCAAATTCTGAAAAAGTGTATTTTTCAAAAAATTGAGGTACTAAAGTATGCGCAAAAATATATGTTGCCGTATAAAATGGCGAATGTACAATATGCTGATAACCTAAAAAATCACATAGTGAAGAAAAATTTTCTGAAATACAGTGACGACAATCATCAGCTGTCTGGATTTTTCAATTTTCAATGTCTTGATATATTCTTTTCTCTATATTCCAAATTTCCCTTGAATGCAATAATTCTTTATTATTTTTTTCAGAGTATGAAAAATCATACTTTTTATACTTTTGATTTTTTAAATATTTTTCTAAAATTTTTTCAAAAAATACAGCACAAAATTCTCATAAAAATGGTGATGCAGAAAAATGAAAAGCAGAATGGTGTTGTGATTCTTGTAATTGATATGCATGACCAAGTTCATGAATAAGAGTAAAAATATTATCAATTTTTCATGAAAATGGAACATATACATAGGCTGAAAATCAGAGAGCACCAGTAGTAAAGGCTTGAGACTGTTGTTTTTTTGATTGATCTATAAAAATTTTTCAACTACACAAAAGATTTTCCAAAAATCTTCACAGTGACGGATGATATCAACGGAGAGCTTTATAAATAATATCGAATGTATCATTTAAGAAAAATTCGGTATCATTCATTCGGAAGTGATTTTTTTCCTCTCAAAGAGAAATATTATCTGATTGGCGAACAATCTGATTAAAAAATCCTGGAGAAATCATGTATTCATCGCATTGCTGTTCAAAACAATTCTGATATCACAAAATTTTTACATTCTGTACTCGTAATTGAGTCAAAGAAAAATAGATGTTCAATGCAGATTCTGCAAAAGAATTCTTATCAAGTTCAGCTCCATCAAAACGATTCTGTATATTTACATATTCTTGAATTTTTGCTTGTATTTGCAAAGCATTTTGAAAAAATGTTTTTGAAACAAAACTATTTTTTCGGTGGCGTTTTTGGGTAATTCATCGAAAAATCGCGAATCGATATTTTTCAAATTCAGGCTTTTTTATAAGAATTTCTAAATTATTATGAAAAATCTCATCACATTCGTCGAATATTTTTTCAAATTTCTGAAAAAAATCTGACATCAATGTATTCAGTTTTTTGAGGTATTCTTGGTCCTCCGAGGAAATACCTAAAAAATTTTTGTAAAAAATAAAATATTTAATTTTTTCTGCAAGCCTTAAAACTCTCTCGTTTTCCTCATAAAATCATAATAATTTTTTAGAAGTATGAAAAGTACGAAAAGTATGTTTATAATTTTTTATGAATTTTTCTGATGAATTTTGCAATAATAAAAAATCCTGATGAAAATTTATATCATCAAATCCGGTATAAAATTCATCAAGATTCCATGAGGATGTTAATTCTGAGTGATACATCCGCCTTCCAGCTTTAAAAATTTAATCAATACTTCTCGTGTTGCAAGAATATCTCCACGAGCTGTATGTGCTTTATATTGAGAAACTCCAAGATACTCGGCAAGACCACCAGGCTTTGAGAGACTCGTTGATTTGTGTGGAATTTCCTGATCATGATAACGCGCCACTGCATTACGAACATTCGCAATGGATTTGGTATCAATAATATCGTTCCCGAGTTTCAAATACACTGAATTTCGGCGCGCATGATGGAATACTGAAGCCAAGAATGACAAATCAGCGGTTACATATTGCCCAACAATAATAGGTTTTTCATCATTTGGAAAATAAGCAGCCAAAAATTGTACAAAAAATTCTGTAAATTCCTCATAACTTTTTCCATGTGCGATTCTCTCGAGTGTAAAACCATTATATTTGAGCGCTTCTTGATCAATAATGATATTTGGCGGTGGGCACAAATCCATAAAAAATTCTCCAATAATCTCAAATTTATCATCCATCACCATCATACCAACCTCGATAACTCCATGCTGAAAAGGATTGAGACCTGTCATTTCCAAATCCATAATCAAATATCTTCAAATTTTTTGTTGCTTTTCCATTGATAACAAATAAAATAATCTGGCTCATTTTAACACAATATAGTTTCTTGTCAAAATAAAATTATGCCAAAGCCTTTTCAAATCCACGATCCGTACTTTATTAAAGCCAAAAAAATGGGATATCGAGCTCGCAGTGCGTTCAAACTTTTGGAGCTTCAGGAGCGATATAATCTTATCAAACCAAATATGAATGTGCTTGATGTTGGTGCCGCACCCGGCAGTTTTTTGCAAGTAATAGCAAAAATTGTTGGACAAAAATGAAAAGTCGTTGGGATTGATATTCAAAAAATTGATCCAAATTTTGGCTATCCAAATATTTTTTTGCTTCAAGAAAGTATTTTTGAGTACGAAAAAATTTGTGATTTTTTGAAAAATATTGGAATTGAAAATAAAAATCCTGATGAAAATCCTCAATTTGATCTCATTACTTCAGATATCGCACCCGCGACAACAGGTATGACTGGGGTGGATCAGTACAAATCGGTGGAACTCAATTTGGCGATTCTGGAAGTTGCCAAAATTTTTCTCAAAAAAGACGCAACGCTCGTGCTCAAAGTTTTTGTTGGGGAAGATGTTAATGACCTTATTGGCCCCATCAAACAACATTTTAAAAAATTATCACGATTCAAGCCAAAAGCGTGTCGTGATCGCAGTTTTGAAGAATATTTTATTTGCCAAGGAAAAAAATAATATGCTCGTTTCACTGGAAAATATAGGATTTTCTTATCATTATCCCCTTTTTGAAAAAATTTCAGAAACACTGGAAATTGGGGATTTTTTGGCGATTTATGGACCATCATGAGTAGGAAAATCAACACTTTTGGAAATTATTGGAAATATTCGAAAACCATCAAATGGAAAAATTTTTTTCGATTCTTCCCTTTCTGATAGGCAAAAAGATTTTTGATATAGTTTTGTTGGTGGGCCATTTTTTGAAGAAATGACCGTTCGTGAAAATATTTTATTTCTGGAATTTTTTTCAAAGATAACCATTGATCGTGATTTTTATGCGGAATTATTAGAAATTTTTGAAATTAAAAATCTCGAGAATTTGAGTGTCAAAAATCTTTCGGCAGGCCAACGTGAGCGCGTAAATATGGTGCGTGCCTTCGTTCATAAGCCGAAAATTGTGATTCTGGACGAGCCTGGAAGTAACCTCGATACACGGCTCTTTGGAAAAATTTTTCAATTTTTAAAAAATCAAAAAAATAGCGCAATCTGCATTGCGACACACCACAAAGAATTTGAAGAAATTGCCACCAAAATTATCACTTTACAGCCACTTTCCTAATGTTTTCGTTTTTTTTCAAACATATTTTCAAGCATTTATCTCGGAGCATTGCCATTGTATTCAGTATTTTTTTCGTCTTCTTAATCGGGATTTTTGGGATTTATGCATACCAAAATACGCAAGCAGTTATCAAGCATTTTTCGTATTTGGGAAATAATCCAAATCGACTAATCATATCCGCCGATACAAATATTCTCAATATTTTTAGCAAAGAAGAAGGGCTTCCTGAAGATAAAATTCGAGAAATTGAGCAAGATGAAAATCTGGAAAATATTCAAATTTTTCGTTTGGTACAAATTCCAGTAAGTGCAAAATTTGGATTTTTTTCATTTTCTCTCGAAAGTGATATTCCGGTTTTTTCTGTTACAGATAGCGCTCTAGAAAGCAAAAATCAAAAAATTCCAGTTGGAATGTCGCGCACAATGGTTGATCTCTATAATACGCAATTTGCTGGAAGTTCAAAATTTTTCCCACAAATGTCAGCCGATTTTTTGATTGGACAAAAAATTGAGTTTACATTTGGAAAGTCGAAAATTTTTAATTCGACAAATAGCATTGCATCACCGATTACTGGAACCCTT
This sequence comes from Candidatus Altimarinota bacterium, assembly GCA_013332525.2. GTDB lineage: Bacteria > Patescibacteriota > Gracilibacteria > BD1-5 > UBA2023 > GN02-873. The sequence continues at coordinate 91,861 of JABCOP020000001.1, forward strand.
TCCGCCATCAATAACGATTTTCCAGGATTTGGAATTGTCCTTCCAGAATCCATCGTACAAGAAAAATTGAAAGAAATTGGCTTCTCGCTTGGCTCGCCGTACAAAATCGTTGCGTATATGAAAAATCCTGATTTGCGCGATACTATAGTGAAAAATCATCCTGGCCTCAATATTCGCTTTTCTATGGATGATATCAAAAAAACGGAAGAAAAAATTATGATTGCGGGCGTGATTTTGTGAGGAATTGGAAGTTTTCTTGCAGGAATGTTTGTGATTTTTTTCTGTTTTTTGCTCTTCTGATATTTTCGTGAACGAAAAAGTTATTTTCAGATGATTTCACTTTTTGGATTAAAATCAGTAAAATCATATATTCTCACCATTGGAGAACCACTATTTTTCTCGTTTTTTGGAATTATTTTTGGAATTTTTGTGAGTATATTTTTCATGCAAAATATCCATCCAAAACTCATTCAAATTATTCAAGAAAAATGAATTTTTTTCGATCATATAAGCCTTTCCCTGGGAGAAATTTTAATGTTTGGAATAATTATTTTTGCCTCATTTTTTATTCTTATTTTTATTCTGGATTGGAAAATTCGAAAAAAATACGAAAAATAACCAAAAAAACTTTTCATTTTTAAATTTTCTATATAATATTCACATTATTTATTTTTATTATGACGATTCTTTCATCTGACATTCGTAGCAAATATCTCGAATTTTTTAAAACAAAAAATCACGCAATCATCCCTTCTGCACCACTTGTACCAGAAAATGATCCATCTGTACTTTTCAATACCGCTGGAATGCAGCCACTGGTTCCATATCTTCTTGGTGAGCCTCACCCGCTCGGAAAGCGCCTTGCCGATGTACAAAAATGTGTGCGAACTGGTGATATTGATGATGTGGGCGACGACACGCATTTGACATTTTTTGAAATGCTTGGAAACTGGTCATTGGGTGATTATTTCAAAGAAGAATCCATTGCCATGAGTTGGGAATTTTTGACAAATCCACAATGGTTAGGACTTGATCCAGAAATGATTTCTGTAACCGTATTTGAGGGCGATGAAAATGCACCTCGTGATGAAGAATCTGCAGAAATCTGGAAAAAAATTGGCGTTCCAGAACATAAAATTGCCTATCTACCAGCAGAAGATAACTGGTGGGCAGCTGGACCAACAGGACCTTGCGGGCCAGATAGTGAAATTTTTTATTGGATGGGTGCAGGAAAACCCCCAATGAATTCCAACAAAGGAACTGACCCAGATAATTGGATGGAGATTTGGAACAATGTTTTCATGCAATACAATCGTATTGATGAAAAAACTCTCGTAGAACTTCCTGCAAAGTGTGTAGATACTGGTATGGGTATTGAACGATGTACTGTGACTCTCAATAAATTGAAGTCCGTATATGAGACTGATCTCTTTGTTCCATCACTCACAAAAATTCGTGAAATGGTGGGAAATGAAAAATATAATGAAAAGTCGGCGCGAATTATTGCAGATCATATTCGTTCAGCAACTCACATGATTTCTGATGGTGTAGTGCCAAAAAATATCGATCAGGGTTATATTTTGCGACGACTCATTCGTCGTGCCATTCGTGAAGCTCACAAAATGGGGTTTGAAGGAATATTTACAAATGAGATTGCGAAAATTTACATTTCTCAATTTGAGGACATCTATCCATCAATCAAGGAAAATTCTGAAAAAATCCTCACAGAACTTACAAACGAAGAAAATCGCTTCGCCAAGACACTCAAGGATGGAATTAAAGAATTTGAAAAAATTGTTCGCGGATTTGATATTGCCTTTAAAAAAACTGGAAATCGTCCGACACAAATTGCTGGAACTCGTGCTTTTACACTTTTTGATACCTACGGATTCCCGCTCGAAATGACTATTGAGCTCGCTAAAGAAAAAAACCTGACAGTTGATGTTGAAGGCTTTAATAAAGCATTTCAAGCGCATCAAGAAAAATCTCGCACTGCCGCGGCTGGAAAATTCAAAGGTGGACTCGGAGATAATTCGGCCGAAACCGTGGCACTTCATTCGGCTTGTCACCTTATGCTCGCAGGACTTCGAGAAGTTCTTGGTGAGCATGTTCATCAAGCTGGATCAAACATTACTCCAGAGCGTTTGCGCTTCGACTTCACGCACCCAGAAAAAATGACCGATGAACAAAAAAAGGCAGTTGAAGAATATGTAAATAACGCCATCCAAAAGGGATTTGCTACAAGCATTTCACAAATGCCAAAAGAGGAAGCTAAAGCCCAAGGTGTTGAAGGAAGTTTCTGGGAAAAATATCCAGATATTGTAAAAGTATATACTATGACAGATACTGATGGAACTGTCTATTCTCGCGAACTCTGCGGTGGGCCTCATGTTGAAAATTCTCAAGATATGGGAACATTCAAAATTACAAAAGAAGAAGCTTCATCAGCAGGTGTTCGTCGTATCAAAGCAACACTCACAAAATAAAAAACTCCAATTGGAGTTTTTTATTTCAGCTTTTATTGACAAAATTTTTAAAATATTTTATAATCTAACCAATTAACGAAAAAAATAATGACGAATTTACCAAAAAATGAATCAAAATCAGGTAGCCTCAAAACAATTATCACTGGAGGTGTTTTAGCTAGTATTCTTGCTGTAGGATGAAAAATGTATCTCAAATCTCATTCAGAGGAATTGTGTTCTCGAAATCAAGATCGGATTATGCGTATACTTACTGATTGTGATAAACCGGAAAAAGTCCCGCATTTTCCGCTTTCTGATCAAGGAATTTTACTTTCAAAAGATCCAGAAATTGCCCAAATCCAAAAAACATACGGAATTAATCATCGCAATGTTCATGTATCCAAGGCTGATCAAGGAAACACAAATCATACACAAAAGGCTCGCCAGAGGCATTTTTTGGAATCATCAAAATGAAAAACGCAAATCGATGAAGTATTTTATAATCGAAAAAATCCCAAAGGCTGGCTTGTGGATATTTATCAAAAACAGGGATGAAAATACGATATCTCAAATGATTTGATTACAAAAAAACAAACATTAGTAACGCGAGATACCGCACAAATAATGGATACGATTTGATCGAAATTTTGGGAAAATACGAATAGAAAAATGCACATCACCAATATTCGCGAAGTCAATCTCAAAAACTATCCAAAAACAATGACAATGCCTGCCTTTCAAATCAGTAAAACGCATATTATTGATAAAAATGGCTCCAGGCGATCAATGAGGGGCAAACAATTGGAAATTCTCAAAGAAATTCTTGTGCAAGCTGATGTTGAAAATACAATTATTTTTCTGGAAGATGAAAAAAATCTTTCTGTGTATGTCACATATGTGAGCCAACCCATCAAACAGGCCTTCCCAAAAATGAATGCGATTGACAAGGATTTTATAAGAACGCCTCACGAACAACGCGCGCCGATTTCAGCTTATCTGGATCAACGCGGACTTCCGGAGTCTTCGAAAATTATTTTGAGTGATATTTTTGCTAAGGCGCAAATTGACTATAGTAAATTTTCCTCATCTCAAAAGCGTGTCATAGAGCAAAATGTTATATATTTTATGAAATATGTGCTGCATATTGAGAGTAGCGACGGACAATATGTCAATAATAAAAATTCGACCGCGACATGACCTTTTCAGATTTTGGATGGACACGACAAAAAAACTGGAGCACGCATAGCAGCATATCGAGGGGCCAATCATTTTACGACGTATGAAGTATATCAGCGAACATATATGAAATACGCCAATAATAGTAAAATGCCAGATCCGAAAGCTGGGGGACATCCGGATTTTATCACACAAGCATATAATTCTAATGGAAAAATCAGTCCAAATGAACTCAATCAAGAACAAAATATCAATCTTTTTTTGGTAGGAACTTTTTTGGGTGATGACAAAACAAATGCCGAACTCCTTATGAAAGTTGCCTTGCTTGGTGATACTAATGCGGTCGAAACCCTCTATCGTAAACATCACACAAATCCTGATTCTGCGACAGAAATGATGATCAAAAAAACAAACCTGAAATTCGGAAATCATTTTCAAAAAGTTTTATAAAAACTTGAAGAAAATGATTTTTTCATTACAATCCATTTTTTAAAATTCTTTATGAAACAAACGAAAATTATTGCCACCATTGGCCCAGCAAGCGAATCACCAGAAATTCTTGAAAAACTCTATCAGGCAGGTGCAAACATCGCACGCATCAATTGTTCTCATTTTGATGAGGAAGAATTTTTACGAAAAGTAAACACTATCACGGAACTCAACAACTCAGGAAAAACCAATTTTTCCATCATGCTCGACACGAAAGGCCCAGAAATCCGAACTACTCTCATGGATAATCCGCTTGAAGTAAAGGCTGGCGATACAGTGATCGTAACAATTCCAGAATTTGCTGATAAATTTGAGAAGCGCCTTGTTTCGGACTACCCATACACTATTATGGATGAGCAAGTTGGTAATCTCATCGATGTGGACTGTGGGCTTTTGTCACTCAGCATTCAGGAAAAAAATTCTGATCACCTGGTCTGTTATGCACACCACAGCTACACGATTAAAAGTCGGCGCCATATCAATCTTCCCGGAATTACGCTCAAATTCCCTGGTTTGACAGATATTGACAAATATCATATTCAGTTTGGGACCGAAAAAGGAATTCACTTGGTGGCAATGAGTTTTGTGCGTGATAAATCACACATTCAGGAATATCGAGCTTTTTTGCATGAAATTAATGCTCCAAAAATTCCTGTTATCGCCAAAATTGAAACACTTGATGCTGTGGAAAAAGTTGACGAAATCATTGCAGAAGCAGACGGAATTATGGTAGCGCGTGGTGACTTGGGTGCACAAGTGCCCATGGAACAACTTCCTTCCGTTCAGGAAATGATTGTAAAAAAATGTTTACTCGCCGGAAAACCAGTAATTGTAGCGACAAATATGCTCGAATCAATGATTGATAACCCAACACCAACCCGTGCGGAACTCACAGATGTTCACAATGCTGTGAAGCAAAGTGCCGATGCAACGATGCTTTCTGGCGAATCTGCGATTGGAAAATATCCTGTTGAAGCTGTGACAATGATGCGAAAAATTATTAGCTATACGGAAGAAACAACTGATAATTCTCATCAACATTTTGCACGAACAATTGGAATTGACGAAAACAAAAAAGAAGTAATTCGCATGAGCCTCTACTTAGCTGATAAAATTGACGCCAAAGCAATTGTAGTGTTTACGCATACGGGATTTATGGGAAAAACCGCAGCTGCCCTTCGTCCCAATCAACCCGTGTATGCATTCACTTTTTCTGATGCAACAGTGAAAAATCTCGCTCTTCACTATGGTGTGAATCCTATTTTGATTGAAGAAAGCAACAATGCTCAGCATCTTGAAATCGCAAAAAATTATCTTTTGGAAAAATTTATTTTAAAAAAAGGTGATACTATCGTGGTCTTGATTGATGGAAACGCCAATCAAGAATCAGCGCCAGAAATGAAAGTTGTAACACTCTAAAAAATCCCCTACTCTGGGGATTTTAAAAATCAAATTTTATATAATCAATGCTTCGATAACATTTTTCAGGTCTTCGGATTTGATAATTATATGAACCTCATTGAATGATGACGCTACTTCTACAATATTAATATTTGAAAATTGAATTTTTTTCGTGAGAGTATAAATAATTCCAACATCATTAAGTTGGTGTTCCTTCAAAAACATACCGATAAGTGAAAGGTTTAAAATTTTTTCGCGTATATTTTCCTTTTGGATGTATGATACAAAAGAGGATAATTCCCGCTCATAAATGAGTAAGGTGATAGGAATTATGGATGATACATCATCTTGCAACACGAAATTGGGCGAGAAATCATATATTCATTTTATGGACATTTGCGCTATGAAACTATTCAATTAGAGCCTTGAAAAAAATCTCTCGTGAAACACCTATGGCAGATATTAGTGACTTTGAGGACAATGGCGGATATTTTTATCCCTTACATTTACAAATCATTACAGAAAAATGACGACAGAACGGATTTTTTTCAAAATGATATTGTACAAAGGAGGATCGAGACACAATTTCTGCATATACTCTTGATCCAACAAATTTTTTCATTCTTGCAGAATAAAACTAAAAAATCCCCTACTCTGAGGATTTTTTGCTTCAAAATACAAATTAAAATTATAAATATTTGCTTGCCTCTTTTATGCTGAGTGAAGACATTTTTGAGGAGTGTTTTTCTAAAAAATTTTTCACCCAAGTAGGATTTGTTTTACTGGAATCTCTTAAAGCTCAACCAATAGCCTTGTTAATAAAAAACTCATTACTTCAAAAATTATTTGTCAGGATTTTTTCCAAAAGATCTGTTTTTGTTTTATCTTTCCTTAAAAGCTGATGATCAATAGGAATTCTTCTGAGCCAAATATTTTCACTCTGACTCCAGTCAAGCAGAATTTCATCAATTTCCTCAAATTTCAAAGCCATTTGACCAATAATCAAATCAATATTATCAATTGTGTTCCAACAAGACTTGCTTACAATCAGTTTTTTCAGGTTTGAAATATCTTTCGGAAGAAGTGTTTTTTGTAAAATTTTTATATAATCAAGAGCCAAATACTGCATTTCACGAAAATCATTTTCCCAACATTTAAAAACAAAATCCCAATCAATTTCAGCGTTTATATCAATATTTTTAAATAATTTTTTTGCCAAATTTCTTCTCTCAGGAGCTTTTATTCCAAGAAAACGAAATTTATTTCTCATATATTTTTCCATTGGAACAACATTATTCTTCATTCCAATCTGTTTCATTTTAGAAAAATTTTTTTCAAAATCCATTTTTCTAAACATTAAAAATATTTTCAAATTATATTCAAAAATGGAAAAATAGGAATAAAAAATCCCCCACTTTCGTGAGAGATTTGGAGAATTATTTCAATTCAACAGAAGCACCAGCAGCTTCAAGATCAGCCTTGATTTTTTCTGCTTCTTCTTTTTTAACATCTTTTTTAAGTTCTCCACCGTTGTCAGCAAGAGCTTTCGCTTCACCAAGTCCAAGACCTGTAAGTTCGCGGATAACCTTAATAACAGCGATTTTCTGAGCACCTGCAGATGTAAGCATAACAGTGAATGAAGATTTTTCTTCATCATCACCACCAGCAGCACCACCACCAGCTACTACAGCAACTGGAGCAGCAGCAGAAACACCAAATTTTTCTTCCATAGCAGAAACGAGATCTGCAAGTTCTACGATAGTTAGACCTTCTACGAGTTCCATAACTTTTGTAGCGTTTGCTGAAAGTTCAGACATAATTTTAAAAGTTAGAAATAAATACATTTAAGAGATTTTCATCTCGTGCCTGCTCACCGAAGCGAGCAGAATACGAAAAGAAAATTATTCAGCCTTTTCTTCAGCTGGAGTTTCTTCTGCAGTCGCTGAAACTGTCAAGTCCTTCACAGTAGAAAGATTTTTTGCTTCCAAATCTTTTTTCGCTGCATCGAAGAAGCGAGCCAAAGAAGAAAGTGGAGCCATCATTGAGCCAAGAAGTTTTGCAAGAAGTACTTCGCGAGAAGGAAGAGATGCAATCTTGCGGATTGAATCAGCATCAACGATTTTTTCTTCAAAGTAACCACCAACGAAAGTAAGTTTTTGAGCCTTTTTCCAGTCTTTCTGGCTTGCGTATTTGTTTACTACACCAAGTGGAGCAATCGCGTCTTCCTTTGCGATCACCATAGCAACCTGACCAGGAAGTGTATCAATATCAAGATCAAGACCAAATACATTTTTGAAAGCGATACGAATCAAAGTTTTTTTCGCTGTCAAGTAAATTGCATTGTGAGGAATCAAATCGCGTTTAATAGCTGTTACTTCTGCTACTGTGATTTTTGTGTTAGAGGTGAAACCAACTGATTTTGCTTCCTTCAAGTGTGCTTCAAGTTGAGCCAATTGTTCAACTTTTCGTGCTTTTGAAACTGCCATAATAAAATTTTTAAAGAAATATTTCGGATAGATAGCGCAAAAACAAAAAAGTCGCACTATCGTACGAACAAAATAGAAGCCTCCGAATGAGCCATAACTATTTGTCCATCTCGGCAGGAATTTGAAAGCTATTGCTTCCCTGCTGTCTACGATAGAATGACTGTATTATATAGAAAAAAAATATTTGTCAAATTTTTTAGTGCGATTTTTTGAAAAAATGAAAAATTGCTCTCGGAAAATCCTGACGACAAAAGTATTCTACAGCAAAATATAGAAGAAAACCAAAAATACTTCCCATCACACCGAAAAAAATATTATCTAAAATAAAATGTTGTCCCCATGAAAATCCGGTCTGTTCCCACATCATCATATTGCGTGAAAATCGTAAAAATTCAATCAAAACAGGAAAAATAATCGCCCCAACAAATCCGAGAAAAGGCATTTTTCGAAGCCATGCAAATATTAAAAATCCCGCTGGAATGTAAATGAGTGCGCGCCCAAGAATTTGAAAGAATACAACGGAAATATCCTTCCAAGCAATATAAAATCGCATGGTTTCAAATAATTCCCATTGCATGGTAGGTACAGTGGTCATATGCAAGCCACTATAAAGCGGAAACTTGATAATAATGACAGAAAGAAGATACAACGCACTACTTAGCCCAAGAACAGAGCTGGCCGTAATGCGTTTTTGCCACCACAAAAATAACACAATAATTTCAATAATTCCCACCACGAAAAGCACCAATACATGAGATTCAAAAATCATACTCGCAATATTAAAGATTAAAATCGCACACTCTCATCTTATTGTTTGTTGAATTTTTGTCAAAAGAAAATTTGAAAAATATTTACTATAAAAATTTTAATAAAATAATCTCAAAAATGTATTTGATTTTTCCTGATTTTTTCATATAATTTGGCGAAAAAATTATTATGAATAAAACTATTTTTATCCTTTCTGGGCCGGCAGGCGTTGGAAAAACCACAATTTGGCACAAAATTGAGCATCGAGTGCCTCATATTGCCAAAATTATTACAACCACTTCTCGCGATATTCGTCCTGGCGAAATAAATGGCGTGGACTACCATTTTTTGTCTCGTGCTGATTTTGAAGCCAAAATTACCGCAGGAGATTTTATCGAATACGCGACCGTTCATACGAACTTATATGGTTCCACATTTTCTGAATTGGATCGTATTTTGAGTGAAAATAAAAACCCGCTGTATATCATCGAACCCCAAGGAATGGTCTATATCAAGCCAGTTCTTGAGGAAGAATGATACCAGGTAAAAACAATTTTTCTATTACCACCATCAATTGATGAACTCAAAAAACGCCTTTCTGCAAGAGGAACGGAAACACCAGAGCAATACGCAATTCGCCTTAATACAGCACTCCAAGAGTTGGAACAAAAAAATTTTTATGATATTCAAGTGCTAAATGATGACCTAGAAACAGCGCAAAATCACCTTATTAAGATTTTCTCTGACCATGTATAAAAATCTCTATCACTTTACACAAAATCTTGGAAATAACGCGCTTTCGTACGAAGTGCGTGCGAAAATTCTTTGAAAAAATCCGTCTCTCATCATTCCGAAGCGGATTTTTTGAACGATTGACGATGTGGTCATTTCTGAAACAAATATGGTTTTTGAGGAGGTAGAAAATGGCAAACTCAAATCCTGTTTTGGATTAGAAAATTTTGTGAATATTTCCTTGCCAAATCTTCCTGAAATCGTGGTTTTCGACAATCACAATCACGCACTTTTTTTCTGGTGTGAGGCAATGAATTTGGGAATTTTGGAGCCAAATTTTGAACTCATTCACATCGACGAACATTCAGATTTGTGGGCCAATGACAATATTTTCGATCCCAACGAAATCATAAATCTCGAATACGCGTGGAATTTTACCAATTTTTCGTGCAATGTTGGCAATTATATTGTCCCAGCGATTCATGCGGGTATCGTTGAGAAAATGATTCGCATTGAAAACGAATTTCAGCTGGACGAAAACCTCAACTATACGCCGAGCAAAAATAGCGTTCTCAATCTGGATTTGGACTTTTTCTCTCCTGATCTGGATCATATCAATGAAAATAAAAAAATTGCCTGCGTCAAAAATTTGCTAAAAAAAGTCAAATATGTTACAATTTGTACCAGTCCTTATTTTATCGAACAATGACACGCTCTTTCAATTCTTCGTCGCATCATAGCCGAAATTACAACCGAGCAGAATTAGAAAATTCGCTAGAAAAATTCACAGCCGAAAGCGCTCAAAATTTTAATGGTTTTTCCGATCGTGAAAAAGAATATATTTATCAAAATGTTGATAATATGAAAAATTTCGTTGCGACGAAGCCATTTTTTGCACTTTCTGGACTTAAATTCCCAGAAAAAGGCGGACAAATTTCTGATGAAAATTTCAATTTTGAAGCAGAATTGATGTGGAATGAAAATATTGATCAAATGGTCAACAATCTCAAAAAATCATATTTGCCAAACGAAAAACTTCAAGAAACAATAACACAAATTCAAGAAATTTTGTCTGGAATTATCGTGCTTCATTCGCTCAGTCATCAATATTCAGAAAATGTAAAAGACAATATCAGTTCTATTCTCGAAGGCTAAAAAATCTCCCAAAATCGGGAGATTTTTCTTATTGAAAAAATTAGCAATTATTTTTTACTCTAAAATAAGCTTTTTTTATATGTAGTCATTTTATTGCTAAAATTTGCATTTATAAAAAATTATTGCAAAAATTGGCAATAATAAAAAGATTAGCGTCGAAGCCAATCTTTTGGAAAATTATTTTCAATAATTCCACCACGAGACAACTCAAGTGCCAGATTTTCATTTTCATATTGGATAAGAAAATATCAATCCGAATCGCATTCAAGCATTCCGCCACGAAGATAAAAATCCAACTCCTGCTCATTTTGAAGAGCGATTTTTGAAAAATTCTCAACTTGCAAGTCACGATATGCGCGCGCATTTGGCGAAAATTTATTATTCTCCCAAAAACCAATTGTCTCACCCAGTCGCATAAAATACATTTTTTCGAGAAAAGGCGCAATAATATGAGCATTCTTGACAGCGAGGATTTTATCTCGATGAGAAAAAGTAGAAATCCCATCCCGAAGGAAAAAATCACCAAGATTTTTAGAAAATTTTTTAATTTCAGTATTAAAGTTTTTGTGTTTTTCAGATTCTACATCATCAACGATTGATGCTTTTTTGATAATTTTTGCCATAAAAAATCCTCCCGTCTGATCAATGTGCGGCCAGAATTTTTTCTCAAAAATAATTTCAATCTTCTCACCATATTTTTCTGAAATATAAGCCAAAATCCCCTCATTTTCAAGATCATTGAGCGCGCAAGTTGAGTAGACCATTTCACCGCCGACTTTGAGTGCAGTCAAGGCCGAAACAATCAATTTTTTCTGCAAATTCGCGATTTGTCGAATACTTTTGATATGCCAATTTTTCACCGCGTCTGTCCCTTTGTAGAGCGTACCTTCGCCAGAACACGGTGCATCAAGCAAAATTCGATCAAAAATTTCATGAAAATGTCGCCATTGCTGCCCAGGATAGAGCGTAATCGCAACATTTGGTGTATGCATTCGTTCGAGATTTTGAAGTAATTGCGGAATGCGTTCTCGACTCGGTTCATTGGCAATAACAAAACTATTCGGAAAATATTCTGCCAATTGTGTTGTTTTTCCCCCAGGAGACGACGCCATATCAAGAATCAAAAATTCATCATCATGAATTTTTCCATCAGCCAAAAGATTTACTGGATGAGCCGCAGCCAATTCCTGAATATAAAAATTCCCTGCCAAGTGATCCATCGTCATGCCAAGACGACGCTCCAATGGATTAAAATCCGCACGGCGATCCATCTGATACATTCGCAGAATTTCCGTAGGATTCAAAATCCAACCATCCTGTTCCAAGCGTTCACGAACCACTTTTTCTTTCCCTGGTTTTATGCGAATAGTTCGCAAAATTGGCTTTTCGATAGTATCCAAAAATTTCTGAAAATTTTCATCATCGTTTTCAAAAAATTTTTCCTGAAAATACTGACAAAATCGTGGATTTAACATATTTTAATAAAATTTACGAACTTCGCGCGACAAGTCTCGTTCCTTGAGAACCTGTTTTTTTTGCCATTTTTTACGCCCCTTAGCAAGCGCCAATCGCGCTTTAAAAAGATTTCCAACGCTCAAAATTTCTTTGACAATAAGTGTTGCGCCCATTTCTTTGATTTTTTGTGAAAGGTGTAAAATTTCCTTTTTGGAAAGCAAAAGTTCGCGCTCGCGCTTGGGATCGATTTTTTTGTTGGTATTTCTCGTATATTCGGCAATGTGCGCGCCAACCAAAATAGGGCGACCTGAATGAAGCGTCACATACGAACCCTTCAAATTCGCCTGCCCCGCTCGCAAGCTTTTAACCTCAGGACCAAATAAAATAATCCCTACATCGAGTTCCTCCAAAATCTCGTAATCAAACAGGGCTTTCTTGTTTTGGATAATGCTTTTTCGTTCAGAATATTTCATAATTTTCGTGATTATACAGAAAAAAAATTGTTTGGCAATAAAAATTTTTGACAGAACGGTGAAAATTTTGCAAAAATTTTCACTATCCGCTATGATAGTATTATAAAATTAGCTTATTATCCCTATTTATGAAACATTTCCAAAAAATATTATTAGCATGTGCAGTTGCATTTGCTGCAATCTGAAGTACTCATGCATTACTGAATTACCCAACAAATACACCTCAAGGCGAAGTTGAAGGTGGGGTTTTTGCTATGTATTTTCGTAGCTTTCTTGGAAAGGCTTGTACAAATAATATGGTAGTAACAGGATTTGGTCCAACTGGGGTGCTCATCTGTAAATATGGTGCCGCAGATATGTTAGCAGGAGCTCTTATCGGTCCAGATAATACGATTCCCATGTGGGCTAACAATGGAAAAACATTCGTAAGTAGTGTGCTCTCTCAACAAGGGCGACAAATTCGCATCAATGGAAATCTCAAAATTGGTATGGATCCAAGCAGTGTTTGTGCCGGCCCTAACACTGCAGGCCAGATGCGCTACAATGCAACCAACAAAAAAATTGAATTCTGTGATGGTACAATTTGGAAAGTTTTTGACACCACTCCAGTAGGTGCTATTATGCCATTCTATCAATATTCATGTCCAGAATGATGGGTTGCAGCAAATGGACAAAATGGAACACCTGATTTGCGTGGCGAATTCATCCGTGGACTCGATAGTGGTCGTGGTGTAGATAATGGACGTGGATTGGGAAGTAGCCAAGGTGACGCTATTCGTAATATCACAGGTATTGTATCAACTCGTGGTTCTGGTAATATGGATGGTTTTTTTGGGGCTTTTTACGATACTGGAACGCGTGATGGTGGAGTTGGACGAGGATCAAGTCCTGGATTGACTGATGATATTGGGTTTGATGCATCGCGTGTCGTTCCTACAGCCAACGAAAATCGTCCTCGCAATGTAGCACTTCTCTACTGTATGAAACAATAATTTTAAAAACCTCAATAGAGGTTTTATTTTTTGAAAATTTTAAAATCTTGGAATTGAAGAAAAAGAAAAATCCCCTTTTAGAATTTTGGGGATTTTTGAATTATTTCAAAAGTACATCAACAGCGGCCTTGAAATTTTCGTATGGATACGCTCCGCTAATAGTCGTGTACGCTCCAGTTTTTTGGTTAAAAATCAATGTTCCTGGTGTTCCAGAGAGTCCAAATGAAGCAGCTTCACGAGTTTCTTTCGCGAATTGTTCGAGTGTTTCTTTGTTGTCTACACAAGACTGCCAAGCATTGATATCAGTCACTCCTGCTGCTTTTGCCGCTTCGGCAAGCTGTGCTACTGGGAATACAGTACCGTTCTTATCTTGTGGGCGATAAGTAGTATTATCCATTACATATTTGTAAAATTTTGAATACGCCTCATCACCACCAACTTTTTTCGCACAAAGAAGTCCGAGGGATTTTACTTCTGTACCAGCGTGATCAACACCACGATTATTCTTATAAACAAATGCTACTTTGTCACCATACTCTGCTTCGAGGGTTGGGTGAAGCTTAGTATCATGATACTGCTGAGCACAGAATGGACATTCCATCTCAGAATATTCTATTACGACAATATCAGCATCCTTATTCCCTTCTACAACAGCATCTTGAAGAAGAGCTTTACGCTGATCTTCTGTCAAAGTTGCAGAATTGGTTGTGTGAGTATCTGTTGTTGTAGTTGTAGTTGTAGCTGATCCTTGTAGCTGAGCCAAAAGTTGTTTTTGAGTTTCGATATCTTGGCCACTCGCTGGATTGGTCAAAATCGCACGCTGAAGCGCTACGATCACTTCATAATTTTCTTTTCCACCCACTTTTTCATATTCGTGTTGAAGAAGTGCGTCACGAACAGTTCGTTCAAGTCCAGATGAATTATCTAAGGAAGTTTCTGTTGTAGTTTTTGAAAAATTCGGAGTCAAGCCAAAAATAAATGACACCTGAATTGCTGAAAAAATCACCAAAACTACCAACAAGAGAGTCTGAAAAACGCTTCCAGAAGAATTTTTATCGGTCATAAAAATTTTTTAAAAAATAAACCTCTCGTATTGTAGAGAGGCTTGTGAAAAAAGCAAATAAAATCGCGATTTTTTAACGAATTTTTCGTTGACGAAACAATAAAAAATCGTGCAATATATTTTAGTTAAAAATATTATAATTTTTTAGTAAAATTTTCTAGATTATTGCCAAAATTTGGATTTTTGATAATCTCATAAAACGCGCGAATTCCAATCATCGCAGCATTATCCTGCGAATAAATAATTTTTTTCGGTGCTACAAATTTTTTGTGTAAAAAATTGCACGCGATTTCGAGGCGATTTTTGAGCTGAGAATTAGCCGAAACACCGCCAGCCAAAACAATAGTTTTGGTTTTAAATTGGTCGCTCGCATCCAAAAATTTGGTGATGAGCACGTCAAAAACAGCCTCTTCAAAAGCAAAAGCAATTTTCTGAAAATCATTTTCGCTTGTGGGCGGATTCGCGTCAATATAGCGCTTCACAGCAGATTTGAGGCCAGAAAATGAAAAATCGTATGAATTTTTATCCAAAAAAGCTCGCGGAAAAAATTTTTTCCAATAATTTTTTTCATCCTGATTAAAATCAGGATTTTCGCGGAAAGCGTCCGCCAATCGCGCGATTTTCGCACCACCCGGAAATCCAAGTCCGAGCATTTTCGCGACTTTGTCATACGCCTCACCAACCGCATCATCACGCGTCTGCCCCACCAATTCAAGATCAAATAAACTTTTCCAAAGATAGAGTTCTGTATGCCCACCGGAAATCGTCAATACCATCGCAGGAAATTCGATTTCATCAAGATTTCGCTCCAATAAATTAGCAAAAATATGAGACTCAATATGATGAATGTACAAAAGTGGAATTTTTTTACTTTCTGCGAGTGTTCTTGCCACGGTAAGCCCCGTCAGAAGCGACGGCTGCAAGCCAGGTTCTCGCGTACACGCGATATAATCAATATCATCGAGCGAAATTTTCGCCTCAGAAAGCGCATCCTCAAGACACGGAAAAATCGCATTCGCATGGGAACGAGCTGCCACCTCAGGCACTACCCCGCCTGTCACATCATGCTCCAGTTGCGTTCGTGTAGACATCGCTACCACACGATCATTTTCCAAAATTGCCACCGAAGTATCGTCACAAGATGTTTCAAAAGCTAAAATTTTCATATTTTTAAATTTTTGCGTATTTTATGCAAAAAAAAGAGTTTGTAAAATTTTATTAAAATTTTTTCTAAAAAACTAGCACTTTCACTTGACGACTGCTAATTTTTGAATAAAATATGAGCGAATATTTTTAAAATTATGTCAAAAAATTATTACGAAACACTCGGCGTAAACAACAATGCCAGCGCCGATGAAATCAAAAAAGCCTACAAAAAAATGGCAATGAAATACCATCCTGATCGCAATAAGGGCGATAGTGCGGCCGAGAAAAAATTCAAGGAAGTAAACGAAGCTTACCAAGTTTTGGGCGATGCAACCAAGAAAAAAAATTATGACCAATTTGGAAGCGCGGAATGAATGGGTGGATTTGGCGGCGGATCCGCGGACGGAAATCCCTTTGGGAACGGACAATATCAATATTCTAGCAATGCGCAAGGATTCGATTTTGGCGATATTTTTGGCGGTGGATTCGGTGGCGGAAAGCAAAACTCAGGCGGATTTGGATTTGATTTTGGTGATTTATTTGGCGGCGGATTCGGAGCACAAAATACCAAATCTCAGAAAAAATCCGAACCAAAAAAAGAAAAAGTGGAAAATCTTGACGTGACTGAAACGGTGGAAATCCCCTTTTTAGATTTTTTGTCAGATCAAAAAATTTCAGTCAAAACCGTGTACGGAAAAAATCTTACACTCAAAGTCAAAGCATTCACGCAACCTGGAACCAAATTTAAAATTGCGGGAAAATGACGCACTTCTGGCGGACGGACTGGCGATATGTTTGTGACTGTAAACGCAAAAATGCCAAAAGAGATTCCACCACATGTAGCCAAAATGATCGAGGCCATCAAATACGAACTCTAAAAAATCACGAAAATTTGCTTTTTACAAAAAATATGCTATAATAATGAAAATTTATTCTCAATATGGCTTCGCTCAACACTCAAAAATATCATCCTGATCTCGAAATTTCAGAAACACAAGAAAATTTTTCGCTCAAAAATTTGAATGAAAATATTCAGATTGCGAAAAAAAATCTAGAAAATTATAGCCCAAAAATTCGTGAAATTTTTTCAGAAATTGTAACAAAAATCAATTTGCTTCAAGAAAATAATCAAAATATTCCGACGGCTTTGACAAAATTTCTAGAAAATATCGCACAAAAAACGCAACCAACAGCAATTTCGATGGACACCATCGCGAGCATTATTTCGTAAAATTGGCTTTCATGACGAATTCACAACTTCGTACACTTCTCGATCGAGCTCCGCTTTGTGACGAGGATAAGCACAATGTTTTTGTGATTTTTCGTGCGTTGCCAGATGAGCGAAAAATTCATATTTTGAATCACTGGGAAAAATATGTTGCCAAGCTAATTTTGGAGCGCCACAAGCGCGATGCAGAAGATGAAAAAGAACTGATCGCAACACTCAAACAAATGGATACTTTACTAGACGAGGCGATTGCTCGTCAAAATGAAAAAAATCAGCAAAAACGCCAGATGAAAAAAATTATTCGTGAAGAACTGGATTCCGCGGTTCAATACGAAAATATGCAAAAAGATCGTATTATTCACTCGATTGGAAGTTTTCCTTCAAAATAGCGCCTTACCGGCGCTTTTTATTTTTATAAAAATAATTAGAAAATAGGAAAAATATTTTGCAAGGCCAATTTTAAAAAAACCCCAAAAAAAAATTGCGAAAAGAAAATTTTTTTGTTATAATTTTTCTAGTTTCTTGGTCAGAAATTTTTCGTAGAAAGGTTATCCCTAATAATAAAAAGCCTGCGGGCTTTTTCAGATTTTATGTCAAATATTGATAATACTGTTGTCATCACCGCCGGCCCTTCTCTGAGCGGCCACAAGCTGAAAAATTTTTATTTTACCAATATTTTTCAGGGTTTTGCGTGGATGCTTTTTCACTTCTCGATTGTCTATTTTTTCACTGCAATTCTTGATAATCTGGCGCTGGTCGGGATATTTTTGGGATTTTCAAATTTTGTCTCATTTTTGCTGGATATTCCGCTCGGAATTTTACAACGCTATATTTCTACAAAACGATTTTTCGTCATTGGCGTGATTTCACAACTTATCGCGATTGGAATTTTATTCATGCTGATTTCGCAAGCATTTGGCGTGATTCAAAGTCTCGGCGATACGCTCACAGGGGATAAACTCAAAGCAGTGAGTGATTGGTTTTTTGGAAGCGCAATTCACTGGGTTGGACTTCTCATCGCAGCGTTTTGTTATGGTCTCACAAAAGAACTTAACGAAGTGAGTACTTTTGGATACATTTTGTCAAATTCGAGCCCAACAGAATATGGTGTAATTCTCTCGCGAAGTAATATTACCTTTGGAATCGGATCGGTGGCTGGTCTCGTGCTTTCTGGTGTGATTTTGAGTCTTGGGAATGTAATGGCATTGATTTTTTTGGGAGTAATTATTTTTGGACTTTTGATGTTTACAATCAGATTTTTTGATAATGATCGCGACTCGATTTCGATGGAAGATATCAAAGAATTTACGATTTCTATCAAAAAACTGAACGCTGAAAATATTAAAGAAAAACTTTCCCAAACGATCAATGCAGCAGAATTGCAAAAAGTTGTCACGAATACAAAATATCTTTTTCTCAAGCCAAAGCAGAAAAAAACAAAAAATGAAAAAATTCCGTGGGGCGATGTGATGGTGTCAACCAAAAAAGAATTTGGAATTATTTGGGAAATTATTTCTGCAACGCCAATGCATTATGGGCTGATTTGGGGACTTATTCTTGTGCTGATTTTCGGATTTTGGGACACCTTTGCATCCAGTTTCTTGATTGATTATTTGGATGCCATCAAACCAGGATTTGGATATATTTTGCTCGCAGCAATCGGGATTCCAGGAATTGTTTTACAAGAAGTTGCTATTAAACTGGGGCAAAAAGTTGGCGATAAAAATATTGGTCTCATTGGGCTTGCGCTTTCTGGCGGCTCCCTACTCATAATGGGAATTATGGCGATTGGCGAGCCACCTTCGGCGATGTCAATTATCCTTGTAGCACTCATCAATAGCCTGGGTTATGCATGTGGGATGGCAATCGGGCAAAATGCCTTTTTGGATATTTATAATCGCATTTATGCGGATCATGAAAATCTCAAAGAAATCGATGCCAATGCCTCTGCTGGGCCAATGAAAGTGATTCAAAATCTCGCTAATGTCGTCGGGCTCACACTCGGAGGAGTCCTCCTTGTCGCAGGATTCAGCGTATTTTTCTTCATCTTTGCGATTGTGATTATCGCAACGCTCGTCTGGACGATTATGAGGCGAAAAGAAATCAATGTTTAAAAATCCCCTTTTTGGGATTTTTAGTGCCATTCAACGGAAATGTGGCGACTTTTCACAATGGTTGGGGCCAATTTTTCTAAAATATCAGAAACATTGCGCCCCTTGAGAATAATTTTTTGCATCCATTCGCCGTGAGACTTTTCCCAAATATCGCGGTCAAATGCAAAAAAAGTTTCCGACAAATCAACTGACTGAATACGTTCCACAAGGCCGGAAATCATATTTTGAACCATTTCTTTTTTGGTATGATGCACACGAATGGTGACAAAATCGACATACGGCGGATAGGAAAAATTTTTCCGTTCTGCTTTGAGAATTTCCAAAAAATTACGAAAATTTTCAAAAACAATCGCTTGCAAAATACGGTTTTCTGGAGAAAAAGTCTGAATATAGAGCGGAAGTTGTTGTTTCTTGATATACGCAATCTGTGCGTACAATTCCTCTTCCATGTCATACGCTGGAATCGAAGAGTTGAGTTCAAAAAGCGCAAAAACCACCGCGCCAATGCGGTCGTCTACAATCAATGAACCAAGATTGGTAGATAAAATCACATCAGATTTTTCGAGAATATTGGGAATTTCAGAATTTTTTTTGATATGATCAGAGCTAATAATTCCGACTGAAATGTTCATTTTTTTTTCCAAAATCGCGGCCACTTGTTCGATTCCAACACCAACCGTTGAAAAATGCGCGCCGTGACAATTTGGGCATTCAAGCGAAATTTCCTCAACCATACTGCACTGATGACAAATCAGCCGTTTTCGTGGAAAAGTGTGATACGAAAAAGCAATATCGCAATTGGGGCATTTTTCAAAAAAGCCACAATCCTGACAAATCCAAGCACTTGCCGAGCCACGTCGATTATAAAAAATCAGCGTTTTCTTGGAGTTTTTGTGATTATTTTCGATAATTTCACACATTTTCGGCGTCACGCAGCCAGCTTCTATCGGAACATTTCCCAGCGGAATAATCTCAATAAACGCGTTATTTGAGTTCATCCTGCAAAAAATTTATAAACCCTTCCACATCATCATGGTTGTGATAAATCGATGCATAACGCAAAAACGCCACTTCGTCAAAATCACGAAGTTTTCGCAAAATATCACGCCCAATTCGCTTGGAAGTAATCCCCTGCTTGTTCTGCGCCCACTCATTTTCGAGTGCATTGATCGCATCTTCAAGTTTTTCTGGGTCAAATTCTCGCTTTGTAAGGGCTTTTCGCATCGAATTCATCACCTTCGTTCGATTATATGGTTCCATTTCCCCGGACGCTTTTGTAACCATAAACGACACGAATTCTAGGCGTTCAAAAGTTGTAAAACGCGCGCCACATTTTTCACATTCTCTGCGGCGACGAATCGCCTTTCCATCCTCGGTCGTGCGCGAATCAATCACGCGCGTATCGAGGTTTCGGCATTTTGGACATTTCATACAATAAAATTATTTAACATGGAAATAATGATGAGAATTATTCGCAAAAAATTCTCTATCTTCTATAAAATACACAAAATTTGCAGGAAGTAAATAGCTACCGCGCATTTTTGGTCGAAAATAGTATGAATATGAAAATTTTGTATCGCCTTGTCAGCCGTTTTTTTCAACCAAAATCGCATTTTTTTGGGAAATTATTTTTGCAAAATCCCATTTAAAAATTTTTCACAAAAAATCTTTCGGACGCTCTGTCGGCGCAAAAATTTCAGCACCAGAAAGCGGAGAAATTTTGGTGATAATATTTTTCCATTTGTGGTCATTTGTATTAGTCACACTCACCTGAATTGTGACCTTGTAAAGCATATTTTGCTCCAAATAATTATCAGAGACCTCTTCACGAAGTCGATATTCGCCATTTTCATCCAAACCAGCCTCTTCAAAAATTTTCTCAATTTTCTCAGAAATTTGTAAATATTCAGAATCCTGCGCCGGAAAAAGCGCGGGCGCTTCCAAGACATTTTTTTCACGAATTTCGTAAAAAATTGGAGCCTTCGAGTCAGTTTTAAGCGTAATCTGATCATCGATTTTCGCGCGAGAAATTTCCCACAAAAGTCGATTTTTTGCTTTTGTTATGATATTTTCTCCAGTAATTTTTTCTGAAGAAAATTTGATTTTTGTGTCAGGAATATCAGTTTTTTTGACATGCGCAATCGCCAATTCTGCGAGCATCAAGTTGTGCGCAATTGATAAAGTATTCTCGGAAGCTTTGAGTACATATATTCGCATCAGATGCATCGCGTCATCGATTTTTCAAGCTTCCAAAAATATTCTCGTCGCCTTCAGTACTCACTCAAATGGAGAATCCGGAATAGGCGCATTCACATCATTTATATTGATAAAATCGCGAATTTTTTGCAAAATGCTATCAGGAATTTTCTGATTCTTGGCAAGCAAAATTTCGGCATATATAAACGCGTTCTCAATCGGAATCGCATCCACATCAAGATTATTCCAAAAATCTTCATCACGTTTTATATCAAGCAAAACCTGAATCAAATAAATTTTGAGTTGTTCAGCAAGGTTTTTTTCAGATATTTTCTCTGAAAAATTTTTCTCAAAAAATTGCTTGATTGTATCCAGTTTTTTGGATGAGATTTTGGCGTGATTTTTAGAAAGGTGTGCGATCAATTCGATGATTTCAAGATTTTTTTCAGAAGAATTTTGTGCCGTGAGTAAAGCAGAATTTTGACTGAAAAAATCTTCAATATCACGAGTAAGCTCTTGATGGTCAATTAAATACGAAAAGCGCTCTGTGTTCGCGATTTCTTGGCGTGCAAGCAAATCTTGCAAAACCTGAACAGAGTCAGTTTTTGATGAGTTTTTTAAATCTGCAACAATTCGTGGCAAAAAAATCGACAAATCCGAGCCAGCAACAATCTGAATCTGCGATTTTCCTTTATCATAAAGCGAACTTGCGAATAATTTCACATCTTCTGATCCTGAAAATGCCCCGATGGTTGCGCGAGTCAAGCCCATTGTCGGAATTTCCTCAATATGTAGGCTTCCAGTAAGCGTTTGCAAAATGTCTTTTTCCTGAGAAAGTGATATTTTGTATGGAATTTCCCCATTCCAATCAGGCGAAAAGCGTGGAGAAATAGAAAAATTTTCCCACTTTCCAAGGTTTAAAATCATAGAGCCCGTATATATTTGTGGATTTTCGGGATGCAAAAATTCCAATTTCACATCCGCGGATCGAATCGTATTTGTCAAATTTTTGGCTTGTAGAACAATTTCTGGACGATCTCAAGCAAAAATTGTTTCAGGAATCTGAACCTGCAAATCAAAATTTCTTTGTGCAGAAAATAATTTGGAATTTTGAATTATTTTTCCATCCTTTGTATGAGCAACAGCTCTGAGAGTATGCTTTTTATTATTTTCAGGAAGAGAAAAATAGATTTTTATTTTTCCATTTTTATCTGTCACGAGCGATGGAAAAAATGCAATATTTTTCCTAAAGTTCTGTGAAATATCAGCGCTTTGTAGAGGAATGGTCTCCATATTTTTCTGAAAAATATTTCCAAAAAATGAGATACTCATCGGATTTTTTTCTATGAAAATATTTGTCGAATCATTTTCTACAAATGGTTCGCCCTCAAAAATTTCTACCATTATACTCGCATTCATTGGCTTATTTTCCGCATCTATAACAGCAATTTCAGCAGAAGCAGTCGTACCTGTGAGTACATTTTCAATACCCGAAATTTCTATTTTTGGGCTTATTATCGATGGTTTGGGTGGTAGAATTTTTTGTGCAAAATACGATTTCTTATTCGCATCCAACGCAAGAAGATTAAGAGTTTTGGAGTTATTTTCATCAAGTAAAAATTCTTGGTGAATTATATTTTTTGAAATTGGAAGCACCTCAGAAATAATTTTATTATGCTGTACAAATGAAAAAATCAGTTGTCCAGAACTCGTTGAAGTCACCACGAAAACATCGGCTTTATTATCATGATAATTAGCAAAAATTTCTAAATTATTTGAAACAATCTCATCAGGCGACTGAATCAATATTTTTCTCTCTGCAATCGTATTTGCTGGTGGAAAAATATCCTCGGGAATTATCGGAAATATGCGAATAGTAAAAATCCCACCAGACAACTCAGAGGTATCAAGAACCATTTCAGGTGCATCAATAATATCAGATTTCACCACATTTTGAGTCGAATCCAAAATTTCATAACGATATTTATTTTTCATTGAGTCTGACCAAATATCAGCATCAATGCGAAATGTAATATTTTCTTTTTCTTTCAAAACCTCATTTTCAAGCGAAAAATTTGGAGTAATAGTATCATCAAAAGTTTTTAAATTTTCAGGAATTTTCACTACAATTGGCGTAGATTTTTCAGAAATAATTTTTCCAGTTTTCGGATCTTGAATACAAATTTCTGCAAAATATTCTTCATCGGCGTATGTGCTTTGAAAATTGACTGGCACAGTTAAAAGGCCAACGCCATCATCTCCAATTTTCCCCTGCCCCTCAGAAAATCGCTCGAATGAGTCACTACTCTGAGAAATTTTTTTATGAAAAATCGTGTATTCAAACGGAAAATTTTTGAGATTATTTCCAATATCATTACGAGCACGAACGATTAATTCCGCCTGTAAATCAGCACTATAACTATGCGTATAATGCGAATTTTTATCAGTATTCGTCTTCTCTTTCAAATTTCTTGGGCTATCATTTTCCAAATTTAAAATTTTCAATTCTGAAAAAATCTGAAAAATCTGTTTTTCGGGCACAGAAAGCGTGATATTTTTCGTGGCGATGGGATTTTTGTCATTTTCAGAAATGATTTCTATCCAATAATCCCCGATTTTTGCATCATTTGTAAATTGATATTCTCACGATATTACACCAAATTCATTTGGTTTCTGAATCGTTTCTTTCAAGATATTTCCGTCAAAATCCTTTATTTGAATGCGAAAAAATTCCGCAATATCAAATGTCTGATTTTTAAAAATAATGGCTGAAAAATCCAATTTCGTATTCGGGAAAAAATTATCGCCATTCGTAAAAAGTCTTGAATTATACAATCAAGTTTTCAAGAAATTTCCTCCGATTTTTCCCTCAAAATAGCCAAACCTTCCTTCTCATCGAGCTACCAAAAAAATTTCTTGATTTCCTAATTTTGTAGCATCAAAACTCAAAGTTCCTTGTTCATTAGTTTTTCAAATAATACTACCAGTAGCATATTTTTTTTTACTATTCTCAATCGTATTTTTCGCAAAAATTTCAATTTCTTGCTTTGTGATATTTTGTAAATTTTTACTATCCAAAATACGAATTTCAGCCAATCCATTGGTTAAAATTTGTCCAATAATTTGATTTTGGGAAATCGTAAAAGGCTTTGGAAAGGCTACTTTTGAAAACTTGGAAATTTCATCCTGATTACGAAAAGCCAACACATACAAGCCAGGATTTAACAAATTTTTATCAAAAATATCAGAAAAAGTAAATTCCGTACTCATCGCGTCTTCAGAAAGTGGAATAGTCGCCTTTTGACAATTACTCGCGTGTTCAGAATTCATCAGATTATATGCTTGTGCAATATTTTTATCATCCTTATCAGTGTAAATTTGTGAAATCTGCGAAAATGCCTCCACATCCAGGCGACAAATCTTGAGTTCATAATCATTCTTGGGAGTAGAAATTGCAAAAATTTTCCCAGAAATTTCATCCGATGAATAAAAATCCGATTGATGATTCGTGAGTTGAAAGTCAAGAAATGGTTCCGCAGAAGGCGTGAAAGAAAAATTCGTAGAAGCGTGACGGCCATAAATATCCTCAACATCTGTCAAGTGTATCGTATATTTTGTCCCCTCTTGAAAATCCCCAATCACAGAAATCGAATTTTCCAACAAAATCACATCTTCTTCATGAAAATCAATGGATGGGGAAATCGTCATCTTTTGAAATATTTCCTTTCTTACATCAGTATTATTCAGTGATTTTTCTGGGAAAATAACAGATTCTGACGAAAATTGTACTTGCGTTTTGAGATTATCCTGAGGTGTAAGCATTTTTACAACGCTCCCTTCAAGTGTAAACTTGGGCAATGATCGATCCACAACGAGTTGAATATCACCAGCAAATCCAGCAAGCAAGCACTGGCGAGGTGCATTGGCATTAAATTCTATCGTAAAAATATCAGCACTTGTCTCACTCCCTACGATTTTCTCCATCTTGATGGCTGTAGTTTTCGAATACTTTCTAGCATTCCACAACCCGCCTTCTTCAGAACATGTCTCTCATTTTGCTGGATAATATGCATACCAAAGTATATTTTCAGGTGAAAAATTTGGATATAAATCTTTTGGAAATTGTACAGAAAATTTTTCGTCTTTTGGAAAGTCTGTCGCTTCAGTTATATTTATTTTCTGTGGATTTTTCGAAATAGTTACCGAAATGTCAGACGGAAGTCGATATGCTGTCTTTTTTTGTTCATTATACAACTCTGCCGAAAGTGTAAAAATATCACCCTCTTGCGTATCTTTGGGCATAATTTTTACAAAGCTTTCTGTAAAAAACATATCAAAATTTTCTTGTTCAAGATCAAGTGGTCTGCCATTTTTTAAAAGCGATTTACGAATTGCATCTTCATCCAAAAGAGTTCCTGGCGGAATAATTCTCGAGAGAGTTCCTGGGAGGTCAACGGCTATAGTCAACTCTTGTCAACGCTGATGTTGTTCTCATTCAAAAGCAAATCAAAGCGTATCAGAAGCAAGTTTATAAGCCAAAACCCCAAGACCAACTGACAAAATACTTAAAAAAATAAGTAAAAATATTTGGGAAAAATTTTTCATAAAAATACTCACATTAGTATAACAAATGTACTCAATAATTGGAAAATAATACTCATATTTTAATATTTTTTGTGTTTTTTTCAATATTTTTTTGATTTTTGAAAAAAGTTTGTGATTTCATAAAATTTTTGTATTATCAAGAATATGAATAATTTATTTGAAGCATTTCCGTGGCAAGACATGATTGATTGGTATGAAAAAAATGGTCGCCATGATTTACCTTGGCGAAACTATAATCAAGCCGAAAAACCCCTTGTCTATCAGATTTGGATTTCCGAAATTTTATTGCAACAAACACAGGCTGAGCGCGTAATTCCCTTTTTTCAAAAAATTTTGAAAAAATTCCCCAACATTCAAACGCTGGCGGCGGCAACATATGATGAATTTTTTTCATATTATCAAGGAATGTGATACTATTCGCGAGCTCGAAATATTCTTAAAACAGCACAAATCGTCGCACAAAAATTCAAAGAAATATTTCCAGAAGACAAGGCAGAACTCAAAAAACTCCCTGGAATTGGAGAATATACCAGCTCTGCGATTTTAGCTTTCTGATACGGAAAACCCTTTCTCGCGTGGGACACGAATCTAGAAAAATTTTTTGCAGGATATTTTCTTGGGAATCGTCAAGAAAAAATAACAATAGAACAAAAAAACAACATCAATACAAGTTTTGAAAATTTTATAAAAAAATTGGCGCCATCAAGTCAAAAAAATACGATTCGTGCGATCAATAACGGATTGATGGATTTTTCAAGGCTCGTTGATAGTCGACCAGTTGATGAAAAATATTGGGAAAATTATCCAATAAAATCAGGAAAGCGTTTTGAAACTCGCGGTACACAAGAGCTTACGATACAAAAAGCAAAAGAAAATTTTCCCGTTCCTGATGCAAAAATTGTTGTTATTCTTCATGAGAATCATGCAAAATATTTTTCACAAAATAGCGAAAATTTTGAACCTTTTATTCTCAGCCCGTCAGAAAGCTGAAATACGCGTGAATATGTCAAAAATTTTTTCAGAGAACATTTTCAATTGGAAGTTTCTGTGAGGCCAGTTCACAAAAAATGGTTTTCCAAAAAAGATGAGCCATTCATCGCGGTAAACACTCAAATTCAAACTGGAAAACATCATTTTGCAGAATTTAGCAAATCAAGTGCAAAAAAATTTTTAGAAAAATTCTATGAACAATAAAAAACCTCCAAAATGGGAGATTTTTTATTTAATGATTTTTTCAGGAACATTTGGGACATCTGTGAAATATTCATCAAACTCTTCCTTGAGCATTTCTTCTTTTTCAAACAAATCTTTGGCAATTTTTTCGTGCAAATCTTTGTTTTTAGAAATAATCTGCGTCGCGGTTACATAAGCATCATGAAGAATTTTTCGCACTTTATCATCAATCAATTTGCGAGTTTCTTGGGAAATTGCTTTTTCTTGTGACTGAGCGCCAAGATAATTCCCTTCCACTGCATCAGGAGCATAATTCTCCGCACCTAATTCTTTATCAAAACCGAATCGCATAATCATTGCACGAGCAATATCTGTCGCACGTTCAATATCATTGGATGCACCAGTAGTAATATAGTCTGTTCCGAAAAATATCTCTTCCGCAACACGACCACCGTACAAACAAGCAAGTTCATCAAGATATTTCGCCTTTGAAGTGTATGTGCGATCTTTTTCTGGCAAGAACCAGGTTACCCCACCAGCACCACCACGCGGCAAAATAGAAATTTTGTGAACAGGATCCGTATGTGCAAGCATCTTTCCAACAATGGCATGCCCAACTTCGTGTACCGCTGTCAAATATTTTTCATGTTCCGTCATTTTGAGAGATTTTTTCTCGTTTCCCATAATGACTTTTTCAATCGATTTTTGAACCAAATCTTGAGTAATTTCTTTTTGGTTCAATTTTCCAGCCAAAATCGCCGCTTCATTGAGGAGATTTCCAAGTTCTGCACCAGAAAATCCGATGGTAATATTGGCGATAGCATCCCAATTCACATCCTTGGCGAATGGCTTATTTTTCTGATGAACTACAAGAATTTTTTTACGATCTTCAAGTGTTGGCAAATTGATTGTCACCTTGCGATCAAATCGGCCTGGACGAAGAAGCGCTTTATCAAGGACATCTGCACGGTTGGTTGCCGCCATCACAATCACATTAGTGTCATTGTCAAATCCGTCCATTTCAGTCAGAATCTGATTGAGTGTCTGTTCGCGTTCGTCATGTCCACCACCAATTCCAGGCGAACGCTTTTTTCCGATGGCGTCAATTTCATCAATAAAAATAATTGATGGAGATTTTTCACGTGCCTCAGCAAAGAGATCACGAACACGAGACGCACCAACACCAACGAACATTTCTACAAATTCTGAACCAGAAATTGAGAAAAATGGAACATTGGACTCACCAGCTACCGCACGCGCCAAAAGCGTTTTACCAGTTCCTGGAGGACCTTGCAAAAGGATTCCACGAGGAATTTTGGCACCCAATTTTTTATATTTTTCAGGATTTTTCAAAAAATCTACCACTTCTTCCAAGTCAGATTTTTCTTCTTCAGAACCTGCCACATCAGCAAAAGTCACTTTATCTTTATCGTCTGGGTCATACATACGAGCACGAGATCGAATGAAGCCCATCGCACCGCCCATTGGGCCTCCGCTGCCGCCCATCATTCGAGTCAAAAAGAAGATAAAAATGAAGAATAAGATGAGCGTTCCAAGAAATCCAGGAACCGCATCAGCAAGCATTTCATACCATTTTGCTTCCTCAATAGTAATTTTGGTACCATTATCTTCTTTCAAAAATCCGATATCCGCGATATTGAGTGTCGCAGGAAGTGTTATGGCATCAATTTCACGAACTTGTGTCATTTTCCCATTTTCTTCAGCATTCTGAAGTGGTCTTTTCGCACGAAGTTGCTGCCCTTTCACCACCACTTCTTCGTATGTTTTTTGAGAATAATTGGTGGCAATCTGATTGAGGCCAACATCAGTGTTTGTTTTTTCAACAATATTGGCACCAAAATTTTTACCAAGCGACTGATAAACCGCAATACCAAGGATAATTATGAGGAAAAAAATGAGAATTTTGCGACCCGTAATGGCAATCACTTTTGTTCCGGGTGGTAAATTCAAATTTTGATTATCTTTTCGAGAATTTTTTTTATTATTTTGTGTCATTGAAATATCTTTAAAAAAGTGAAAGAATTATATAAATTTTTCGGAAAAAGCAAAAAAATTAGTCTTGACTATACGGCAGAAATGGCTCTACCGATACAACTTTCCAAGAAGAATCTTTTTGTTGCAATCACTGCAAAATTCCAGGAAAATGAAGCGCGCCATATACAACGGCAATATTTTCGTCTGGATGCGATGCAATGTAGTCTACAACAGGCTTATTGCGTTCATTGAGAATTACATACAAAAAATGAAAAATCGGCGAAGTATCACGATTTTTTTCAATTTGCGCAACCTGATAATCCGTCATTTTAATCATCATATTCAGCAAGCTTGTGAGAATCTCACGCATAATATTGCGCTGATGATCACTAAGTGAAGCAATCAGTTGCAAAGATTCTTCCAAATTTTGTGACTCCGTCATCGCTTCTTGTTGAGGATTTTTTTCTCAAACAAGCGAAAAAATCTCATCAAGAGTCAAATCTACATTTTTAATTTTTTCAGAAGAAATTCAGTCGTAAAGTGTATTTTTCTGTTCAGTGAAGCCAAAAATTTCAGCAATCTGAGCGTACCCGAGATTCGTAAAATCAAATCCCATAATCTCGTTGATACGCGTTTCTGAGTCGGTTGTTCCTGTTCCAACACCCTCTGCCAGAAAAGTATAATTTTCGTTGTTAAGATTTTGCAAAGAATTTTTCTTTTGCTCGAAAAATTTTTCTGTTGCAATATGCGACATTTTTACAAAAACTACTTTTTGTCATTGATCATTTTGCAGCGTTACATTTGCAAGTTTAGCTGGCGAAATATAGTTATTGTAGACAACAAAACCAATCGTAAAAGTCACAAAAAATCCAAAAATCGCACAAATCGTCACCACGATCTGACGAATGGTAGTCCAATATTTTTTTTCACGAATAGATTTAAAAATTATTCGGAGCAAAACGGCAAACATCGCTGCCATCAAAAATGCGGCAACGATGAGAAAAATTCCAGAAATCCAATCAAGGTAAAAAAGTCCAATAATTCCAATTGCCGCGAGCAAATACGCAACAATCGTAAAAAAGAGTCCAACAATTTTCATAAGGAAATTTTAAAAATTATTCTTCATCATATTCGGCGTATTCATCAGTATCAAAACGCTCAGGAATCGCCTCATTTGGTCGTTTATGTTTTTCAAAATAATCCTCGTACGAGCCACCTTTGTCTTTTGATTTGAACATAGATTTTCGCGATTTGAGTTCAATTTCGATAGGCGTTCCTTCAAACCCAAAAAATTCACGAATTTTATTTTCAATGTAACGAATATACGAAAAATGAAAATGATCCGCATTATTGACAGAAATCAGAAATTTTGGTGGATTAATGTCCACCTGAGAACCATAATAAATTTTTGGTTTGTGAGATTTTCGGCTTCCAGTAGGCGCGTGTTCGTAGGTAATTTGCGACAAAAATTGATTGAAAACGCCTGTTTTGATACGCTTAGCACGCTCTTTTTTGATATTTTCGGCGTGCTCCAAAATAAGATCAATACGGCGACCTTCGATCGCAGAAGAGAAAACTACTGGCGCATACGACAAAAAGTCAAATTTTTTCGCCATATATTGCATATATCGATCCACAATATTTCCAGGATTAATGCCGGGTTTATGAAGGACTTTATCCCATTTATTCATAATGAGAATAATCCCCTTTTTTGCCTTCATAGCAACACCTACAAGATGCTCATCTTGATGAGATATTCCATCAAAAGCATCAATCACCACTGCCACTACATCAGCACGATCAATAGCGCGTTCCGATCGCAAAACTGACCATTGCTCGATATTTCGTGTTCCAATTTTTCCAGCACGACGAATTCCCGCCGTATCAATGAGACAAATTTTTTTACCATCATGCTCAATAATTGTATCAATTGAATCGCGAGTCGTTCCAGGCATATCCTTCACCACAGCACGAGTTTCCCCTGCCATAGCATTCACAAGCGAAGATTTTCCTACATTTGGACGACCAATAAGAGCAATTTTCAAAAGACTCTCGTCATAAGTCGCATCAATTTCAAGACCAAATCCTTGTTTTTTCAAAATATCGGCAATGGCAAGTTTTAGCTCACCAAAACCACGATTTTGAACAGCACTCATCGGTACCACTTCGCCGAGACCAATAGAAAGGTGTTCGTACGCCTCCAGGGCGCGCTTAGTATTGTCAGCTTTATTCGCCAAAATAATAACCGGTTTTTTTGATTTACGCAAACGACGAATAATATGATCGTCCCATTCTGTCAGGCGATTATATTCAACAACAAGTAAAATTAAATCTGACGCATTGATAGCATCATCTGTACGAGCGCGTACATCAGCCAAAAGTGTCTCATTATCAGCCTCAACAATACCTCCACTATCCGCTAGAATATAGGAAATTTTGTTCTCATGATCATCAATATGGTACTCAATAATATCTCGCGTTGTATTTTCAATATCGGATACAATCGCAATTTTATGGCCTGTCATCGCATTAAAAAGACTGGATTTTCCAACATTTGGACGACCCACAATAGTAATTCTAGGAAGCATTTTTTACAATTAAATTTTTTTAAGAATACGAAAAAATACGAAAAAAGCAAGACAAAAATAAAATTCCTTTCTTGCTTTTTATTTTTCAAAAATTTCGTAATAATACAAAAATTTGCAATAATTTTTAATAGTTAATTTTATTGCTAAAATTTGCAATAAAATAATTTTAGATTTTTTTGAGCCTTACAATAAAAAATCATTCCGTATATTCTGATGGGAGAATTCTTATTCCAAATGCATTGAGCAAAGAAAAATCATTATTGCTAAAATTTGCAATATTACTTTTCCACCATGCTTCATTTTTACAAGACAAAGAAATTGGCAAAATTTGTGCATCGACATTTTTTTCTAAAAAATTTACAATAATCATTTCATTTTCTTCAGGTGCAAGCGTACAAGTCGAATACACCAGCTCACCACCACTTCGAAGATTTCCCCAAAATTTTTGAAGTAACTCAGTTTGGAGTTGAGTCTTCTTGACAATATTTTCCTCCGACCAAAAACCAAAACTTTTTTCATTATTAAGAGAAACACGCCCCTCAGCACTACATGGTGCATCCAATAAAATCTTATCAAAAAGACTCTCGGAATCAAATTTTCGAGCATCAATTTTGTGCGTTTGAATATTCGTAGCCCCCTGCAAACGAATATTATAATTAAGCTTATCAAATCGAATCTGATTTTGTTCAAGCGCTACGATTTGTCACTGATTCTCTTGAAGCATCGCGATTTGTGTTGTCTTGCTTCCGGGAGCCGCACAAACATCCAAAATTTTTTCTCACCTCTGAGGATTGAGAATCAAAACTGGCAACATCGAAGCAATGGATTGAAGATAAACTTTTCCTTCATAAAAAGCACGAGAACCTTTGATGGCAAATTCCTGATCACGATCAAAAATAAAGACCCCATCCAGTGGCTCGAATTTTTGAATGGCAATATTTTTTTCACGAAATTCAAAAAAAACATCATCACCATTGGTTTTTAAAAAATTGATACGAAAAGAGCCTTTTCGGTTGATAGAAAAAGCTTCAAGAATATCTCAAAAATTATTTGGGTAGATTTGTTGAAGTCGTTTAAGAAACTTTGGTGGTAATGATTTCATATAAAAATTTTTGAGAATTATAGAAAAATTTTCTTTTTCTTCAAGAATTTTTTCAAAAATAAAATCCCTTTCGGGATTCTATTAGCTTCGTTTACGAAGAGAAATCATCAAACCAAACGCGATAAAGAACGCTGCGATAATCAAAATCAATGTTTCAGTTGGACCAGTTTCTACTTCTGTTTTTGGAACTACTGGAGGAGTTGTTGGAGTAGTTGGATTGTCAAGCGTATATTTCACACATTCATAGTGAGTTTCTGCTGTTGCAGAACGAGTCACAGTTGTCATATCCATTGTGTAGTACACTACTGGAAATCGAAGAAGACCTACTGTTTCACTATGTTTTTTCTGAGAACTTGTAAGTGTGAATCCTGCACCAAGATCAGTTTCCATAAATGTTACTTTCTGATCAGGAAGAAGCTGGAACTCATCTTTTCCAGAAGTACCTGGAATCCAAGTAATTGCAGAAGAATTTTTCCACATTTTAGATTCATCAGCAGAAGATGGTGTCCAAACTGAATCATAAGAAACCATATTTGGAGTCTTCTGTTCATCACGAACAGCAATCAAATAGTTTGATGTTGTATTTTTCCAGTTATCAGCAAGACCAGTAAGTCTTTCACCTACTTTTACGCCGCGCCCCACAAAACACTGACCACAAGAATTCTGTCCAAAAATAGGATCTGAAGAACAAGCCACTTCTGTGTATTCACCAGCATTGATGCTTGTTGCAGTAACCGCATTTGAGTTTGGTGCTGCATTCAAAGTTGTATTTTCTGCTGTTGTAGCTACATCAGTGGTAGTTGTAGTAGTGGCTACATTGCCTGTAGAAGTTGTTGTAGCACTATTAAGAGATGTATCTGTTGTTGTAGTTGTTTCTACAATATTGTTTGTTTCTGTAGAAGTTGTAGATTCTTGAGCAAAAACCGCAAAAGAATTGAGAGATACAGTTGTGACTGCCAAGAGTGAAATCGCTCGACGCATCATAAAAGATAAAATAAGAAAAATAAACTTTACAACGCCATAATAGGAAAAGTTTATGATTTGTCAAAAAAAATCTTGTAGAAAACGATATTTTGAGTACAATATTTGCACATTTATGTTATAATTAATTTTCTCTTATGCTTGAAAATCTTCAAGAAGACCTTAATAAAGCCATTTCTCATCTACAAGGCGAATTTTCCAAACTTCAGCTTGGTCGAGCCAACCCAACTGTGATTGAAAGTGTATTTGTAGTGGCATATGGATCAAGTCAGCCTCTAAAAAATATCGCGAGTGTGACAAATCTTGATGCTCAGACCCTCAGTATTCAACCTTGGGACAAGAGCTTGCTTCACGACATTGAAAAAGGAATTAGCGATGCGAAGCTCGGTCTCAACCCTACCAATAATGGTGAAACTTTGATGATCAAATTCCCACCAATGACAGAAGAACGCCGCCGCGATACTGTAAAGATTGCCTCTCGTCAAACCGAAGACGCCAAAGTAAGTATTCGTAACGTTCGCGGGGATTACAAGAAAAAAATTGATAGTGCCAAATCTGAAAAAACTATCAGCGAAGATGAGGCAAAAATGCACGAAAATAACCTTCAGAAAGCCATTGATAAAGCTATCAAAGAGGTTGAATCGCTTTTTGTGGATAAAGAAAAAGATATTATGAAAATTTAGTATGAAATCCTATTCACAAACAGGAAATCCAACTTCAAGACTCTTTTTATTGAAGAGTCTTTTTGCTTGATTGAATAAAAAATGTATTCTTACAGACTCAGAAGCTGATTTTTGAGCCATAAGTGAGTTTGGAGAAATGATTTTGCAGAAAAAAATCATCGAACTTCATTCAGTTGGAGATTTTTTCACAATTCCTCAAAGCGAGCATGAGATTTTTTTGGCGCATATTGATATTTTTCGCACAGAAAAAAATTTGTATCATTTTAAAAATAAGGAAAACCTCAAAATTGAGCGATGAAGTACACGAAAAATCGATGAAATAATCGAACAATTACTAGAAAATGGATTCGAATATGATCCGTCTTTGGGCGACACTTTCACCTACCAAAAAACTGGAAGTATCCTCTCTGTGGTGGGAAACGATGTGAATATTGTGCACCAAATCGAATGGTTCGATACAGAGATTGATGCTATTTTGATGCAAAATTGCATGACAAAAGAGAGAAAATTTCTGAATGAAATTATTTTTCCCAAAAAAAATACACCAAAATTTGGTGATGAAAAAATACATGACACTGCTCCGCTTAACACAGAAATCATTAATTCTCTTCCTGAAATTTTACCAAATATTGACTTTTATTTGATTTGATGCGATTTTTTGCAAGAAGTTTCACTATTAAAAAAATTTGCAATAGCACATTTTTCTGAAATTAACAGCCCAGAAAATGAAAAAATATGAATTGATTTTCCTGAAATAAAAAGTATTCACGAACTTATTGCAATAATTAGCAATAATAAAAATACGCCAATTTTTTATACAAGAAACCCAAAAACACTGGAAAATTTTCTGGAAAATAATTCACTAAAAAATATTACAATCATTCATTCCAATTCTCGAAAAATTGAGAGTTTTGAACTCAAAAATGATAATAAAATTTTTAAAAATATCCCAAAATTACTGATTGCGGACGATATTTTGTGAAAAATTTTTGTAAAAAGTCGAAAGTCTGACTCGGTTGCAAAAAATCTTGATTTACTCATTTCCCTTTCTCCTGGTGATTTTGTGGTGCACAGAGATCATGGAATTGCCAAATTTCACGCGATTGTCAAAAAACAAATGTGAGAATTGGAGCGCGAATATCTGGAGCTTCATTATGCGGAAAATGATAAATTGTTTGTGCCGATTACCGAAATTTTTCGAATTTCCAAATATATGGGTGACGCCAATGTGACACTTACTCGATTAAGCTCAAAAGAATGGGAAAAAACGCTCACAAAAACCGACGAAGAATTACAAAAAATTGCTGAAAGTATTTTGGAAACGAACGCTCGTCGCCAAATGGTGCAATGACGAGCTTTTGGGCGATTTGAAGCAGAAGAAGAGCGATTTCGGGGAGATTTTCCATACGAATATACGGACGATCAGCTACGAGGAATTTTTGAAGTTTTTGCTGATATGGAAGCAGAAACTCCGATGGATCGACTCCTTTCTGGTGATGTGGGCTTTGGTAAAACAGAAATTGCGATGAATGCGGCATATAAGGCATTTTTATCTGGCGCACAAGTTGCGGTTATTAGCCCACTGGTCGTGCTCGCAATGGAACATTATGAAAGTTTTGTCGAACGAATGGGGAAATTTGGCGTTAAAATCGCACTTCTTTCAAGAATGACTTCCCCAAAAGAAGCGCAGAAGATTTTAGAAAAAATGAAAACGGGCGAAATCAATATTGTGATTGGGACGCATCGACTACTGAGTGAGGATGTAAAATGGAAAAAATTAGGACTTCTTATCATCGATGAAGAACACAAATTCGGCGTGATGCACAAAGAAAAAATTAAAAAAATCCGCGCTGGAATTGATATTTTGTCGCTCTCTGCCACGCCAATCCCCCGTTCACTGAATCTCGCGCTTTCTGGGCTTCGAAAAATTTCGCTTCTGACGACACCACCAAAAAAGAAAAAACCAATCGAGACGATTATCACGAATTGGAATGAAAATATTATTCAAGCCGGAATTGAGCGCGAATTGGCACGCGGCGGACAAGTAATTATCGTTCACAATCGCATCAAATGAATCGAAAGTCTCAAGCAAGAACTCGAAGGCATGCTTTCGGAAAGTAAAAATAAAGCCAAAATAATTGTCACGCATGGACGAATGCGCGGCGATGAAATTGAGGACAGAATCCACGATTTTAAAGAAAAAAAATACAATATTCTCTTAACGACAACCATCATTGAAAATGGTGTAAATTTTCTCTCAGCCAATACAATTATCATTATTGATCCTGAAGAATTCTGATTGGCAAGCCTCCATCAGTTGCGCGGACGTGTGGGTCGTCGCGGCGATCAGGGATATTGTTATCTTGCGTATCGAAAAATTTCTTTGAATCCTGATGAAAAAAATCGTCTCATCACTATTGCCAACAACAATCATCTGGGCGCTGGTTTTGAAATCGCGATGCGCGATATGGAAATTCGCGGAGCGGGCGATATTCTCGGGATCAAACAATCTGGAAAATCTAAAGACGTCGGACTTCCCTTGTATTTCAGAATGTTGGAGGAAAAAATCGCTGAACTCAAACATGAAAAACAAACCAAAATTTTCACCAAAATTGAACTTGATTTGTCGTATATAATTCCTGACGAATTTTTTATTTCAGAACTTGACAAACTCAATTTTTTTCGCGAAGTAGAAAATATCGACAATATTGAGGAATTGGAAACATTAGAACACGAATTTTTGCAAGATGATCACAACGAGCACATTGAGAATTTATTTTTACTTTTGAAAGCGCGAATTATTTTTTGAAGTTTTGGTATTGAAAAAATCT
This sequence comes from Candidatus Altimarinota bacterium, assembly GCA_013332525.2. Lineage (GTDB taxonomy): Bacteria > Patescibacteriota > Gracilibacteria > BD1-5 > UBA2023 > GN02-873. Next base: position 129,137 of record JABCOP020000001.1, read on the forward strand.
CAAAAAATGGAAATTTTTATGTTCTGGATTTTAAAAAATGACATACTATTTATGAGCTCAAAAATTTCCTCGATGCCTTTGATAAAACAAAAAATATGATTGTCGTTTCTCCTGAAAAAATCCGAATTGATATCAAAAATTTCCAAAATTCACGAGATTTTTTGCAAGCAATTTTGAATGAAAAATAAAATCCGAGTTGGGTTTTATTTTTTTGTGAAATATTTTGAGGAAATGTCAATCGAAAAAATCAAAAATAATACCGATTTGTTGCCAAAAAATCTGATTTTCTGTACAATAAAATTATTAAATTATGAAAACTGCGAAAATTCTCATCAGTGCCATTGCCATTTTTGCCATTATTTTTGGTGGTTTTTGGCTTTACAAAAGTTTTTCTCAGGAAAATACTGATCAAAATTTTTTGCAAACAATTGAATCAAAAATCAAAAATAATTTTACAGCGCACAAAAATTCGAGCGAAAATGACGCCGAAAAATATAATCAGGCGCTCTATTATCGCGATGCGCAGAGTTGTGACGCCATCAAAAATGAGGCGAAAAAATCGGAATGTAATGATTATGTGCGTATTGCAAAAATTTTGGAAAATACGGAAAATAGTGATTGTAGCGAGATTTCTGACGAGAATCGCGCGATTGAATGCAAAAATCTGATGTACGAAAAAACTGCGAAGGAAACAAAAAACAAAAATCTTTGTAAAATTATTTCTGATGAAACGATTTCTGAGCGGTGCCGCGAAAATATTGATGGAATAATTTTTGGGGAAATTATCGCGAATAATTCCGCTTCCCCAGCGACTTGCGCGACACTCGAAAAAAGTTTTTTAACGCAGTGTCAGAGCCTGATAAAAAATTATACATACGAACAACAATATTTGGAAGCTATAAAATCCCAAAATACGGCAAATTGTGGATATTTGCCAGAACAAAAATTGGTACAAAAATGTCAGGACGAAATCACAGAAATTCTTGCCGAAAAAGAAAATCTTCCGCGGCTTTGTGAACGAATTTCTGACGCTGAGAAAAAAATGCAATGTTTCACGCGAACCGTGATTCAACGCGATAATGCGACTTTCAACCTCGCCACCGAACAGGAAAATCTTGAAATGTGCCAAACGATTTCATCGGAAAATATCAAAAATCGTTGTAATGATATTATCGTGCTTTCAAAAGTGCAAAAAACCAAAAATACCGAACTTTGTAAAAATCTCAAAAACCAAGAAAATATTGTTATTTGTCAAAAAATTTCTCTTCCTTAATATGAAAATTTTTCGTTTTCTCATCGCGTTTTTGGTTCAAATTCTCGTGGTAGGATTTTTTGCAATGCCGAACGCCCATGCACAAAATGTGGATGAAATTTTGGAACTTGTGGGCGACAACGCAAACCTGAATTTTTCAATTCCTGCGAGCATTCTACAAAAACATAATCTCAAAAATATTTCAATCAACCTGAGACAATGAGAAATTTCGGGAAGTTTTTATATGAAAGGTGTCGGTTTTGTCACTTTTACAGGAAAATGAAGTAAAACTTGCCAAACAAATGGCGAATGTCATTTTGTGAATTTTCCTGCGACAAATGCACTCATTGGAAATGTGAAAATCACGATGGTAATCAATAAAAATTCTCGTCAAGTTCGCTGAGAAATCACTTCTGGAATGGGAAAAATGGGTTTGGAAAATATTGTTGTGAAAAATTCTTCAACGCATTTGGCTGGACTTGAAAATCTCGTTGCCAATCACGAAGCTGAGCTTAAAATTGAAAATCCGGAAGCGCAGAAACTCTACGAATTGCAAGTAATTTTTAAAAATGTTCCGATTCAAACGATTGTCGCCAAGAATCAAAAATTCTCAAAAATTGATCTTTCGCTTGCGGGAAAATATAATTTTCATTTGCTCGTAAAAAATTCAAATAACACGACAGAAAAAACGATAAAAGCCGAAAATATCACTGTCAATCCTGGAGAAATCGCAAAAGATGTACTCAATATTGAATTCTTTGCGAAAAAATATTGTCAAACCAATCATTGCGTGGACGGAAATACTCGAAAATGAAGTCAGCTCACCTATTCGCCAGAAAAAATTTTCCCAGGAAATGCGGTAATCGCGGAGTTTTTGCTTCGCGACCAATATGGAAATGCTATTTCTGGAAAAAATCTCAAAGCCGAATTTAAAAATACTCTCAAAACGATGCAGGTTGACGCGCGACAGGTGAATTTTACAAGCCAAAACGGAATCAAGGAAGTTCAGCCCGCAATTTTTTGGAATAATTCGGGAGAAAAATTGAGCGGAGTGATGAGCTTGAGTAATGTTTACAAATTCACCTTTAAGCCAATTGCACCGACAAATAACGAAAATTCTTTCGTACTCACAAAACTTTCGTACAACGACGAAGATATTTTTTCAAAAATTTCACAAAGCCCATTTGCTGTCGAAAAACCGTATGAAATCGAGGCACAACTACCGCCAAAAGTGTACAGCACGATGAATATTCCATTGCAGGTCAATACACAAAAAATTGGCACACACACCATATCATCAGCGCAAATTATTGGAAAAATCACGACCAATCCACAGATTTCAAGCCTTCAAATCAACTCAAATGGAATGTCGTGTCACAAAAGTTTGTTAGGCGCACTCAATGGCGGAAATGTCTTTTGTAACGGAAATATCAGCGACAATTTTGCAATTTTTGGGTATAATTTCGCGGCAGGCAAAAAAATTATTTTCAAGCCAGCGATTACAAGTCAAAAAACAGAATCAACACTCAGCCTTGCGGTCGGATATACAATTTCATGAGAAAAAGTGATTTATGAAGCGTTTTCGAAAAATTTTTCAATCGAAAAAATCAATCCAAAAGATCTCGAAATTACGGGCGGAATTCATAATTCTACAACAGAAAATTCGAGCGAAAATACGATCAATTTCCGCACAGGACGTAATGATCTTCTGAATCTCATTCGCAAAAATATCGCATACCTTGGGCGAAATATTTCTGATTTTTCAAACAAAAATTATGAAGTTTTTGAAAGAAATGTGGAACTTTCCAGCCATCTTTCACCCCAGAAACGCACCTATATAGCGATTGGTGGTGATATCACAATTGATCAAAATATCAATAACACTTCTGATCCGATCGCGATTATCGCACTTGAAAAAAATGGCGTCGGCGGAAATATTATCATCAAAGGAAATGTCACGAATCTGAACACTTCCCTGATTGCAGAAAAATCGATTCTGGGCGATACCAACAAGAAAAATCAACTCTACATCAAGGGTTCTATCATGACAGAAAATCTTTGTAGTGGGCAAACAGAATGTTTTTCAAATATTCGAAAAGATTTTAAATGGGACGACCCAACTTCGCAAAAAGCTGTTGGGCAAGAAAATAATCCAAATAAAATTATCGTCGAATATAATCCTGCACTGAGACTCAATCCGCCTCCTGGACTTGAAAATTTCGCAGAATAAAATCCTCAAAAATGAGGATTTTTCATTACAAGAAAGTTAATGCAAATATTTGCAATAATATTTCCTTTAAAATAAAGGTTTTTTGGAAGTTATTTTATTATTGCAAAAATTAGCAATAAGTTATTCGCAGAGTAAATTTCCAGAATTATCAAAGCCCTTCACACATTTATTGGCCGGACATTGTTGATTGGCGCCAGAAATTTTCTGATATTTGCTTGCATCCAAACCACCAAGCTGAGAAGCATTTTTTACGGTTCCGTCAGAATTCTGCCAGTCCCCCGATGCCAAAATTTTATTCAAAATCTGACCAAAAGTTCCACTCGGATTTTGTGCTGCTACATAGCTAATAGTAAAAATTCCTGCCACAAAAACTGCGAGCGCAGAAAGTCCAAAAATCGCTCCACGAAGAGCAAATTTCCCAAGAGAAGAAAAAATCATTGTTTTTTGCATAGACGAAAAAAATATGATATACTCATAATATGAAAATTTTTGCAAACATCAAGCACATTTTTTTTATTATCGCCATTTCGCTGACGATTCTTTTTGGGACGTATGCTTTTTTGGGGCGAGATTTTATCGCGCCGATCAATTATTTTTTCACATATCGTACAACAGCCGGCGCGGAAATTCAGGATTTTATTTATAAACCAAAACTCGCTCCATCTGATAATATCGTGGTTGTGGAAATTGACGAGGCGACGCTCAATAATCTCAATTCTCAGAGTGAATATTCGATGCTGACGATCGGAAAGGACGAATATGCGCGACTCATGAAATTCCTCAAGGCGGCTGGCGCAAAAGCGGTCGGGTTTGATATTGTTTTTCAAAATGCTGACAAATATGAAAAAGAATTTGCTGAGGCGATGCTTGATTTTGAAAACACGACAATCGCGACTCTGAAGCCAAAAAAAACCAATAATTCTCTCGGAGAATATACGCTTAATGATTGTTCAGGAGATGGTGATATAGAAAATTTGACTTGTCCGTTTACGCCTCGTGGGGTATATAGCAAAATTCGCTGGGGGCTCATTGATGGCGGCGGTAATACGCGAAGTGTGGCTGTAATGGAAAAACGCGATCTCGCCTACCCTATCACAGCATACGGCCCAATGCAAACACAAATCAAATTTGGAACCGGAAACATCAACCTGACGACGCGTGATTCTTTCATATATACTTTGCCGATTGCGATGCTTCTGAGTGAAGAAAATGAGCTTGTGAAAAAACTTGTTAAAATGGTGATTACATCACAACAAACAACTAATGGAAGCGCATCAGAAAATAGCATTCCCAAACTTCCTCAGCCGTATTTTGTAGAAAATCGATCAGAAGCAAATGCAGCGGAACATCCCTACAAAACCATTTCATTGGGGAAAATTTTAGACATTTATAAAAAATTCCAAGAAGACCCTGACGAATATATTCACGAATGGAGAGCTTTGCAAGAAGGTTTTTCAGGGGCATATGTGCTCGTTGGCGAAAGCGGAACACTCATTCACGATACCGTCATTTCCCCATCAACTGGCCACAAAATCCCAGGAGTATACACCCATGCTTTTTTCTTGGATGGAATCCTCCAAAATAAACTTTTAAGTGAGCTCGGAAGCACCACGACATATATTTTGTCGATTGTGGTAACGATTTTGGCGACATTATTATATTTTTTCTTGCCAAAATTTATTTCGCCGATTATGGCAGTTTTTGCGATTATTTTGACAATTTTTGTGGCACGATACTCGTATGGCGAATGGCGCGTGGTTTTTGATATTTTTCCATTTTTGTTGAGTGGCGGAATTATCACCTATCCAATTGTCTATATTTACAAATTTTTTATCGTTGATAAAGGAAAAAGGCAGATTCTGAACGCATTTTCGCGATATATCAGCCCAAGTGTGGTAGAAATGATTGATACGAACAAAATTGCAGCGACGCTTGGTGGCGAAAAAAAGGAACTCTCCATCCTATTTTCTGATATTGCTGGCTTTACAAGTATTTCAGAAAAGATGGACACCAAAAATCTTTTTGTGTTGATGACAGATTATTTGTCGCGAATGACGGATATTTTGATTGAGCATCAAGGAACGCTCGATAAATATATTGGTGATGCGGTGATGTGATTTTTTGGAGCGCCAGCGGATGATCCATTTCACGCTATCAATGCGTGCCGAACTGCGGTTCATATGCGACGCGCGCTTGATGATTTTAATAAGCATCTCAAAGAACAAAATCTCGATCCAATCGATTTTCGAGTTGGAATTGCAACCGGCGAAGTAATGGTCGGAAATATTGGTTCAGAAAAGCGCTTTAACTATACGGTGCTGGGCGATACCGTGAATCTCGCTTCCCGACTGGAATGAATGGGCAAAGAGTACGGCGTGAATGTGATTATTGCGGCGACAACGCGTATTTTGATTGGCGATAAATTCTTGATTCGCGAGCTTGATTATATTTCTGTAAAAGGAAAAAATGAGGGCGTGCGCATTTTTGAAGTTTTGTGACTGCGATGAGATTCAATCAATATGGCGAAATACACGAATTATGAAGCGGCGCTCAGGCTTTATCGTGAAGGGCAATACTTGGCGGCTGGACATATGTTTGAGCGATTTGCCACAGAAGATCCGCCTGCAATGATTATGATGAAGCGTTGTGCTGAGCTCATAAAAGGCGAAATGACCCTTGATAATGGTATTTATCGCATGACGCACAAATAAAATTCTCAATTTGAGGATTTTATTTTTGAAAAAATAGATGTATCCTTTTTGAATGTTTTCTCTCAAATTTCATTAGTAAATTTCTACTGTTGTAGATCTAAGTCTTCTTTAATTGTTGATACTCTCAAATTTCATTAGTAAATTTACATCATAACACTCATTACAAAAATAAAAAGACTCGATTTCGAGTCTTTTTATTTAATCATTCAAGTTTTCAACGTAATAACACAACAAAAAAACTATTCCACTGATTCTCGTTTCCCATCTTGATTATGTTTTCTTAAAAATGATTAAAATCCCACATTCTTAAATTCTTCATCAGTTGGATTAACTGAAGAAAAACGGAAAAGAGGAATTTCTAAAAATTTGAAAAAAATATCTTTCGCCTCATCTCTTTCTTTAGCAATATCAGAAAAATGACTTGGATCATCAAGCTCAATGGCACAAATAATTTTTAAATCGATTTTCGAAATTACCGCAAAATCGACGTGCGACCTGTCAATTCTTGATTTTACAGAATACGGGAAAAATCATTTTTTTGTTTTTCGAAAATTTGCAAAATCTCAAACACGCACTTTGGTTAAAATAATTACTGGCTTGTCAGCCAAGTATTCAGTCAAACGGCACAAAAAAATTCACTCTGAACGCGTTGTTAAATATTCTTTTGGACGAATCAAATAACCGTATTTCTGCAAATCTTTTTGAAATAATACAAGTCCTTTTTCTTTCTGATATTTTTTATAGACTTTTTCATACAAAAAATATCCCAAAATCGCAAAAAATAAAAAAACGAAAAAATCCATAATCAATAAGTTATGGAGAAATTGTATCAGAATTTTGGGGAAAACGCAAAAACATAACCCTTGGTGAAAAATCCATATGTTTGAGAAAAATGTTATACTTTCATCACTCATTTCAAATTATCAAATCTCACCATACAAAAAACTTTATTTTTTACCAATTTGAGGTATAATTCTGCAAATTCTATACCATTTTTATCATGCAATTTATGACTACAAACGATACTGACTTCCACGAACAATAAGCAGAAGAAATGCTCGAGTGGTACAAAAGTCCGAGTGAGAAAGAACAATAAGCATTTGATGAGGACGTGATTGGAATGCTGACAGCGTTCACTGAATACATAAAGAAGAAGAACGAATAAATGTCATCAAGCAAGCTGTTAGAAAATAAAGGAAATTTTTTAAAAGCGAAAAATCTCCAGACAAGAAAAAATATTCATTTGAAACACAAAAAAGTCCATAATTGGATTGGTTCAGTTTCTCTCAAAGAGATGCAGCCCACTACCAACAGAACTTATACAGAGAGTATATCTCATTCTCAACAAAAGTTAAATAATGTTACATTCAAAGTCATCATAAAAACATCAGAAAATCTGATGTTTTTATTTTTGGAAAAATTTTATTCCACACCTTTAGAAGCCTCTTCGAGTTTCATCGTTTGATCTGCAATCGCGAGCGCATCAAAAATATCGCCCAAATCCCCACTCATTACCACTGGAATATTTGAAAAATTGGCACCAATTCGATGATCCGTGATGCGGTCTTGTGGATAGTTGTATGTTCGGATCTTTTCAGAGCGATCACCAGAGCCCACCTGAGCCAAACGAGCAGCTCCCTCCTCAGCAGCTTTTTTTGCTTCTTCCATCGCAAAAAGTCGAGCTTTCAAAACAGAAATCGCCTTTACTTTGTTTTGCAATTGGGAACGCTGATCTTGACACTCTACCGCCAATCCAGTTGGAATATGCACCACACGAATAGCCGAATTGGTTTTGTTGACATGCTGACCACCCGCACCAGACGCACGACACGCCATAATTTCCAAATCTTCTTCGCGGATTTCAATTTCCACATCTTCTGCTTCTGGCATTACCGCAACCGTCACGGTCGAGGTATGCACGCGACCATTTTTTTCTGTCGCCGGAATTCGCTGAACACGATGAACGCCTGATTCATATTTGAATCGAGAATACGCCCCCTCGCCCTTTACTTCAAAAATCACTTCCTTGTATCCACCAGCATCATTGAAAGATTCTGAAGTCATTTCCACGCCAAAACCTTCATTGCGGGCAAAATTTTTGTACGCCTCAGCCAATTCCATCGCAAAAAGTCCCGCCTCATCACCACCAGCACCGGCGCGAACTTCGAGAATAATATTTTTTTCATCATTTGGATCTTTTGGCAAAAGTGCGATTTTGAGCTCTTCTTCCAGTACTGGAATTTTTTCTTCCGCTTCGGCAATTTCCATTTTCATGAGCTCAAGCATTTCTGGATCTTTTTCGTTTACCACAAGTGTTTTTGCTTCCTCATAATTGGCGTACAAATTTTTATAAATCTTGTACAATTCCACTGTTTTTTCAAGATTTTTTTTCTTCTGATTTACGGATTTAAGGCGTTTGATATCAGAAAAAATCGCTGGATCAGCCAGCTCTTGTTCCAAATTTTCGTATTCAGTAATAAGATTATCAAGTTGAAATTTCATAATTTTTTTTAAATAAAACGGATTATACGAAAAATTTTTAAAAAGTCGAGAAAAAATTGATTTAAAAATTAAAATCTGAAATTTTTATTTGACTTTATGTAAAGTTTCTATAAAATTCTGAAAATCTTGCCCAGGTGGTGGAATGGTAGACACGGGGGACTCAAAATCCCCTGTCTTCACGGACGTGCGGGTTCAAGTCCCGCCCTGGGCACCATTCAGTTTTTAAAAAAGCAGTAAATAAATTACTGCTTTTTATTTTTCTATTTTGCAGACAAATTTTTCTCAAAAAACATTTTTCGTTCGATCCAGAGAATATATCCCGCCAAAATCGCAAAAATTCCGGTTTGAATTACCTTAGAATCAGGATGCGTCGCAAACATTTCATTCGCCACATTCGCACACAAATGAAACGCCACTGGAACAAAAATATTTCGATTATTTTTATAATAGAGCCAGTTCATAATAATCATAAAAACTGGTACACTCAGGATAAAATTGAGCCCATAAACCGCTCATTCAACTACAACCTGATTCTGATAATATCCCTTCACAAAGCCAAGAGGCAGATGCCACAAAACCCAATAAACCGCAAAAATCATCGAAGTCGTAAAAAGCGAAAATCTCTGTCGAAGCGCATCAGTTCCATACGAATGCCACGCAAGTTCCTCAACAACTGGCGCAAACATAATCAAAAACCACGCACTTACCAACATTCCAGATGAAAATGAAGGATCTCCAGAAATCACGAATTGATAGGTACTATAACCTAATAATACAGAAATTCCTTGAGCTAAAATAATTGATCAGAAAGTTAGTGCCAAAATGATAAAAATCGATGAAAAATGAATACCATCAAACGAAAATCGTTTTTTAAAATCTTCTAACAGTTCAGAATCCTTGAAAAATAAATACATCGCGACTCAGAATGGTGCTACCAGTCCTACAAGTCATAAAATCGTCTCAACCCACAAAATCATTTGTGTTTTTTCTGAGGAGTGGCTCAAGTATGCCACAAAAAACCATAAAATCCATGGAATAACAAGCGAAATTCCAAAGAAAAATACTGGACGGTTATATTTTTGCAACATAATCAATAATTATTATATGTCCAAAGTAATGATTTTGAGCAAAAAGTCAAGGTATTTTTATAGGCGCAAACAAAAATAAAAAAACCGAACCCAGTTTTTTTATTTTATATTCGAGAAATACTTTTGAGAGTATTTAGAAATTTGGTATATGACCAATCCAGTTTTTTCAATAACAATGCTTTTTTTGTCCCAATATATCGCCAGTGCCACGGTTCAATCTCATACCCATCAATTTTTGGACCATGCTTATAGCTCTGCGTCCAGCCATACCGATACGCATTTTCCTTCATCCATTCATAAAATTTGCGGTAACGCGCATTAGTGATATACATTTCTGGCGATACTGCATCAAAATAATCGACCGCCAAACCGAGTTGGTGTTCACTTTGTCCTGGCTTCGCACAAAAAGCTCCATCATCACAACGCCCCAAATCCCAAAGTCGTTGTTGATATTCTGCACTCCGAAATCCAGAAATCGCGACCAGTGGCTCACCAAAATGTTCTGAAAATTCCTGAGCCATCGCATCCATAGAAGGTTTTGCAATAGCGCGAATATAGCTATTTCGTCCTGCCTGATTGAGGTAAGTCCCACTCATAGACACGAGATCGTCAGGCTTATACTCTCTTGCAGTCAGTGGCTCGGAAGTACTTACAAATCGCAGAATACTCGCATCATCTCCCCACACTGCATCAGGAAAAATAGACTGCTTCATTGACAAAAGCGCCACCGGAACAAAATTTCCTCTCTGGATTTGCTCTGACAAATTTTCTAAATTTGCACTTTGCTGACTAGCATGACAGATATGTATTCATCATAAAAATACTCAAATGAGTATTAATAAAATTCTCTGTTTTATCATATTTTAACAAAAATTATCTATCTTTTTTTACAAAGAAAAAATACATTAGACTCAGTGAAGTAAGAGTGGTTGCAATCAGTGTTCCCCAGATCAATGTATTATTAAAATTCCCTTCTTCAATATTCATTCCAAAAAAACTGGTCGCCAGCGTGAGTGGCAGCATAAAAGCCGAGAAAATTGTCAAATATTTAATTGTAATATTCGTATCAAGTTCAAAAATACTCTTCATAGTATCTTCCATAGAATCCATATTTTCCTCAATAATCTGAATTTCAGAAAAAATCTTGTCCAAACGATCTTCCAGATTTTCAAAATAATTTTCCATCTCTTCCGAAAAGCGTCATTTGATATAATTTTCCGTCTGACGAAGCACAGAAATCTGCGGTTTCATCATGTGTTTCAGCGTAATAATATTTCGTTTTTTCACCATCAATTCGCGAATAATATTCTGCGAACGACTCGAAAAAAGCTCATTTTCCAGGTTTTTTAAATCCTTGGAAAATCGCTCCAGCATGCGCATTGTTTTAGTCAAAAATCCCTCGATGATATCATACAACACAAATGCTGGATCATTTTTTTCCTCATCTGGTGTTCCCTTGCGCTTCTCATATTGCTCATAAATCTGACGCATCGTCGTGGACGGATGATAACGAAAAGTCATCAAATAATCCGCTCCAATAAATATATTGAGTTCATTCTGATAGTATCGCTCCGTCTTTGGATTGTATTTCGGAAAGTGTAACACCAAAAATAAATAATCATCATACGGATCCAGACGCGCGTACTGATGCTCTTCCAAAACCGCCTCACGATCAAGCTCATGAAACTCATATTCCTCAAAAATTTTTTCAATTTCCTCTCGAGAAGGATTCACTCGATCAATCCAGATTCCCGCTGATGGCACCAATTTTTTCTGTTTCATTATCGCTGGATTAGTTGTAAAATCGGCCGACATTATAGGCAAAAAAATTTTTTTCGCAAAGAAAAAATAAAAAAATTGCAAAATAAAAATCCCCAAAATGAGGATTTTTATTTTATTTCACCACACGCTGAACTTTGTAATGATTGAGATAATTAGAAAGAAGCGGAGGTGGATTTCGGAGCGCACGATTTGAGTAATTGAGCACTGTACCAGATGTTACAATGTCATATGCGTTCGTTCCACGAGCATAAGTTCGCTTGTTGAAGAGTTCTGTCGCATCTCCGTAGAATGAACCATCCACACGAAGAATATTTGCTGTAGCCTCAGATTGTGTGAATTTTCCACCTTCGTTATTTTCTTTTACTGTCAAGAAAACACCGGCAAGATTTTTTACATCCTTGTCTACAATGATATTTCCCTTCTTGGCAATAAATGCCCAAGATGCGTTATTGTCGTTACTCTGGTAAGTCGTATCACATTTGAAAGTAATATTTCCTTCCACAAGTACCGTTTTTACGCCCGTCATTTCAAATGCAGTTTTTCCGTATTCACAAGTGATTTCGATGTCACCCTTGAATGAATACACATTTGAATTTCCGTTGTGTTTGTAATTTTCAATGTTTCGATTTGAAATTTTTCGATCAGATGGCGGTACGTTTGTGATACCAGCATTGAGCGGAGAAACATTGTTAAGTGAATTATTTCCGAATGGGAATGAACCAGTCGAATTATCAGTGTTAGTTATATTACTTGTTCCCTGGGTCGCCAATCGCGTAATATTCGTGATAGTTGACTGGAAACGAGAAGTAAATGATTTGAGTTTTCGGTTTACTGAAGAACCCGCTGATGAAACTTTTGAATTCGTAACTTCTACCTTGAAAGAAGAAATTGGATTTGTTTCATTGTGATCACGGTAATTTTCAATTCCGAAAATCATTTCACCCATACCAACATTTTTTCCCTTAAATCCCGTCAATTCTGAACCATTAAACAATGTGATTGGCTGATCAACTGATGGAGATTTGAGGTAACATACTTGGTATTGTGTATTTGAGTAATTTGAACATTCGATGCGAGAAGAATCATACAATCCTTGTGCATGAGAATCTTTTGGCATCAAGAAGTCACCTTCTCCGAGAACCACGAATTTTGTGCGGTTACCCGTTGTTTGCTGCCACCAAGGAAGATTTCCATTCAATTCTTGAATTGAGCGACCCTTCACAGCGTTTCCTTCAAGAGCATTTGAAGCATCTTTTGTGATTACAAATTTTCGATCAGCTTCAACTTGAATTGGCGCTTTGTACACTTTATTCATAGAAAGTGTAATAGTATCAGAAAGCGCAAATACACTCGATCCGCGACCAATTACCATTCCATTTTCAGAAATCAATTTTTGACCAATATTTTTACCAATAGTGGATTTTGAGAATCCAGGAATTGTAATATGGAATTGTACTGGATTTTCCAATGGGTTTGTTGTTGTACCGAAAGTTTTACAATCCGCAGTACATTCAATTTTTCCATTGATAAGTTGTCCATTGCGTGAACCAAGATCACACATTTCTCCAACGCGGTTTACGATACCATCACCACAGTATGGACCGCCATTATTTCCTCCACCACCTGGTCCAGGAGGTGTTGTTGGAGGTGGGATATATGGTCCTGTGTGACAATAATCTTTTGTCATTTTTTTAGCAATTTCGCGCAAATCATCAAGTTGAGTGCTGCTTGTATAGCGCTGACAACTTGTTTTTTTACGACTATCAGAAATTCCCTGAATACCAATTTCACATGAATAAAGGCTTGAGTATGTTTTTACCACAGCTACGTCACCTTCACACATTGCTGCAATATATGTATCAGGATTTCCTCCACCACCGCCTGGAGTTTTCACTACGGCTGGATCGGTATTTTTTGGATCTTTCTGACAAGATTGTTCACCACCATTTGGCATACGATTGTCATCGTAACAAGAATTTGGTTTTTCATTTGGATTATGAACCGTTGCATCATTACGAATAATTTCATTTGAACCAGTATTTACCAATTTTACCGGAACGATAATATCTGGGAAATATGATCCAGCAGAAACTTCCGCAGTTGATGTACAAGTCAAAGTCTTTCCTGAGTAATTACATGTCCAACCATTTCCTGTTGCATTACCAGTTGTTTCGATTTTTGTAGGCAAAATATCTTTTACAGTAGTTGTTCCAGAAGTTTTACCATTTTCAACTTTTACTTTGATAACATAGTTAAATGTATCATTGTTTCGTTTTGAAACTGGGCTTCCTGGCTGAGCATCATCTGAATCTACATATTTTTTAATAGAAAGATCAAGTCCGCCAACAACTACAGTCGCAGGATCACACGTTTTTGTAATTGGGTTATAATTGATATCCCCTGGTTTACATTCATCACGAGTATCGACACAAGTTGGGTCATTGAGTGGTTTGGAAGGATCCAAAGCACACACACCAGCAACATTACGAATCACTGGACCTTGCGTCACTACTGTCTTGAGTTTTACCTTGAGTGAGATAGTTGGAGCTTTTTCCCCTGCCTTGATAGTCTTGTTGTAGCGACAAGTCATTGTCTGACCATTTTGTGTACAATCCCAATCTGTACCAGTAGCCTTTGAGATTACTTCAATGTCTGATGAAAGTGTATCAGTTACTTTGGCGCCAGTAATATCTTTTTTAGAAATATTTGTTACTTCAAATGTATATGTATATTCTTCGCCTGGCATTACCGCAACCGCATCAGCAGCTGTCTGAGCATCCTTTCCATTTACATATTTTTTAATCTGAAGTTCTGGTCCTCCAACAATTACCGTTCCGGGATCACACGTTTTTGTAATTGGGTTATAATTGATATCTCCTGGTTTACATTCATCACGAGTATCGACACAAGTTGGGTCATTGAGTGGTTTGGAAGGATCAAGTTCACAAACACCTGCCACATTACGAACTACCTTTCCGTTTGTGATAACTGTCTTCAATTTCACTTTCAGAGAAATTGTTGGTGCAGTTTCACCAGCTTTGATAGTCTTGTTGTAGCGACAAGTCATTGTCTGACCATTTTGTGTACAATCCCAATCTGTACCAGTGGCCTTAGAAAGTACTTCAATATCTGATGGAAGAGTATCAGTTACTTTGGCACCCTTGGCATCAACATTTGTTTCATTTTTTACTACAAAAGTATATGTATATTCTTCATTTGGCATCACAGGAACTGCATCAGCAGCCGTCTGTGCATCATGACCGTTTACATATTTTTTGATAGTAAGGTTTGATGATTGTTTTGGTTGACAAGTCAATGGATCACATCCACCTGGGCCCCAACCCTTCTTTGATGGGTCATTAGGATCACACTGTTCACCTTCATCCTTATCCAAAACGCCATCGCCACACCAAGTTACTTCGTAGTTGACACATTCTCGGTGCCCTTCTTTTTCGTTTCCCTCAACGACAACATGATATTCTACATAGATATTATCTTTGAGACGCTTTTTTGGAGCAACAGCAACCTGATATTTTTCAGTTGTCTGAATAATTTTTACATTTTGAGCACCTGCTGGGATTTGTGCGCCAGCCTTATATGGAGGAGCCCAATCAAATTTATCAAAAGTAAATTTTCCATCACGATTGATATCATCACCGTAGTTTTCACGGAAATCTACAGAAAAACTTTTAAGAACGCGTGGAAATTTCTGATTGTTATTGTACGCATCCCAAAAATCATATGCATATCCCACACGCACCTTTTGATTGAATGTTTGATGACAAACATTATTTGGTGTATTTGGTCGTGTCTCACATTCAATATTTTTTCCACCACTTACGCCCTGGCAAACCCATTTGTAAGGATTGTTACCAGTTAGTGGAGTAGACGTTCCAATCGCACACAAATCCGTTGTTGGAGCTGTTGAGAAAATTTTTCCATCAGCCGTTCCACAGACAGCGTCCATTTTTTTTGGAGCTTCACAAGAAACATTGGCACCACCATTTACACCACCACAAGTCCAAGTAAATTTTCCATTCACTTCTGTTACTGCAGAAGGCGAGCCATTTTTACAAAGATTTGTTGTAGGAGCTGTATATGTTGGAACACCATTGGAAGCACCATCACAGATAGCATTAGATGGTGGAGAATCTTTTTTCTGACAATCAGTTGATGCGTATCCAGGTTTTCCATTATTGATACCATCATCGTATTTTTCACCAAATTGAGAATCCACTACACCATCACCACACCAAGAACCATAGTAAAATACATGTTCTTTATGAACATTTTTATCTTTACCATTAATTTTTTTATCCTGAGTAAGTCCATAAGTTGTTGTCGTAAAAGTCATTCGCAACATTGGAGCATTACGATCAAATGTTGGCTCACCTTTAATAAATCGAATGGAAGTACCTGGGCGATTTTTGGTAAATTCAGTACGAACACCTTTTTTAAAAGTAGTGTATGCATAATCCGTACCCTTATTGGAAATCTTATACCATGTTAAATTTGGTGTTGATTCAAAAGTCATGTCTGCATGCCAGTTTGAAGAATTTCCTTGTAATACGCTTGTATGGACTGTATATCCAGGCGTACCATATGGATCTTTTCCAAACATCACACGATCAGCAGTATTATTGAGAAAATGGTCTCCCACTTCAGACACCCCCAAAGATCCTGATGCATACAATCGACCACCAAGAAAACATTGATCAGATGTTGGAAGTCCATACTGACTACAACTTACTTCCTGATTATCACTTACAGCTGCCTGTGATGTATAAGGAATAAGAGATAGAAGTATTGCTCACAAAAGAAAAATCTTTTTCATAAAAGCAATGATAATAAATTAAAAATCAAGAGAAAGTGAACCTGTTTCTACATCATTTGCAGGAATTCCTTCAAGTGAAGTAGTTTTGGAATCTTCATTATCCTGAAGACGAATAGCAGAATCAATTTCTGTAATCCCCGTGCTAAAAGGAATATTTTCTGCAGTATCAGTAGAACCAGAAGTGACATTTTGAGTCACTTCTGTATTCTGATCCGAATTCATGTCTGCAGAATTATTAGTGCCCGCGCCACATGAGGTGACGAGTAACGCGAAACTAAGAAGAATAAATATTTTTTTCATAAGAGTAATTTTAATCAAAAAGCATACCCGCCACATCTGGCGCTCATGACTGAACATTTTTTGCCACATTGTCAACCACACCTTCTGTAACCACTTGTGATGTAGTTGATGTAACGGTATCCGAAAGTTGATTGACAGCTCCGCTATTCGTTGTTGTAGTCAAATCATTACTAAGTTGAACTCTACCGCCAGTACCAGGAGTTGTTGTATCTGGTGGGTTCTTCTGAGGAGGATTCTTCTTTAGTTTTCTCAAATCCACTCCAGCTCCAACGGAAAACTGAGACTTAGCTACAACCTCATTGCTAACCACTGATCCGGTTGCAATCTGATGAGGTGTTTCATTAGGGCGTGATGGAATTTCTACAAATCCAGGTTCTACAAAGAATCCAAGATTGAAACATTCTGCATCTGGTTCATATGAAAGATATGAATGTACTTTACCAGAAACCATTAGTCGACGAACCTCCTCTTCAGAAACATTGGTAACACCTTGTTCTTTCAAGTGCTGGAGTTGGGCATTAATATCAACTTTTGAAATGGTACGAGCAATTGCTTGACGAACTTTATCAGCATTCGCACCAGTCACTTCTTGTGGGGCACCAAATATACGAGTATTACTTGCGTAGACATTGTTCAATCCTTTAAATCCTGCGATTTGAGAATATGCGACAACAGCTCGGAATCCTCCTGGTTGCTTCATATGATCTCCTAATGTGGAGCTCTTTGCAACCTCTGCTGATGCAACCATAGATTCAACCATTTTATTTACATCTGCAACAGGAATATTATACATTTGTGCAAATCTTGGCCCAATTTTGCTATGATAGTATTTCAAAAGTTCTGCACGATTTTTTGCAAAATCTTGTCCGTTCTCAAAGTTTTTTGCCAATCGAACAGATTCACTTCCACCAGAAGTTCGTGCAAGGAAAATATCAAGAGTTTGAGTTTTTTCCTCAGAAGTAGTAGCAGCTGCAAGAGCCTGTCGTACTACGCGTTCAATAGGACTTCCCTTTGTGGCCAAGAGTAATTCCTGTTCTGCTTTCGAAGTATCACGATTTCGTACTGCATTCTGGAAGGCAACTAAATGATTTTTATTACGTCCAGAACGAATTTTTCGAAGTTCCTGAGCAACTTGTGATGAATTCGCATCAATCACTTCATTTTTTACTTCTAAATTCTGGCTCTTTAACTGAATTGTTTCAAGAGGCCGATTTGTGTTTTTATCCACAATAGTAGCAGTAGCTTGCAATTCAGAGCTAGTCGGATATACATATTCTCGTGCTTTCCACACAATTCTTTCGTTCTCTTTTGGTGCACGAACTACTTGTTTTCCATCCTGATAATAGCTTCCATCTTCATGTTTTGAAATCTTGTATTCGCCAAGTAGAGTATCAACCTCTTCCTGACCAGCTTCTTTCTGGTTGGCTGTTGCTTCAATTTCTGCAGCCCCTTTATTCAAGGAAACATCAGGTGCATGAACATTAACACCCGCAGCAGAAACTACAAACGCCAATGAATTATAACTCAAATCTAGACCAACTCCTTGGAGCTTCATTCCCTGAGCTTCCATTACTTTTCCAATATATACCGCCATATTATTCTCGAGTTGCTGATCAATCTTCTTGATTCTCGGATCTTCTGGATTTTGATCGGCAAATCGATTACGTTGATCAATAAGCAACGATTGTGCTGCACTAAATTCTCGAGAAATATTTTGAACAGTATGTCGTTTTTTTGGATTTACACGCTCAATTTCTTTTTCTGTGGCTTGCACAACATATTCAACACCCAAGCGAGGATTCTCTGCTGAACGATACGCGGTCAAAGCATTTCCAATCACAGCTTTCGGATCATTCCAGTTTGCAAAAATTCGAGCACTAAGAAGATTCAAATCCACACCTACTCGACCTCGATTACCAACAATTTTACTAATTTCCCCTGAGGCGAGGTCAACATGTCGTTCATTCATTTTTCCATTCTCTGACTTCTGTGCTCCAAGTTTATTACTATTGAGATCTTCACTCTGATAGCTTACTGACAATGTACCACCACTCAAAACATTAGCAGCAACAGAAAGTCCAAAATGAAGTAAAGCTGAAACGATTCGACTCAACAAATTTCTATCATTTTTGATTGCTGGTGAGTTTTTTACAATTTCAGCAAATTCTTGTTGCTTCTGAGGGTCATTCAAAGCACTCAAAAGAGCTCCCTCATTACCATTAATCACTGATATAAGGCCAGCTCGAACATCACCATCAATTCCTTCGATTTTACTCTTATTATCAGGCCCCATAATCACAGCCATAATATCCGCAAGCGCATCTGTCTGATGACGAAGCGCATTCTGAAGTTTATGAATCTGAGCAATTTTATCACGATTAAGCACAGTAACAAATTCAGCATTAGAATTTTTACCCATTGCACGATCAACTCTTTCTGTATCAGCTTGTGTGAAATTCAAAGTATTACTATCGCCAGTCAATCTCGTATATAGCGCATTCAACTGATCCATGGAAACATTTCGCAAAGCATGCTTCAATTGACTTTCACCAAAAGTAAATCTCTGACGGCCCTGTCCTCGAATTACACGATTCCACCAACTATTATTCTGAACCTCGACTTCTTTATCATGATCCAAATCAGAAATTAAATTGATAAGAGACTCGCGTGTAATATTTCCTTTTTCATCCCACTCAAGTTTAACGGCATGATCTGAATATTTGCGTTCTGCTTCGACTTTTTGAGTCTGCAAGTCTTCACGAGTCTTTTCTTGAACATCAGCCACTTTCCTGTCTCTCTCCTGTTGAAGTTCAGCCATATCGTCATCTAGCTGTTTACCCTGTTCCGGTGATAGATTGTTACGAGTATTCTGAACTTGTGCTTCAGCTTCTTGTTTTCATTCTTGAGCAGCATCCGCTACTCGATTCGCTGCCTCAGCACGCTCAGAGTGAGATAAATCCGTATTCTGAGCAGCCTCGATTGCTGCTTGAGTATTTGCTCTTTCATCTGGTTTTTCTGGTCCAACCTCTGGTGTGTTTGGAGCCTTTCCTGGAGCAAAATATTTCTGTACTTCAGAGAAATTGTGAAAAGAATTTTTCATAAAATAAAATTAGGAATAAGTACATAGACTTTTTATCTATCCTCCGTAGGATATCATATTTTTCACGATTGCGCAAATTTTTGCTCAACTTTTTCTGAAAAATATATTTTTCCGATTACAAAAGGAAAAATAAAAGTTATTTTTATATCATAATACTTTATTTTCTACATTTTAATATAAAATATTCATTTGTCAATATTTATATAAACAAAATACGGAAAAAATCCCCTTTCGGAGATTTTAGTCCACATAAATATATCCATCGATGGCTGGATGATTGATAGGAACTTTTCGAATCGTTACTTCGTAAAGACCACGATAGTTCATATCACTCACGATAATATTGCCATCCTGAATATCTGTTACAATACCCACATGTCCATAATATGCATTATAGCCATGTCCTGAGAATTGCACAATCGCACCAACAATTGGAGTTTTCCCTGTCGGAACACCCTGTGCACGAGCATTCTTGAGCCACTGATTCGCATTTCCTCGCCATGTAACTGTTTTGTTACGAGCCACATGCCAAGTACAGTTTCCAGCCACAAATCCTCGGCCAAGGCCAGTAAATTTGATGGCATAACGATCCTTAAGGCCATTAGAATTCACCACTGGAGTTGCTTCAACTGCAATAGACAGTTCTTCTGTTTTTGGCTTTGTCTCAGCTACTGGGGTTGCTTGTTTGGCTGGAGTTTCAGTTTTCGGTTTTTCCTGAGTTTTTGTCTGTGTTGCTTTCTTTTCAGGTTGAACCGCTGGTTTTACAACTTTTGGTTCAGGACGAACAGCACCAGGAATCATCAATTTGGTTCCATCCTGGATTTTTCGTGCATCAGAAATATTGTTAGTATCAAGAATTTCCTGCACAGAAACATTGTACTGCTTTGCAATATCCGAAACAGTTTCACCTGGTTTGAGTGCATGAACAATTCCGGAAACTGGTGGAATTTTCAAAACTTGCCCAACTACCAAAGTATCGCTCATTGAGAGATTATTTGACCACAAAATAACTTCTGCGGCAATATTATATTTTTTTGAAATTTTAATAATATCATCATATTCGACCACTGTGTAAGTACGAACATTTGATTCCGGAATTGGAGCAGGTTGCTCTGTTGAGGTATTTTGATTTGTTTCTTCTGCACCAGTAAGAGTTTCTGGGCTTACAACCACCAAACCGCTTTCTGAGATATATTCCAAGTTATCGGTATCAGTAAAGGCTGTAATAATTGACGATTCGTCATAATCTCCCACTTGCGTCTGTGAAGCGGTCCCAATCTGAGCCAATGATGGGTAGATTGGAAACAAAATTACCAAAAAAGTTGTAAACCACTTGAATTTTTTGAAAGATTCTGTGGCTGAACGAACAGGAACCTGATTTCTACTAGCGCGCTCAAGACGCGCCTTATAATTTGGAAGTGATGACACTGAGAAATTTTAGAAATAAAAAGTGTAAACCCTCTTGCGAGGGCTAACACAAGAAACACTAAGCAATAGCAGTTACTGTCAAAGTTGTTTCGGATGGGCGGAACCCACGAGAGCGAACGTATCGCTTTTTTGCTTTCATCTTGAAAACATGAACTTTTTCACCACGCTGGTGAGAATCTACATGAAGAGTTACTTTTGCACCTTCTACAAATGGAGTTCCAACTTTTACAGTTTTTCCATCCTCAGAAGCCACAAGAAGTGGAGTTACTTCAAGATTTTCACCTTCAGCAAGATGCTGACGATCAACCACAAGAGTTGAATCCTGGCTTACAGTGTACTGTTTTCCACCGATTTCAATAATCGCAATCATATTAAAAAGATTTATGCTCATATAGGAGCTCCGAAGAGTCTTGATCCCTATAACAAAGCGAAGATAAAAACTGTTTTTTGGAAAATTTTCCAAAATCACCAAACTATTTTATTCAAAAAAAATATTTGTCAACATTTTCGCGTTCTTTTTTTGAGAATTCTTGGAGTTTTCTTGATTTTAACACAAAATTTTTTGACAAAAAATTTTTTTATAGAATAATTTATTTTAAATTTTTTAGAAAAATAAATTTAAGAATTGTCAAATAAAAATAAATCCCAAATTTGGGATTTATTTTGTGGTGTAGAAAAAGTTCATTTTATAATGAAAATCAGCGATTGGCGTCTCGCCTTTTTTCGCAGAAATCATCATAAATCAATCTTTTTCTGAAATATTGAGAGAAATATTTTTGTCAATCAAATATATATTTCCATCACGAGCAATCGCGATAATCGCATTGTATTGAGCATCAGTAATGTAAGCGCCTCATGGAATTTTTGGATCGTTATAGTCCGCATTCACAAAGCGATATTGAGCATGTGTACTTACAAGTAAATTGCCCGTTGAAGACGCATTTTCATCAGTTTTTTCAGCAATTCTCGCAGAATTTGGCAATGAGAAAAATTGCTGGTATGTGAGAATTTTCTGAACATTGTACACATCAATGCTCATCGGCTTGCTCGTATCAGCTGGCGAAACACGAATTTCGTAGCCAGCTGGCAAATTTTCAAAAATTCCTGAATGCAAAATTTTGAATGTATCCCGTCCTGTTGTCACCGTGATATTTTCTGGAGTTCGATATGATCCAGATGAGAATTTTCCTTCTGTACCAGTCAGAATTGATCCGGTGTTCACCATCATCGGATATTCGGACGAGCGAATTCGGAAAATTTCGACTGGCTCATTTTGAATCGGATTATCCAAAATTCCCGAAACATTTCCTGATTCTGAAACATTTTCAAGCGTTGGAATTGGTGTGAAAACTTCAACCGAAATCGGCATATATGTCGTATTCCCAAATTCATCACGAACTCGCAACATCATTTGGCGATTTTCTGGCGTATCAAATAGCCCGAAAATCAACTCCTGATCAGAAATCGTTACATTTTTTCGATTGGTTGCGAAATCATCGTCGTAAACGCCATTATTATCAGAATCCACATTCAAATCTTCATCAATCGCAACTTCAAAATCTGAAAGCTCCGTTACAATATCTGAAATTTGAATTTTGGTCTGTGCATAGACCGGCACACGAATCGTATCAGAAAGCGAAATAACCGGATTGGTCGAATCACTCGCAAGTTGTGGTGATAAAAGCGTCACGCCCGCACGATTCTGTTGGTTACGAGACAAATGTTTGAGTCGTGCGTAATAAAAGCCATTTGGATACGGAATTGCGAAATTATACGATTCTGAAAACATTCCAAGATTTTTGACAATATACACGGAATTTGGTGAAAGCGAAATATTTTCACGATGTGTCGCATCATAAATCGAGAATGAATCTTCTGAAGTGAGTCGCATTCCTGGCAAAACTGGCAAGCCAACGAGTTCATCATCCACGCCATAACGATATGTTCCTGATCCACCACCAATGACAAAAATTGATCCACCAGACGCACGAATTTCGGTTGTTGTCGAGAATTGGTATGCGCGATGTGCTTCGAGTGTCATGCGTTTTTCCTCAGAATTTTCGCCTGATCGATACAAAATTTCTACATTTTTATTTCCTGTATAAATCGTACGATTTGGAGAAATTGACAAGAAAATATCACCCGTGAATTTTTCAATTTTTGAACTTTCCAGCACAAATTTTGAAGATTTTTCACCACCAGAAATATAGCGATTGACTGGCATTGAACGCATTCCATTGGAATCAAATTCACCAAAATTATTTTGCACGAATAAATCTACCACCGTTTTTGGAAGCGATTTTTCGAGATTTTGATCAATCGCGGCGCGATCCCACTCTGTATACTTTTCGAGGAATTCAAGACGCCATTCGCGCTCATCTGGAAGTGTATTTCTGAACGAAACATTAAGTTCGGATGGAGTCGAGAGCACCTGGATAAAATTATTCGGAACTTCTGGCAATTTTTGTGAAATGTTTTCAGTGCGAGTCGTCGTGTCAATGATTTTATTTGGTTCTTTGAGATGTGTATTTTTGACATACAAATTTCCACCAAGCACAAAAATATAGTCACGATCGCCGTCGTTGTCGATATCTTTGGTGTCAACGCGATCATTTTTCCCGATAAGCTCCACATAATCAAACAATTTTGTCTGAGTTTTAGAATTTTCAGTCAAAACATACATTCCCTCAAATTTTGGCAAATAATTCGCGGCAATTCCAGCGGTATTGACTGAATGTTCCGGAATATTTTGTGAATTATTGGAAGTATTGAGTTGAGCAAGTCGATGAATTCGTCGCTCAAGCGATTTTCCAATATCATACGCGGTCGTTGTTTCAGTCGTAGAATTATCTGCAATTGATTCTATCGCACGAGATTCGAGATTTGCAAGTTGCGCAAGTGCGAGCGAAGATTTTTCTGATTCATCTGATGCAAATTGTCCAATATATGGCGCATTTGCAAGAAGCTCAGAATCATCGTTACGAAGCAAATCGACAATATTTTGCAATTCACCATTTTTTCGCTCGTGTTCGTGAACAAATTCGTAGAGCAAATCGAATTTTTCACGATTGTACGCCTCAATTTCTGCTTGTAATTTTTTCGCTTCTTTCTGGGCTGCATACATTTTTTTGTCCAAATCTGCGGCTTGCGCGACAAATCCTGATGCCAAAAGTTCGGATTTGAGATATTTTGCAAATGATTCGTTGTCCAAGAAAATATCTTTTTCAGCTTCAAATTTTCGAATAATCGGTTCGAGAAGATTTTCAGCCGTTTCAAGCGTAATTCCGGACGAAAATTTCGCGTAACTTGTGAGATTATCAACTGCATCCTGTGCAGAATTTTCTACAGAATTGGAAGTATTTTGAAGTGTATTTCCAACATCATTTGAAATATTTTGAATATTCTGTAAAGCGTTATTGATGCGATTTTCGCCGTCAATCAACTGATTCACATTATAATGATTGTCAATTGGAAGGCGAATATTGACATCATCAAGAATTTTTGATGGGATAGCATTACCAAGATCACTCGTAAACTGATTGATTGGCTTCACGGCTGCTTTTGCAAATTCTGTGATAAAATCCGTTCGCAATGTATAATTGAGATGCGTTGAAATTCGGATTTCTTTGAGTTCTGGCACAGAAAATTGTGGGAACTGAATATTAAGAAAATCCATTGGAAGCGTCGATTGGCGTTCCGTTCGTTGTGCAATCACATCACCCACCTGCCATTCTGGAATCAAAACCGTTTTTTGATAATAACAGTACAATTTTGAAATCAATTTCAAAATATTTAGTGCCGCGGAGATGGAGCCACCGAGTTTTGGCAATTTTGGTGGCGGTGGCAAATCTGGCAATTTTACCATCGGCAATGACGGCAATTCTGGTAAATCCGGCAATGAAGGCAAAGCTGGAAGAACTGGCAACGATGGAAGCGTCAATGAAGCTGTTGGAGAATTTGGCAATGAAAGTCCTGGTAACGCTGGCAAACGCATCGGAGAAAGTCGGAAATTAAAATCTGGCACCGACAAATCAATTCCGAGTCGCACATCTGATAAATCGAGCACGATATCTGGCCATTTCGGGAAAGAAATCACCGGAATTTTTGGAATAATCATGGAAATAAGCTTGAATTTCCATTGCTGCGAATTATTTCGTTCATTTCGACAAACGCCACACTGAGCACTTGTTTCTGCGAAAATATCCAAAAGTGGCTGCCAACTCTGCGCAATCGCTTTAATGAGCACATACAATTCTGCCCATTTTTGGAAGCGAATTCCGTTGTCCTTCACCCAACCGAAAGTCATTTTTTCTACGGCCTGAATATTACAAAGCAAATCGTACATCAATTTTTCTTTCCAATTGACATATTTTTGCAATTTTTCTGGGAATTTTTTGTATTCCTGAATTCGCTTGATATTGGCCTGAATTGATGACAAAAATCCTGATTTTTCAAGTTTCGCTTTTGCAAGCAAACATTCTTTCGATTCTCCCGTGACACACCAATTTTTGAGCGCGCGAGAAAATTCTTTTTCGTATGCTGTTAATTGACGCTCATACTGATCCAATTCACTCGGACGAATCCATGGAACATTGATATTAATTTTTTGTTCGCGAATATTCAAAAATGGCAATTTCCCGAGGAAAGTATACGCCGCACGAAGTGCATTGAGACTTCATTGAACAGAATTCGTCAATGGTGCGACAGAGGAAGCGGCTTGGCTGAGCTGATTTCCATACCACTGACCTACCGAAGAATTACTGCCACCTGATGCGCGCGCCAGTGCTGATGAAGTATCCGTAGAATGATACGCAGACGACATTTCGGCTTTGAGAGAACCCAAAGATTCACTCGAATAAGCCTTAGAAAGTTTATCCAAGAAATCAGAATAACTGGAATCTACTTTCGCATTTTGACCAAAATCTGTTGGCGGAATAATCGTCAAATTTGGCGGTGTAAACAATGAAGTAGTAAGTTCTTCCGTCTGACGAGTCAGCCAATCCATGATAAAATCTGGAAAGGCAGAAATTCGCTTGTTTTTCACATTTAGCACTTTTTTGATGTCAGCAATTTTATCGCCGCCAGTCACAGAAAGTTCAATAGACGACGCTCCGCTACTTGCGTTTCCAATATTAACAAGTGGACCACCATTAAGTGATGAAACATTTCTTCGAGAAATTTTGGCAGTAATACCAGCAATTTCGGATTGTCGCGTAGATGGTGATTTCATGTATTCAAGAATTTCTTTTTCAAGATTTTTTTCTTCACTACGAAGTTGCGTCTTGGCAGAAGCTTCAAGATTACAACTCGCACCATTCCAAGTTTGAGAAATGGTTCCAAGTCCAGAAATTGCACGCACATCACCATCTTCAGCAGAACCGTCACCTTTACAGACAGGCATTGGTTTTGCCATTACAATACAGTTTCCGCCCTGCACCAGTGGCGAAAGTCCTTTTCCTGGGTTGCCACCAATTTCATCAGCTGGCGCCCCTAAACACAATGCACCACCCATTCCCATGGTAAGCGTTGGTGTAAAGAACAATCGAAGGAAATTCATCTGAGCATCAGTACCAAGGTAACCACCGGCTCCCATGTCAAAATTACAACTTCCTGTATATTTAAATGGCGATACTGGCCAAATCATTGGAATCTGATAACATCCATATGGAGTTGTGATGTTAATTGCGGTCAAAGCTGATAGTAACGGAAGTCCTTCGTCAACCTTGAATCCATCACCTACCGGCGATCCAAAAACCACTGGATCATTTCCTGGGGCGAGCGGTGCCCAGTTGATTGGGAAGCTCATACACGATCCACCACCAAACCCACAAGATAATCCATCAGCGATTTCTTGAGCTTTATTCTCAATATTTTTGGTAGCCTCGGCATCAAATCCAATTTTTACAGAATTTTTTCCGTTTTTCTCAACGGTGACGAGATTTTTTGGATTTTTTGAAGTTCCAGCAATTGCATCAAATTGTTTTTTTCCTTCTGCTGGCGTCATTTTCTCAACCGAATCGGGCAAACCATTTTTATCAGAATCTGTCAATTTTTCTGAAAGTCCTTTCGGAAGCGGCGCAGAATACAACGCTGGCCGACGACTGGATTGATATTCACGAGCCGCAGTTGAAAGCCAAGTCATCATTTCAGCGCCACATGTTGTGGAAGTTTTGAACGCAACATCGCCAAAATTATCGTGGCCAACCATTCCTTCTTCAAAATCCCCAACGAGCATTTCGCCATAACTTGCTGGCAAAACTTTGAGCGTATAGCGAATTTTCGCTTCAGCGCCGGCAGGAATTTCACCAATGTCAAATTCGAGATCAAATTCGCCATCATCTTTTTCTTGGAAATTTTTCTCCACGCGATTACCAGCAATTTCCACGGAATAGGTCGCACTCGTATCGCGATCGAAAATTTTTGGAATGCTGTCCAAATATTTCACATTTTTCTGAGATTCTGATGACAAATTTTTTACAGAAATCTCGACTTGAATCGTGTCATACGGATACAAAATTGCATTTTGCGACTGAAATTTTTTAGAAATTTCGAGACCATGAAGCGAAGCGTATTGGGAACGAACATACGTTCTGAGTGGAACTGGAATCGTACGAGTCGTATTATCGGCAGCCGACACTTGCAAATCATCTGACAACGCTGAATTTCCAAATTGTGCGCTCAACTGAGCTAAAATTTTCGGATCAATCGTTGAATTTGGAAGTGACTGAATCGACGCAGATTGTTCCTGATAATAGACTTGTTCGCGGATTTTTTCATCCGTAATTCCAGAATCAGCAGGTTTTGTATTCGCCGGAACACGCCCCACAAAAGTATCAAATTGTGTCACCGCACTGGAAATAACGGCGCCATCATGATTGTCAGTTTCATTACGAAGTGTAATTCCAAGCGTCGAATCAAGAATTTTTTGCTCAAAAACACCCGCTGTATCAGTGCCATACAAAATTCCTAATTCCCCACCCGATGTCAAATACACCAAATCATCCTTTCCATCAGCATCCATATCATACACCTTCATTTGCTGAATGTGCGTTGGTGCCGCATTTCCAGATGAAAGTGAAATATTTTGCGGAGAAAATTTGGAGTCATTGTTATTGATGAGAGAAATTTTCCCATCAGAATCAAGCGTAATAATATCAGAAAATTTATCACCGCGGAAATCTCCAATTTCTATGAGAGAATTTCGATTTGTTGGCAAAAATGCGATATTTCCGAGTGAGCGGAATCGCCCACCAATATTGAGCAAAAGCTGAATATAGCCATCTTCATACTGAACGATAACATCATTGAGGCCATCGCCATTCATATCTTTTTCAAAGAAATTTTGAATCTGACTGCGACGGCTATCCGCGATTTGCGTTCCGATACTTCTATCAAGGCCATCAAATTGCGTATTAGGCTCGCCATGACGAACACTCGCGATTGGATCACCCATATTGAGCATCATGTATGTATGGAACCATTTTGTAGCTTCACCAACACTATCGCCAGCTGCAAACGAAAGCAACATTCGGTTATTTCCCATCCAACCAACTCATGGATTTTCTGAAAGCATCCCGATATCATCAATATCGCGCGGTCCGACTTTTGTTTCATCGAATAAGGCATCAGCAAGCGATCGTTGCACCATAAATCCGCGCGCTGAATTATTCAAAGTCTGGTCGCTAAATGCTCTTAATTGATATCCAGCACTCTGCAACACAGGCGCATTGTGCGCAACATCTGAGAAAATATCATCCGCCAAAATCACACTTTCATTTTGAGAAAAATGATATGTAGCCTCTGCAATCAGTGTCCCATTTTCAAGAATTTCAAAGGCAAATCCATTTGTGGTATTATAATTTTTTGGTCGGAATGAAATGGATGATTGTGCCTCTATTGAGCCATTTTGAGCAATAGTTGCGAGCGCTTGATTATTTTTTGAGAAAATAATTTTTCCACCCTGCGCGACAATATTGTAGCCATCAGTTTCGTTCAAAAGCATTTTTCCAGCAATCGAAGCACGATCTTTTGGAATGTCACAAGAATCAGAATTTTTACACGCGAGTAGTTCTGATTTTTCCGTTTGATACAAAATTTCTGCGATTTCAGATTTGCGAACAGAATCAAAAACATGCAACACAGGGAATCCTCGTTCGATATTGAGGGAAGTTTCAAAAACCGCATCGTCAACGCGTCCAAGCGAATATCCGCCACCTGGAAACACTGACAAAATCGTCTCATCAGCAATTGGTGAAGCCAAAAGTGTTGTTACCGCGAGGCTCTGAGATTTTTTCGGATCAGCATTGTACAAAATATCCTCCCCTTCGCGCAAGAATGATCCACCCGCAAGCACCGTATAACGAGCATTATAATCATCCGAAAAATTGTATTTGGCGTCATTTGTAAAAATTTGTACTGCATATTTGGTAATCGGAAAAATTTCAAAAGTTTGCCCATTTTCCTGATATTGAATTTTATTTTTTTCAATTTCTGGAATTTCTACAATGTAATAGCCACTCTGTTCTGGAATAATATATTCGCCATTTTCAAACTGGATTTCAACAGGATTTTCAGTATTTTTAGCAATAAATGCCTGACCAGAATAATTCGCCAAATTCCCATAACGATCACGCGTTCGGAAAATAATTTTTCCACCAACCGTCGTGTGATCAATATACATCGCATCGCCCGCAATGAGCGTAAGCGGATTATTGTTGAGAATACCGATACCCGGAATGTTGATTGTGAGATTATGAACGCCCGCAACCGTTCCTGGCATATAAGTGAAAATTTCTGATTGACCATTTTTGATATCAAAAATATCTGAAGAAAATTTCCCAGCGCCATTTGGAAGCGAAAGTGAAATCACTGAAGAAAATCCAGAAAGTTGATTCCCGTCAGCATCTTCGATTCGTACGCGCGCCTTCACAGCATCGCCACCAGCACGAAGCGCGTTATTCGGATTATCAAATTGCAATTTTACACGAGCTTCCGCGAGCACATCAATTTCTTTTTCGGCTTTTAATTCTGTATTTCCAAAGGCAGAATGATTTTTGACATTGGCAAGAATTTTCATTTTCCCAACATTGTCGCCACGAACCGCGAACGACAAGCGAGAATCAAAAATATCAAGCGATAATTTCTTGACCGCATCACCTGCAACATTCAAGATCGTGCCATTTTCCGCAGAAAGTTCCACAGAATACAAATCTGGCGTAACAGCATTTCCAAGCTGATCCTGAAGCGAAAGTGTCACGAGAGTGGTAGAATCTTTCACAATCATCGTCGAAACTGGCGCAAGCGAAATCTGAGAAAATTTTCCAGAAACCACGCTGAATGTCAATTCCCCCGCCACGCCATCTTCTCCATTCAAAATCGCACGATAGGTGCCTGGATTTTTGGTTATAGCGTCAGGAATTGTCACTTTTTCATCCTGTTTTTCGAGCGAAATAATTTCTCGATTGGTAATATCATCGAAAAATGTTACGCGGAAATTTTTCTCGGCGTTTCCTGTATCAGCAAGCGATTTTTTACGAATAGCATTGAGGAAAAATTTGTCCTGAGAATCGGCAGAAATCACCGCCAAACCACTCGCATTTTCGGACGAAATATGCGCATCCAAAAACGCACTTGAAGCCGTTAGCGTAAAATCTTCGGAAGAAATTTCTTGGCGACTTCCATCAGCAAAAGCGACAGAATACACGATTTTTGCTTTGAGAGAAAAATCTTTATCACGCGCATTGATGAGAAATTTTGGATGCAATGTATTCGCCGGCACCTCATAATTTGCCACCGAAAAATATGAGTCATATTGTGCCACGTCAATAGTTTTTCCGGCGCTCATCACAGAAAGAATTTGTAATTTTGCAACAGAACCATTTGGCGGAATAATATTTTCTGTATCAGTTTGGAGCGATACGGAAAAATCAAGTACATCGAGATGAGCAATGTGCGTTCGATAAAAATACGGAATTACACGCGCACCAGTGACGGATTTCTTCTGATCATCAGCCGATGAAGTATTGGCAAGATTTTGAGAATTTTTATTTTGAGAATGATCAAGTCCTATCGTATTACCGCCACACTGCCCTGCCAAAATTTTTGGTGGAAGCTGAGAACGAATCCAACACTGAATCGCAGCCGGCCATTGAAAGAGCGAAACACCTTCTGGCGAGCCACATTGCGCGCTATTAGAAGTTGGAGAATCCTGAAAATTTTCTTGTTGAGAAATATTAAATCCCTGAATTGCGGCCAACTTCTGGCGATAATCCGCAGAAATATTTGTCACATCCTGACTCGCTGTTGAATTGCCTGGCACCACCGATGAAAGTCCCAAATATGCAATTTCATACATTTTTTCAGAATTCGCAGAAATCTGTGGTATTTTTTGCAAAATATTTCAGTTTGCTGGCATTCCAGAATACGAAAGCATACCCTCAATAGTATCCTGATATTTTTTGGTAATATCTGGATGAAGCCAATTTTTTGCCTGCAAAATCTGAATAATCAACTCATCGGAAATATAATCATTCCAGTCAAATTTTGCTGGGAGACTTTTTGCTTTGAGAACATTTTCAGCAATGGTCGCCTCATTATCAGGCTGGTTGGTAGAATTTTCTTTTTCAAGAATGGCAGACCATTGTTTGTTAGCATCTTCGCGAAGCCAAGCACGCACTTCATCAATGGTGCTCGTCTGCATTCGGAAAAAATTTGGATACTGTAAAGTGACAATATTTCCTTTTTTCGTCAAAAATTCGATGGAACGATTGATATCAATCGGCAAATTCGGTGTCACACCATTTTTATCAGCTGCAGCAATTTCTTCCTGAGTTGGTGAAATATGTCGCAAAATTCCATCAATTGTATGATAAGTAAGCGTGCGATAATTGGTGTAATTTACAACGATATCGTCATCTTTTGAGCTTCCAGTTCGGTTGGAAGCGCCAGAATTATATCGATAAATACATGTGCGATTGTTCGAATATTTTTGTCCATCAATCGAAACAGAACCCACCAAACATCCAGTAGATCCATTATATCGAGCAATTTCGTTCATAATATTCGCATCTGGACGAAGCGGAATATTTGTAGGACCCGAATTCGTGCGCGTACCAAACAAATTTCCAGATCTTGTCGAACCAGAAGGTGCAGAAGTTGGTCCAGAACTAAATTGCGCAAGCGATGAAACCAACTGATTTTGTTCCACTAAATCAACCTGACTGCGACAACGGAATCGATCCCCACTGGTATCTTCTGGGAATGGGTGCCAACGATTGTTTTCATCAATCCAGCGATGTGGCTGTTTGAGAGTGTACTGATATGAATAATCCATACACTGTGCAAGCGATGGCGTATTGATACGATCACTTTCAAGCATTCCTTCCAAAGAAAAAATACTTCGCGTAAATCCGGTAAAATTTTTGGCTGGAAAAGTAGTTAGAGGATTTTTTCATCCAGCGTACGCCCCCGCATCATTCGCAACACGCAAAAGTGAATTTCCACCCCAAAAAGTGTTGAGATGCGGACGGCCACCGCCATAACAATATTCTTCATCGCCCTTGAGTGCATTGATATGCGCTTCAGTCGAATTGACATCAAATGCGGAATTTGCTTCCACCAAAATTGATTTTCCAAATTCAGCTTTTTGTCCAGAACTTCCCCGAGCAATCGTACACTGAGCGGCATTTTGAATATTTTTTCCTTCTGTTCCGAAAAAATAATTCGCAAACGGCAAATTCGTTCCCTCACCATAATGTGCCGTCATCGAATCCAAAATCGGAATTCGGCGCGCGATAGAATTTTCTTTTAGAAAATCATCAAAACTTGACTCCAAAGCGTCATTTGCTTTTTTGAGCGTATCCTTGGCAACATCATCCATAAGAGAAATCTGTACTGAACCCAAATCAGCACGAACAGTCGCCCCGGAATTGTAGCGCCCAGCGTTATGAACGGCTGCAAGCTCTTCTCCAAGAATTTTTTTATTAAAAATTTTATCAAACGAACTCAAAAAATTCTCAATAATCGTCGAAGTTTGAATATCGGGCGTTTGTGCGATGAGATCATCAGAAAGCACATTCGAAGAAATTTTGGAAGCATCAAGCCCATCAATTCCCAAACTTGCGATTAAATCAGCATATCCAGCATCATTTTTCAGATCGTAATCTTTCAGTTTTTCGTTAATATCCTTGAGCAAATATTTTGAAAAACGCGCGTACGCAAGATTTTCAGCATTCGCAATCCAAAGCCCATATTGAAACACTCGACGCAATTCAATACTTTTTGTTTCAGCAAATCCATCAAAATAAAACACGCGTGGAGCTTCAGCTTGTGCAGCGAATTTTCCTGATTGTGTATAAAAATCATGCGTTTTATCGAGGAAATTTTTAATTTTTGTGATATCCTCACCCGCATTCCAATCGCGCCCAACAGATGGATTCATCACGCCGTGCCAAATCTCTACCGACTGATCACCGCCACGCAAAGCCGAAACTTTCTCGTAGCGACCGGATTTTTCGTTATACAAAAAATTCTTATTTTCAAAATCCACATACGGAAAAATACTCGGAAAATATTTCCCTTCCGAGTTTACCATTGGAATCGGCACATTTCCCATCAAAACTGTACCAACCAATCGCGTTTTTACGCCATCGGAATCCTCGCCTTCGTAGTACAATTTTTCATTTTGCGCCGCAATATTGGCTGGCGTCGTTTTCTCATCAATCACAGAAATCACCGTTCGTGTCGATCCCAAATGACGCTGAATATCCTCAGCGTAACGAGCAATTTCGGAACGAAGCGCACGGTGCGTTTCATTATCCACAACGATTGAAATAATGTCGCGATACTGATCAGAATGAGCCTGAGCTGTCCTAAAAAAATGAAATTGAAATGTTTGAGAAAGAATCAAAACAAAAACCAATAACATCGCAATGGTTTTTTTGAAGGAAAAATTTTCGGAAGAAAATCTTGAAAAAAGAATTTTTTTCGTCATAAAACGCAAGAAAAATTGAATTTTTTGAAAAAATTATGCTGTAAGAATTTTTCTGATAAAATACGGAAAATCTCGTGCATAATATACTCATTTTTTTAAGAAAAACAAACAAAAAAGCAAAAAAAGTCAAAAATAAATTGGACAAATTAAAATTTTTGTATATTATCTGCTCACTTCTTTGGAAAAAGACAGAAAAATCTTCTTGGACTTGTAGCTCAGTCGGTAGAGCAGCGCCCTTTTAAGGCGAAGGTCCCGGGTTCGAGCCCCGGCAAGTCCACCACTCTTGATACTCATAAAATTTTTTCGGAAGAAAAAATTTTTTATTTTTCATTTTCATCAAAAAACGAGAAGTCGTGCAGAACCCTCAAAAATTTTGATATTTTTTGGTTTTTGTGCGATTTTTTATTTTGTATAAATGAAATTTTAATAAAAAATTTTCTTTTTCTTTTGAAAAAATACCTATATCAGTATATTTTTAATCATTATTTATGACAAAAAAACTGGAACTCTTGATGCCTGCGGGTAATCTCGAAAAACTCAAATATGCAATTGCATATGGTGCGGACGCAGTATATGCCGGTGTACCAATGTTTTCGCTTCGTGCGCGTGAAAATCAATTTTCTTGGGATACACTCGCAGAAGGCGTAGAATATTGCCATTCTCGCGGAAAAAAAATCTATTTCACTGCCAATATCTATGCGCACAATGTAAAAATCGGACCTTTCATGAAAGCGTTCGAAAAAATGCAAGCCCTCAAACCAGATGCGTACATTATGAGTGATCCTGGACTCATCAACTTGGTTCGAAAAAATTTCCCAGATGCAGAAATTCACCTTTCTGTTCAGGCCAACAACACTAACTGGGCACAAGTAGAATTCTGGAAAGAAATTGGAATTAAACGAATTATTCTCTCTCGTGAACTCTCACTTCGTGAGGTGAAAGAAATTCATGAAAAATGCCCTGATATGGAGCTTGAATTTTTTGTTCATGGAGCTATCTGTATGGCATACTCTGGGAGGTGTTTGCTTTCAAATTATTTTTCTCATCGTGACCCAAATCAAGGAACATGTTCTCACTCATGTCGTTGGGAATACAAAGTCTTCAAAAAAGACGCCTCTCCAGAAGAATTATACGATTCTACTGGGCGTCCTGAAGACTATCAAGAATTAACTGGAGAATTTTATTTGGAAGAAATGGAACGGCCAGGCGAAAAATTACCAATCGATGAAGACGAATATGGAACATATATTATGAACTCTCGCGATATGTGTCTCGTATCATATATGCAAGAATTAGCGGATGCAGGAATTGTCTCATTTAAAGTAGAAGGTCGCTCAAAAACTGTAAACTATCTTGCTGGTGTCGGTCGAGCATACCGCCCTGCCCTTGATGCCGTAGAAAAAAGTGAATCATATGATATCGCAAAATTGTCAGACGAAGTATTTGCCATCTCAAATCGTGGATATACGCCAGGATTCTTGGTAGGAAATCCAGGAGAAAAAGCGATTTATTTTGAAAAAAATAAAGACCTCCACGAAGAAGATCCTATTGGTATCGTAAAGGGGTATGATGAAAAACGAAAAATGGCTCGAATCGAAGTAAAAAACCGAATTGACCTTGGTGAACTACTTGTATTAATTTCTCCTTCTCAACGAGTAAATTATACTCTTGATAGCATTATTGCAGATCCCATTTTGTTAGCAAATCCAAAAGCAGAAGATGCAAGCTTTACAGAAGTTCCAGAAAATGGAGAAAATCGAGAATCTGGACACGGCGGACATATCGACTTGTGGATCAATGTTCCTGAAACACCAGCCGATTATGCAATTATTCGAAAAAAACTTCCACTTGATGAAGTTCGTGTATAGTTTTAAAACAGTATTTTATGATACTGTTTTTTGTTTTAATTAGTTGTATTTTCATTAGTCTTACCTCACAACTTTGCCTATAGGTATCATTTTGCTATAATAATAGTGCGGCAGTGGCTGACGTTAGAGCTGTTTTAACTTGCACATAAGTATCGTTTTGCTATAATACGGGCTACCAGTCAGCCGGTGCGATGACGGTTTTAACTTGCACATAGGTATCGTTTTGCTATAATCACCTCTGCTACTTGTTCGCGAGTGAGTACGTTTTAACTTGCACATAGGTATCGTTTTGCTATAATTATTGGCGTACGCTTGGTTGACAGGGAAGAGTTTTAACTTGCACATAGGTATCGTTTTGCTATAATTGAGCTCGTCGAACATAATGAGCGGGTATTGTTTTAACTTGCACATAGGTATCGTTTTGCTATAATCCACCTGCGGGCACATACCCAAGATGTACTGTTTTAACTTGCACATAGGTATCGTTTTGCTATAA
>JABCOP020000002.1 GCA_013332525.2 Candidatus Altimarinota bacterium
AAAATTTCTGAGATTTTAACTAGTTTTAAAGTACATACTTATAATCGTAGTGTATCGAAAGATACATTCGGAAATCCGAAGCAATATTATTTCTTTACTTTTCTGTTTATGAAGAAATTGGTAGCACTTATGTTGGCACTTTTGCTCTCGATGCAGGGTTTTGTAACGGCAAGCGCGGCGGCATTTAACGAAAATATTTATTATTGGGCAAAAGGCTTCAATGTCACAACCATTGAACAAATCGAAAAATTCCGCCCAAATGACAATATTTCTCGCGAAGAAGTGGCAGCATTGATGACTCGCGCGATTGAAAAAGGACTTTTCCCAGCAAAAATCGCGACAGCAAAAGAAATTCCGTTTATTGACAAAGCACAAATTGCGCCAGAATTCCAAAATGCGGTTCAAATGGTACAAAATTCTGGAATTTTCCAAGGAAATAATCATTATTTTAATCCAAAAAATTCTCTCACAGAACTTGAAGCTATTGCGATTCTCGTTCGCGCAAGCCGTGAAAATGTAGACGATCTCAACACGAAAACAAATCCTTGGTATCAAGAATATTTGAACATTGCAAAAAAATTTGATGTGGTTCCTGCGAATTTGAATGCACCAATCACTCGTGATAAATTTTTCACTTGGATGAAGCAATTTGTAGAAAATACGACAGTGAAAACAGCGCTCGAAGGAAAATGGATGCTCAAAAATGTCGAACTTGAAAAAGGAAAACCAACAGAACTCAAAGACGTAACGCTCACTTTTACTGGTCACAAAGTGCACGCAAAAATCTGTAATAATATCAATGGAGAGTTTACACTCACACCTGATACTATCAAAACAACTGATCTTATCTCGACTCTCATGTATTGTCAAGATGAAAAAATCATGTCAGCAGAAAAAAATTTTGAACTCAATAATGCAAAATTCATGTTGTCTGACGATGAAAAAACTCTTGAAATCACGACAGCAAAAGGCATCAAATATACTTTCCAAAAAGCGTAAAAATCCCCAAATGGGGATTTTATTTTTGGCGTTTTCTTACTATATGGGAGTAAAATATATAAGCCTATTTCTTAATATTATTTTCTTATGAAAAAAATTCTTGTTCCTGCAATGATTGTAGTTCTCTCTGCAACCGCAGTAACACCAATTTTTGCACAAAGCAACAGAGTTCGTGATGCGCATGGATGTGAAACCTGGGAAGGTGAACGATGGGACACACGATACGGAAAATGCATGGATCCTGATGATTATTACGACGATGACGATGATGACAATAAATATCGTCGTCGAGCTGTCAGCACTGCCCCAGTAACACCAGTAAATTCAACATCAAATGCCGATAGTGATGTGGCTATATACAATTGGGCAAAAAATAATAGCCTCACAACTGCTGCGAATTTCCGCGACTTCCGCGATGATAGCAAAATCACTCGCGATGAAGTTGCAGTAATCGTTCAACGGGCGCTCAACAAAGGACTTTTTTCTGCTATTTCAACGAACAATAATCATGTAACATTCGCAGACGATCGTCAGATTGCCAACGAATTTAAATCAGCAACATCATTTGTTCAGAATGCTGGTATTATGCGCGGAAATCAAGGATACTTTTATCCAAAAAATTTCTTGACCGAATACGAAGCACTCGTAATCGTTGCTCGTGCCACTGCAAAAACAGAAATTAGCAATTTCGATCAGGCTCGTGCTTTTGCTGCACGACTTGGCAAAAGTTTTGATCGTGACGATATGCATGACCTCATTGATCGCGGAGATTTCTTTGAGTTGATTAAAAAAGCCAAAGAACTTCTCTAAAAATCCGATTTATTTCATAATTTTTCGCTTATGAATCTTCATACTATTCTGCACGCAGATGCTTTTGAAAATGAAAAAGATTTTCTCAAGACAGAAATTGAAAAAAATATTTCAGGAAAATTGGATGCTTACATTCGTCCGCATCTTTCCGAAAATAATGATTCTGTACGAATAGAAGCCTTTTTCGATCGATCAAAAACAGGATTTGACGGAAAACTGATTCTCACACTTCCCGATACAACTCTGCGCGCTTCACGCGAAAATTTTTCAAAATTGGATGACTTGGTATCTCACCTTTTCACACATCTCAAAACACAATTATCAAAATAAATCCCAGTTTGGGATTTTATTTTTTGCGAATTGTTTCAATCTTTGCGAGAACTTCCAGTAACTTTGAGTCGTTTTTATCAACTTTTACAATCATAGCATCAAGAGTCTCAGTCGACGGCATCTGCCCTCTGGACAGAGGCTCTGCTAGTTCCAGTTTTTCCATTTTGAAAAAATTTTTATAATTTTCTTCAGCGAGTAGACCATTTTGAATACCAAAATTTTTCAAAATTTTCCCAGCTTCAAGATAATCAGCAAAGGAGATATTTTCATTATTTAAAAAATTTTCATTCCAAACAAGAATTTTCGTTGCCTGAATTTCGTATTGCAAATCAGGAAGTTCTAGGAAAACTTCTTCCAACTGGTCACTGAGTTTATCGGAAAAGAGAAAATTGGTTGGGAAATGAAGTGAGAGCGTTTTGATGAACATAAGTTTTATATTTTGAATAGTAATTTTATCTTTTGATTAATTTTCAAGGACACAAGAGTGCCTATATCAGAAGTATTACCAATATTAAAAACTTAAGCATCCAAGTCTCAACAAGTATCTCAGTTTCAAAATATAAATTCATGCAATTCATTAGTTATAAAATGAGGATAATTCCCACGTATTTCTGAATACACTTTACCTTTAATTTTATTAAAAATTTCTAATGAAGATTTATTTTTATATGTTAATGTATCTTGATTTAAAATTTCAAAGTTCAATACTCACTCTATTTTTGGAGAATTTATCTGATATCAAAATCAGAATTTTCTTGCAATGGAAATAAGTTTTATAGTTTTTGTATAATGCTGTTTCCATTTTTGTTCCAAAGAATTATAGGGTGCTTTATTTTGATATATATTACGCTCAAAATAATCATCTTCAAAATCAATCTCCTGCTCAACTGGTAAATCGGAATCAAAAACAACAAATGCTTCTGTTCATAATTGGCTACAAATATACATTAATGGTCAAATTAAATCTTTATTGTGAACGCATATAATATTAATACCAAGATATCATAATGATCAGCTTATATATCCATATTCCTCTAAACCTTTTCAAAATGAATACTTATATGCCAA
Source organism: Candidatus Altimarinota bacterium (assembly GCA_013332525.2). GTDB lineage: Bacteria > Patescibacteriota > Gracilibacteria > BD1-5 > UBA2023 > GN02-873. The sequence goes on from JABCOP020000002.1 coordinate 3,208, forward strand.
CAAGTCGTGAGGTCACTCTACAATAATAACCTTCTCAGAAAATCAAATTATTCATATATTGGGTTCAATTGCTTTTATATAAGAACCGTATTCATCAGGGAATCGTAAAATGCTATTTCAATCTTCATCAGATAAGGTTTGATCATTTATATTTTGAACCGTATCAGTCCCCATATGCGTTGTATATATCTTTGTTGCGTAACTAGTTTGTTGATTATTACAGAGTCTTATAATGCTATTAGGATTAAATATATCGATAAATTTCTTTGAATGTGTAGTAATTATAACCTGATTATTTTGTGATAATTTACATAATAATTCATAAAAATATTCTTCAAAATTTTCATGTAAAAATGTTTCTGGCTCCTCAAAAATATATACATTTCAACCCGTAGAGCTATCACTGATTGCTTCAAAAATACTAAAAACGAGTAAAGTTCTAAAGCCACTTCAAAAATTCTCAACAGACATTAATGGTTTATCTGAGTTTTCCTTAACGAAAAAAGATAGGCCATTAATAATTTTATCAACATCTTGGATTGTATGCTTAAAATCAAATTCTTCGGAATGATTTTTGAGGTTTTTTCTCAAATTTTCTCAAATTTTTGTTCTAAATTTTTGATATTCTTGATCATTGGTTATTTGAGTATTAATAAATTCTTCTATCTGAGTTTGCATTTCTGTTTGCAAATCTAAATTGGATTTAAATTTATCTTTCACGTTTTTTACAATCTTTCCTAATGGTGTATAGGAAAAATCCGTTTTTATTTTTAATAAATTTGCAACTTGTTGGAAGTCATAATAAAAAATTCTGTTAATAATAGGATCTTTATCTTGTTTTCTAGACCGTCGTCCATCAAGTAGAAGTTTTGGTGCATCTCTATAACTATCTCAAGATTCAAAAACAAATTGTCTCTCTCCTTCATTCTCTATAATACTAATTTCAATCTTAATATTCTGATCTGTGTTTTGTCAAAAAAAATCAGATTCAATCAATCAGTCTTCTCATAAATACTTATATCCAGTACCATAAAGAATAGATTTTATAATATTGGACTTTCAGGCATTATTTTCTCAAATTATAGTAATGGGCATCTTTATATCGGGAAAATTAAGCTCAACATTCTGTAAAGAGCGAAAGTTTGTAACTTTTATTTTTTTTATTTTCATATAATATGATACTTTTGAAAATTATTTAATATTATTCAATCCCTATTTTATAACATCTTGATATTCTCTTTAAAAACAATGAACACCTATAATACATAATAAGAGTTTTGATATTTTTTGCAATACCTTATTGTTTATAAATGTTTCGTACTCCTTCAATTCTGCTAACATAATACAGATTAACTCATAAAAAATGGTCTCAAAAGAAAGCATTTTTTATTTCCTCTTTCACCCCCCAAACTCCCCCCACAAAAAACCACCCTCAATTCCTTGAGAGTGGTGTTGTATTCTGTTTTACGTATTGTATATGTATGTTCT
>JABCOP020000003.1 GCA_013332525.2 Candidatus Altimarinota bacterium
TCAACAATATCAAGCAATGGGCTCTACAATAACAAAACCACGATTTGACATAAAAATAAAGATTATGAATTAAAAGAGACTTAAAAAAGTCTCCGTATTTTATAACTATTTACATCCAGCACAAGAACCAGTTCAACCACAATTTCATCCACCACAATTTCAATTGCAAGAATCAATTTTATTCATAACATAGAAGCTAAAATATAAATGCATTTGTATTTTATTAAGTTTTTCGAAAAAATCAATAAAGTATTTGCAAAAATTAGCAAGATTATTTCAATTTTATTTTTTGAAAAAATCCCCCCAATCTGAGGGATTTTTAATTTATCCTTTTCGTTGAACCATTTTGTAGAATTCGAGCGTATCACCCACTTCAATTTTCACATCACCCTTGAAATTGATACCACACTCTTCACCTTCGAGTGCTTCATTCACATCAAGCGGACCCTTTTTCAAATTGGCAACTTCACCAGAACCCACCTTGTGATCACCACGAATCACACGAACTTTGGCACGCGGTTCAACTTTTCCAACTTCCACACCAAGTCCAACAATCATCATAGAATTTCCCTTTCCTGTATAGAAAATTGCTTTCACTTTCGCAACACCAAGCTCCTGTTCTTCCATCTTGAGATCCACCATTCCTGTGATAATCGCTTCCACCTTTTCCAAAATATGATAAATCACTTTTTTGTCGATGAACTCAATTTTTGACTGAGAAAGAGCGGATTTTGCCTGTGGAATCACACTCACATTGTACGCAATCAAGAGCGCCTGCGAAGTTCCCGCCATCATTACATCGGACTGATTCACATCACCAACCGCCGAGTGAATGAATGTCACCTGAGTTTCTGGAGTTGAAAGCTTGGAAAGTGCCGCCTTAAGTGCTTCGAGCGATCCACCAGAATCGGTTTTGAGAACAATCTTGAGTTGTTTGAGTGATCCTGATTTGAGGCGAGACATAAGCATATTGAGCGAAGCTCCTTCAAATGCGTGAATCGATTTTGAATTTTTGGCAAGAGCAAATTCTTTGGCGCGGCTTGTCGCGATTTCTGCTGACGAAACCACCTGCAAAATATCACCACCTTCTACCACACTCGAAAGCCCCGTAATCTGCACCGGAACAGATGGACCAGCGACTTCAATATTTTTGGTATTGTAATCTTTCAATGTACGAACTTTCCCGCTCGCACCCGCACACACGATATTGTCACCTTTGTGAATCTGACCAGCATTGACAAGAATTGTGGCCACAGAACCCAATTTTGGATCCAAAGAGGCTTCAATCACCGTTGCAATAGCTGGACGATTTGGATTAGCCTTGAGCTCAAGAACTTCCGCCTGTAACAAAATCATTTCAAGCAAATTGTCCATTCCAAGCCCCGTATGAGCCGAAACTGGCACGAGCACTGTATCTCCACCCCAATCTTCTGGCTGCAAGCCATGTTCCGCCATCTGTCCACGAATCAAGTCCAGATTTGCGCCTGACTTGTCCATTTTGTTGGCTGCTACGATGATTGGCACACCCGCTTCGCGAGCATGAGAAATAGACTCAATCGTCTGTGGTTTCATTCCTTCGTCGGCCGCTACAACAATCACCGCAATATCAGTCAATTTGGCACCACGAGCACGCATAATAGTAAAGGCTTCGTGTCCTGGCGTATCAAGGAAAGTAATTTTTTGGCCATTTTTTTCCACCTGATATGCACCGATTTTTTGAGTAATTCCACCCGCTTCGCCTGATGCTACTGAAGATTTTCGAATATAGTCGAGAATGGAAGTTTTCCCATGATCCACATGCCCCATCACCGAAATAATCGGCGGACGACGCTCCAAATCTTCTAGATTTTCCTCACCAAGAAGCGACGAAATATCCCCTTCCATCAAATCAGAAACCGAAACATCTTCAGAAACTTCTCGCACAATTTTGATGCCAAAAGTTTCACCCATGAGATAACTTGTATCAAAATCAATAGAGGCATTAAGTGTTACGAGAACTCCATTTTTCATCAATTCTCCGATAATCTTCGCAACCGGAATACCGATTTTATCAGAAAATTCTTTTACAGAAATATTTTCTGGAATAGAAACTTCCTGCCCAGTCTTATCAGTCAAAACCTGAGAAATTTCTTCCACAGATTTTTCTTTTTTCTTTTTGGAATTAATTTTCTTGTCGCGGCGGAAAATTCCATCATCCAACTCAACATTTCGAGTATTTTTGTCTTCGTAGTGTTTTTTATTTTTTCCTTTCTTGGCAGTTCCATCACGAACTGGCGTTGAGTAGCCAATATCGCGCTGAAACATCGGCTTTGCATCATCTCGAAGGCGTTTCTCAGAATTATTATTTTGAGAATTCTGAGGATTTGGGTTTTTATTTTTTGGACGCTGAGAATTTGGCTGTGCATTCGTATTTTCTCCACGATTTTTACGGCGATTTTTGCGAGCTTCGCGACGTTCTTCTTCGGGAGTTTTCATCACTGGGCGATTTTCGAGCGGCTTAAAAGTCGTCGCCTGCGCGAACGAAATGGCTGGTGCTGATTCAGTTTTTTCGGTATTTGTCGTGTTTTTGGCTTGGCGAGACATCACAGAACGCAACAAATCCTGGCTCGCATGCTCTCCAGCATCTCTTTTTGGTTCAGATTTTTTCTGCGGTTTTTCTGCAATTTTTTTCGTCACGACAGAAGGAGTCTCAAGATTTTTTTCTTCAGACTTCGTAATTTTTTTGGCAACAATTTTTGGCTTTTTTTTGGTTACGTCGCTGTCAGTAGCTGGGTTTTCAGCTTTTTTGATGACGGGTTTTTTCTTAATTTTTATCGCTTTTTTCCCTTCTTTTTCAGCCTCAGGAGCGCTGTTATCTTGGGAAATATTGGCATAGTAGTCATCTTGAACAGTGTCGGAAACGAGATTTTTTTTAGGAGCCATTGAAAAAAAGTTATGTGTAAAGGTTCATAACGCCTTATAATTAAAAAATTCGCTTTTGTCAAAAAAGACAAAACGATTTGATAACTTACACGAAAATACGAACCGTATAATATAGAAAATTTTGCATTTGTCAAAGGTTTTCTGATTTAGATTTTTTGAAACACAAATAAATGCTCATGCATTATAAGCAAAAAATTTGATTCTTTTGACTTTCCTACCCAAAAACCTGTTGCTTTACAATTATGCTGAATTTTTATTATATCTTCTTTTAAGGTGAATCATACTTTTAAAAATCTTTGCATTACCATAAAAGCCAAAGGTTGGTACAATTTATTTCTTCTAGTATCTCAAATCAAAACTGCACAAAATTTTCATTTTTTTAGAACTCTAAAAGATTCAATTGCGACTTTCTCTATTTCATCACAAAATTTTTCTAAATCTGAAATATTTGATAAATCTCATTCAATCTGTCATTCACTATATTTTATAATATTTGCATAAGGTGGATGTATTAAGACAAAATCAATACTTTCATTTAAAATATTTTCATTTTTTTCAGTTGCACTGTGATGGAAAATTTCTATTTTTCCAGATTTCTCATATTCAAAATCAATAGCATTTTTTGTAAGTTCAATAGCTCTTGGATTAATATCATAGCAAATCAAATTTCTATTCAAAATTTTACTTTCAATAGCTGTTGTTCATCAGCCAATCATTGGATCAAGAAGAAAGTCTCATTCTTTTGAATATCTTAAAATAAGATTTCTTACAACTTCAGGAGACCAGTTTCAACGATATTTTGAATTGTGAGTAAACCAGTTTCATCTTCTAGGAAAAGACCAAACCGAAGAGCATTCTTGTTCAAAATTTTCTGGTGGAAGTTTTATTTTTTTAATCATTATTTTCTAAAAAATTTTTTAAATCATTAATAAAATGTTCTCTAAACATTGAAACATTATAAATATTAGGATGAATTTCAAAGGCATCTCAAAGACTTTTCTTCATTTTTGTATATCAAAATCAATCAGTAATCCAAACCAACTCTATTCATAAAGAATTTAAACGCCTATTTACTTCTCAATAACTTCTTTTTATTTCTGTTGGTTTAGATCAAGAATTAGTATAAAAATTAATTTCAATTCATACAATACATTGATTTCAATTCAATATAGCAAAATCTACTTTTTTATTTTGATCACTTCAACTTCAATATTGAATATTATATTCTTGTTTTAATAACAAATTTGGAAATTTACTAATTATTGATTTCAATTCAGGAAGTATATAATTTACAAACTCATTTCATCCTTTATTTTTTCTTTTATCACTTTCAAATCAGACTAAAAGACCTATAAAATAGTCACTTATATTATATCTTTCTAAAATATTTTTAAATCATATATCCACTATTGCTTCTGCTATTTGCTTTGCATTTAATTCATTTATATTTTTACTTAAGTCTCTATAAATAATACAATCTTGATCTGATACATAATAACTATTTGTATTTCAAAGTAAAGTAAAACAATATGTTATAAATTCAAATGCATTATCTAAAGACAAAATAGTATCTGTTAACTTTTGTTTTAATTCAAAATCATTAAGAGTTTTATAATTTTCTAAGTCATTTATAAAATTTTTATATTCTTCATTATGTCTTAATATTCTTTCCCAATCAATAAATTCTTTTCTTTTTATTAATCAAGGAATTAAATTTTTTAAAAATTCATCTACAAAAATATTTTTATTATAATTTTTTCTTGATTTTAACATAATTTATTTATTTAACATATAAGACTCATTCTTTTTCTTCAATTTTTTCTAAATTTTTTTCTAACACATTATTAAAGTAACTAATATCATATTTTTTAAATTTATTTAATATTTCAAATAAATCATCTCTATTTATTTTTCAAATATTTTCTGATACAATATCTAAAATTATCCAAATTAAATTTTTAAAATTTTTTCAATTTTCTTGTTTTTCTTTAAGATAGTTATTGAGTTTCTCTAAATTATATCATTTATGATATATTATACTTTTCATTATTTCATTTCTTTCTTCAATATTTTTTTTCTAAATAAATTCTTAAAATCTTTAAATTTTTCTCTATCTAAAGTAAAATTATATTTTTCTTCTAATTTTTTTATAAAATCATCTGATATTCTAGATTTTCTTTGTAAATATATCATTACCTCAAAACTTTAAAATTCAGATTCCTTTTTTCATAAACTTTTTTCTAAAA
>JABCOP020000004.1 GCA_013332525.2 Candidatus Altimarinota bacterium
AAAATTCTCAATTACAAATATTTTTAACAAAAAATCTAGTCAAATTGTTTATTGTTCGTCATCGCAAAAAGTACAAATTTTTTAAAAAGTAAAGCAGATTTTGGAAGAAAAAATTTGCTTTTTTTATAAAAATTTATATAGTTTTTGTGTTCAGCGATATCAAAGAATTACTATATATTGTGTTTTTTTAATTATGGCTATTTATAAGGTTCAGAAACGAAATGGAAGTATTACAACCTTCGATCGAGCAAAAATTGAGCGTGCTATTCGCCTTGCGATTGACTCGGTTTGATGAAAGAATTTTTCTTATGTTCCAGTAATCACAGATAAAATTATTGAAATCCTTACCGAACGAGTGGATGGGACGATTCCACAAGTGGAATATATTCAGGATGTGGTTGAGGAAATTCTTATCAAAGAATGACACGATCAGGTGGCGAAATCGTATATTTTGTATCGTCAAAAACGCGCAGAAAGTCGAGAAAATCGCGATGTTGTCGTGGAAGTTGGAAAAACCATGAACGAATATCTTGAAAAAAGCGATTGGCGCGTGAATGCGAATGCAAATTCTGGATATTCTCTGGGTGGACTCATCCTAAATACTTCTGGAAAAATCACCGCGAATTACTGGCTTTCGCATGTATACCCAAAAGAAATCGGTGATGCGCATCGTAATGCGGATTACCACATTCATGACTTGGATATGTTCTGCGGATATTGTGCGGGTTGGAGCCTCCGTGAATTGCTTGAGGAGTGATTTAACGGAATGCCGAACCGCATTGAATCGGCTCCGCCGCGCAATTTACAGGCCGCTATCAATCAGATGATTAATTTTCTTGGAACGCTCCAAAATGAATGGGCTGGAGCGCAAGCGTTTTCTTCATTTGATACCTATTTGTCGCCTTTTGTTCACAAACATCGAAAGTAATTGGAAGAAAATTTAGAAAATTCTCAAGCAAATTTTCCCACTCCCGAAGCAAAAGAAAAATATTTGGACGAAACCACATACAATTATGTGCTTCAACAAATGCAAAATTTTGTTTTTGGGCTCAATGTTCCGTCGCGATGGGGAACGCAAACGCCTTTTACCAATATCACGCTCGACTGGTCGTGCCCAGATGATTTGAAAGAAAAGGCATTGCATCTCGGCGGATACGATCGCGGTTTGTACGAAAAAAAATATGGCGAGCTCGATAAAGAGCGCGGGATTATCAACAAAGCATTGCTTGAAGTATATTCCAAAGGGGATTATCACGGACGAGCATTTACTTTTCCGATCCCAACGTACAATATCACGGAAGATTTTCCTTGGGAAGATGAAAACACGAAGGCCTTGTTTGAGGTGACCGCCAAATACGGACTTCCATATTTTCAAAATTTTCTCGGATCTCAGTACAAAAAAATTCGAAAAGAGGACGGAACATTTGAAATCGTCGAAAATCCCGATGCATACAAACCAGGTGCAGTTCGATCGATGTGTTGTCGATTGCAACTCGACTTGCGCGAATTGGTAAAGCGTGGAAATGGGCTCTTTGGGTCAGCTGAAATGACGGGTTCAATCGGCGTGGTGACGCTCAATATGGCCCGCATTGGCTACCAGAATAAATGAAACAAAGAAGCTTTCAAAAATCGTGTTCGCGAATTGATGGATCTTGCCAAAACTTCGCTCGAAATGAAGCGTGCAGTACTCTCAGAATGGCTCGAAAAAGGCTTATATCCGTACACATATCGATATTTGAGATCATTTAGAAATCATTTTTCGACGATTGGACTCAATGGAATGAATGAAGCGATCGAAAATTTCACTGATGGTGCTGAAAATATTTCTACCGAATTTGGAGAAAAATTTTCTCTGGAAATCCTCAATTTTATGCGAGAAATTCTCAAAGAATATCAGGAAGAAACGGGAAATATGTACAACCTTGAAGCGACGCCAGCGGAGGGGACGACTTATCGTTTTGCGAAGGAAGATCAAAAACAGCTCCCAGACATTATTCAGGCGGGAACGCCAGAAAATCCGTATTACACCAATTCAACGCAGCTTCCGGTAAGCTTCACCAATGACGCATTTGAGGCGCTGGATTACCAGAATGAATTGCAGTGTAAATATACGGGCGGGACGGTTTTGCACCTGTATATGGGCGAACGAATCACGAATTCTGATGCTTGTAAAAATTTTGTCCACAAAGTTTTGCAAAATTATCAACTGCCGTACATCACGATTACGCCGACTTTCTCGGTATGTCCAAAGCACGGATACATTATCGGAGAGCACGATTTTTGTCCAAAATGTGACGAAGAAATCGGCTACACAGGTCAAGAATTTGATCTAGAAATCCGAAAACAACATACTTCCGATACCAAAAAATTGGAAGAACTCGAAAAAACTATTATTTCTTAAATTTTTATATTATGGAAACATTTGTAAATAAAGATGGCAAGACAGTGAATCGAACTCGCTGCGAAATCTACACTCGTGTGATGGGATACTATCGTCCAGTAACGCAGTTTAATCGCGGGAAAAAATCAGAATTTTATTCTCGAACCTATTTTGACGAATCTCGTAACGCAAGCAAAAATGCTGGTATCGTGACTCGAGAGGCTTAGTCTTTTGGATTTTCCCGGGCGTGTGGCGTGTGTCGTTTTCACGCTCGGGTGCAATCTGAGATGCGGATATTGTCACAATAGTGAATTTGTTTTGCCAGAAAAAATTCGTCAAATCAAAAATGGCTTGCAGCAAACAGAAAATTTTTTTCAATTTCTCGAAAAACGACAAGGAATTCTCGAATGAGTTTCGATTTGTGGCGGAGAACCAACGATTCATAAAGACTTGGAAGATTTTGTCCGAAAAATCAAAAAGATGGGTTTTTTGGTAAAACTCGACACAAACGGATATCGTCCGCAAGTGATTCAGAATTTGCTCGAAAAAAATCTGCTCGACTATGTAGCGATGGATATCAAGCATTCGTGGGAAAAATACGAGTCGCTTGTGGGACGCGTTCCTGACATCGGGGCATATGCCGAGAGTGTCGAAATTATCAAAAAAATGGCACCAGATTATGAATTTCGAAGTACGATTATTGGGGGAATTCATAATTTTGAAGATTTTGAAAAAATGTCGGAACAAATTGTGGGTGCGAAAAATTATTTTTTGCAACGATATCGTACAGGAAATGTTCTGGATCCCAATTTTCAAGGATTTTCTCCCACCGAAAAAAGCCTTTTGCAAATGCAGAAAATTGCCGAAAAATATGTGGATCATTGTCAGATTCGCCTCTAAAACTGAAATCAGAAAAATAAACTTTACACCTTTTAATTTTTCTTGTCAAATTTCAATTTTTTAAGAAACCATTTTTGGTTTTTTTATTTTTGATAAATCGCTTAAAATAAAAGAAAAAGAGCCTTTTTATTGGCTCTCTTTGTTAAATGTGCCATTTGGAGCAGGTAATGGGACGCCTATCGAACTTTTACGCAGTCCGTTAATAAACTTTTTGCTTTATTTCAGGAAAAATGAAAAAATTCTGCAAGAATGGAGAGAAATTTTTCAGGAAAAGTAAAAAATAAAAAGCACCATAATCTCTAAAGAAATGTACACTTTTTTCATTTTTTATTTGACTTTTTTAGTAAAATATATTATACTGCAAATGTCCTTTAGTTATATGGTTTTTTCTGAACTGAAGGGGTAAATTAACGATAAAATAATCCATAGTCTTCTATGGATTATTTTTTAATCGTATGAGTTCGGGAAAATTACATATATCAAAATAGCCATCCCCACCTGTTCGAAGCTCAGAAGAAACAGATCATTTTGTACTGTAAATGTATACCTTCCTTCATTCTCGTCGTAGCTCCTTTATTACGGGAAGAAAATCAGAATCGCCAGTAAATAATGCAAAAATATCATAATCAAATATTCTTCTCATCATATCTATAGTCATTTCAATGTCCATATTTCATTTTTCATAATTTTCTCAATTAACATTCTTAATCGTCTTTAATGCTTTTTTCGAACAATGAAATTGAATCATTTCTCCAATTTTGTAAAGAACCTATGTAATTTATCGAGATTATAATCATCTCTTGTGCCCTGTTTGGGGTATGCACTATAGTAAAAAACGGTTACAATCTCTGTGTTATGTTTTCTTTTGAAAAAAGTTGTAATTTTTCATAAATCCAACCATCCACCAAGCTTATCTTTACTATAATGTATATTTGACGCATCAATAAGCACCATTACCTTATCTCGTTCAATCATAAAATTCCTTTTTAATTACTATTGTAGTATAAAAATATTGCTTAAAAAATCAAATCGAAACAAAAACACTATTTTCTTGATACCATTCCTCTTGATTTTTTCGAAAAAAAGTATATAATAATCAGGCATTTTAGATATAGAGTGTGTATCACATTGTTGAAATATACAATATCTTCCGTAAAAACACTCCATAGTTTACGGAGAAATAAAAAAGGCTTTTAAAAAGCCTTTTTTCGTGTTTCACGGATATACATTGTTTGTGTATCTAAAAATCCATTATTAACTTTTTCAAGATAATAGTAATAATTATCAATTTTCTTTTCATAAATGATCACTGATTGTCATTGGGTATTTTTATGATCACTTAGTCGTACATTATCATAATTTTGTTGAATTTCTGGTATATGTCGTATATCTTCCATGGTAACAGGGATTTGATTTGGATTTTTTTCTTGTCCGACTCAATGTTCGTTGAGTATATGTCGGACATTATTTGCAGTTGTAATTTGTTCTTTAGGAATTTCGGTAAATCCTTCTTTAAGCAAAAACTCTTGTGTTTTTGGTGCTACAGAATGACGAATTATATAATCCTTTTTATGAATAATTGCATTTTGTAATTCCTTAAATTTTTCTTCCGAAAATTTTCGCAAACTCTCATCAAACCTTTTGCTCGCATTACCCATAGCAACCACTGGCTCAATTTCCGCTTTACTCTCCAATCCTTTTCCCAAATTATAATTTGGCAATGTTTTCTGAAAATTTTCCACTTCTTTTTGTGGGATTTTTTCTTCTACCAGTTTTTGAATTGTTATCAGATTTTTACTCTGCATTTTTGTGAGCGGAGTTTTATTTTGTAGATTTTTGGCAATATCTACAATCATCTTGATATCATTTTTGGAGAATTTGATTTCAGAAATTGCTTGATTCAGTCATGTAATGTTTGTATCCTTTGGAACTCAGAGAATATTTTTTATGGTATTCGCCCTCGCCACCGCTTCCTTATTGGCAACGAGATTTCGCCCCATATCCAAAGCACTTTTGACAATACCATTTTTTCCGTCTTTAATGATTCCG
>JABCOP020000005.1 GCA_013332525.2 Candidatus Altimarinota bacterium
AACAGCCGGTTGCTCTACCGCTGAGCTATCGAGGAATATATAGCGGTATCTCTTGTAGAAGACGCCGACATATTATGAAAAAATTTTGGAAAGTCAAATGAAAATTTGCTTGATTTTGCGAAAAAAGAATTATAATGAAAGAAATAATTTTTATTATGTGGCTTGATTTTTTGCTTTCGCTCGGATTTTTTTTCCAAAAACCACCAGAATTACCGTCGCATCAGCACGACGCGGTAGAAAAAATTTCTATGCCGACGATATATTTGTGAGGTGATATTATGCTATCGCGTTCGGTCGGCGCTATGACCAAAAAATACGGAACAAAGCACATTATTGACGGATACAATCCGTTTCATGACGCGGAGAAAAATTCGATTATTTTTCTCAATTTGGAATCGCCGTTTTCTGAAAATGATCGCGATACACACGAGCGGACTTTCAGTTTTGCGTCCAATCCACGAAATATTGAAGTGCTTTCATGGCTGACCGCAAACAAAGTTGGCATTATTTCTCTCGCGAATAATCATATCGCGAACGCCGAAATGGAATGATTTCAAACCACGATTGACACACTTGATAAAGCGAAAATTTTGCACACAGGCCTTTCCAAATGAGAACGCAGAAAATTTATTTTTGTGCGCGTGCATGACAGGAAATATTGTTTTGGTGCGTATACGTATGATGGGCGAAAATATTTTGACAAAACAAAAAATGAAACCTGGTATGTCAATTCGCTTGATGATGCGAAAAATGATATTTTCGCGATGAATGATATGCATTGTGATGAGAAAATTTTTTCACTGCATTGGGGTCGCGAGTACAAAGTTGAGCCGACTGATTCTCAGGTCAAATTGGCACATTTTCTCATAGACAACGGCGCGACGATAATTGTGGGCGGACATTCGCATATTTTCGGGAAAACAGAACAGTATCACGGCCGACCGATTTTTTATTCGCTGGGGAATTTTATTTTCGATCAAGAATGGGGACGCGATGGCTGTGAACCAGGAATGGATTGTATTTTTGATGAAAAATTGCAGAAAAAAACCGTTCCGACATATCGTGGAACAGCAGCCAAAATCCCCTTTCCATACGATCACATAGGGAAAAGCTGGCATTGGGATATCAAGGTTGGGAAAATGATTTGAGAAAAATAAAAAACTTCCGTGAGGAGGTTTTTTATTTTTAAATATGCAACTTTGCAATTACTAAAAATAGAGAGCATTAAGAATAATTTCACCAATCTCGTGGAACAATCCAACTTGGTGTCCACTTTACATATTCTTCTGGATTAAAAGTTTCATCTAGCATCACTAAGTCAATCAATTGTTCAGGTAAAACCGATAAAACATGCGGTCAATCAGGGCTATCCAAGTCGTTAAAATGATACCTATCTTTTCCATCTTTTGATCTTTTACTTGGTCAAAAATCAAAAGGAATACATATACGTTGAATTTCACCTTTTTCAAACGTATTTATTTTAACTTTAACTTTTCTTTTTTCGTTAATTGCATTAAGAAATAATTTATAAAATGCGTTATTTAATGTCATGCTTAAAAATTAAAAAATAAAAGGTGCTTTTAACCACTACAGCTCACACAAGCTTCTTTACTCACATCACTGGAAAGCGAACGAACATAGTACACCGTCTTGATTCCCTGCTTCCAAGATTTCATATAGTATCCATAGAGTTGCGCTGGCGAAACCTTGGACGGGTCAATCATCCATTCAAAACTAATCGACTGATCCACCCATTTATAAATCACAGAAATCATATCAATCACATCATTCATATCCATATTTACATATTCTTTGTAATACCAGAAATTCTCGGCATTGAGTTTCGGCGCGATACGAACCGTCGGAGATGCAAGATTGGTTTCGATGAAATATTTTTTATAAATTGGTAAAAGTGCTGCCGTTGTACCGACAATTCCCGCCGTTGAAGTATTGGGCGCTGGCGCGGTATGATATGAGAATCGTACACCATTTTTCGCAATCGCATCAAACACGATATTCCAGTCAAGGCCTGCAACTTTGGATTCCATGATAAAATCCTCGCGTTTTCGTCCAAGCAAAATGCCTTTGTCGTATTCAGAGCCTTTGTAGAGCGGATACGTTCCGCGTTCTGCGGCGAGTTCTGCGGATGCCTTGTATGTATGGAAAGTGTATTTTTCAAAAAGTTTGTCCGTGATTTCGCGTGCCTCTGGGCTGTCATACGCGATTTTTCGTGTTGCCAAAAATTCTGAAAGTCCCAGATATCCGATACCAATCGAGCGATATCGTTCAGCCGTTCTTTCCGCTTCTTTAACAGGAAATCGATTGAGTGTGATGAGATTATCAAGTAGTCGCGTCAATACTGGGAAAATTCGTTCAATATCCTCGTCAGTATTTACTTTTGCGACATTGATAGACGAAAGCACGCAAGTCACCAAATCACCTGCCTCATACGAAAGCACGACTTTATCACCATTTTCAATATATTCTTCAACAAATTGCGTTGTGCTCGTATTTTGACAAATTTCGGTACAAAGTTGCGTTGAATACACATTTCCCGCGTGCTTGTTCGGATTGAGGCGATTCACCGTATCTCGGAAAAACACATACGGCATTCCTGTTTCCACCGTTGTTTTGAGAAATTGTTTGAACAAATCTTTCGCTTCGATGACTTTTTTGAGTGTCAATCTGTCATCATTTTCAAGTTCGGTGTAGAATTTTTCAAATTCTGTATCAAATGTGTCTTCCAGGCGCTTTCCGTAGAGCACAAAAATTTCATGCGGATCAAAAAGCGTCCAATTTTCATTATTTTCTACGCGTTTCATGAACAAATCTGGTACCGAAATCGCTGGAAAAATATCGAAACTTTTGGAGCGAATATCACCCGTTTCGGTTTGTAGTTCGAGAAAATCGTAAATATCACGATGAAAAACATCGAGTGTTACAGAAACCGCGCCGAGGCGTTGCCCAAGCTGATTCACGGCAATCGCGGTATCGTTGATAACCTTAATCCACGGCGCTACACCGCCAGCCGCGCCCTTGATTCCACGAATCATCGATGCTTGCGAGCGAATATGTCCAAGGTAGACACCCACACCGCCGCCAAATTTGGAAATCTGCGCAATATTTTCAATCGCGTGATAAATTCCGCGCAAATCGTCAGAAACATTAATTTTAAAACAACTTGCGAGCTGATGCCAGTTCGTTCGAGGGTTATTGAGTGCCGGCGTTGCGAGAGAAATTTTTTGTGAGCTCGTGTAATCATACACCTTAAAGGCAAAATCCAGGCGATTTTCTTTTTTTTCTGGAATCGCATAAAAAAGCGCCACCGACATATAGAGCTCCTGAGGAAGTTCGCGAACGACTTTATTTGGATTGAGCAAATAGCGCTTAGAAAGCGACAAAACCGTTGTGTATCCGTATGCTAAATCCTGATTTTTCCCATTTTTGGCGATATATTCACCAGCTTGGCGAATTTCGTCTTCAGTATAATATTCCAAGAAATTTTTGTAGTACAAACCTTCTTCAAGATAGGTTTTGAAAAAATCCAAATAACTCTGTCCAGTATAGATTTCATCGAAAGAAATTCCACGATTTTTTCCTGCTTGTTTGTAGAGATCAAAAAGTGCAAAACGCCCAGCAACCTGCTCCCAGTGAGTATTTTCTACACTCACGAGGTCAATACACGTCTTGATGAGCAGTTTCATGATATCCTTGGTTTTGATATCCTCGACAATATTTTTCTTGAACGCTTCCACCAATTCTTCGAAGGCACAAAAATTTTCCAAACCTTGCACCGCAAAATTAAAAATTTTCTCAATTTTTGTGATATCAAAAAGCTCTTTTCGTCCGTCAGTTTTTGTCACTTTGAGTTTATTTTTTTCAAATTCTGCCACGAGTTTGCGAGCGACACTTTCGCGTTCAGACTGGCGTTCCTTTCGGTACAAAATATAGTGTTTCGCCATATCAAATTTGTTGTGCTTCACCAAATGTTTTTCCACAATATCCTGTACTTCTTCCACGCCAACGAGACAATTTTTTTCCGTAAATTCGCTGTCAATCTCGTCAACAATCGCGTCCACCATCGCCGACACAAAATCCGTATCGGACTCGCCCACGCTCGCGGCGGCTTGTAAAATCGCGTTCTCAATGCGCTTGCGGTCAAAAATTTCCAATTCGCCGTTGCGCTTCTCAATCTGATACGGAGGCATACTCTAAAATTTAAAAAATAAATTTGAAAAAAGGAAATTTTCCTTATAATAAAGCGAAAATCCCTTATTGCAAAAATTTGAAAAAATCAAATATATTGTGCTAATAACTTTACTCAAAACACTAAATATTGTCAAAAGTTTTTTCAAAAATGTCAGGAAATCTCATTTTCAAGCGGAGATTTTGGTGGCTTGATTTTGAGAAAAAATGGTGTAAAAATTATTTTCAAAAAAAATTTTATGTCGGAAAATCATGAAAAAAATATGCAGAAATGAAAAACCAAAAATTTCAAGACGGGAATGGTTTTTGGGACTTTTGATTTGTTCCACTCAGGGCACGAGTTTTATATTTGTGAAGCCAAAAAACACTGCGAAAATATCGTGGTTGTCGTGGCGCGCGACGCTCGAGTTTTGTCAGGAAAATGATTTTTGCCGAATGAAAATGAGGATTTGCGACGAGAAAAAATCGCGAAATTTTTGGAAAAAAAATTTGGAGAAAATTCCAAAAATCTCGTAATCCTCGGTGACGAAAAAAATATTTTTGCGCCGATTGAAGAATTTTCGCCGGAAATTTTATTTTTTGGGTATGATCAAAAAGCTCCAGAAAAAACCTTGGCCGAAAAATTTCCGAATATCACAACAATGCGAATAGGAAGCTATTTTCCAGAAAAATTTAAAAGTTCGATTTTGCGGAAAAATCTCGAAAAAAACTCAGAAAAATAATTTTCGAAGAAATATTGACATTTTTTATTTTATTGTTATAAATATTTAAATTTATAACAATTTTATGACAAACTCTCGTTTTTCTCAGCTTCGAAATCTCGTCATGAGTGACGACATGAGTCGCGATAAAATCAACCGTTCAACGAAAAAACTGAACGAAGATTTTATGAGCAATATTCCGTTCAACACGATCAAAGATTTGATTTTGCGATATATTGCGGAAGAAGATATTTCGATACACGACCTCGAACGAATCAATATTTTGGCACATCGTGGCGCCGGAGCAATGAACGACCCAAGCGTTGGGATTTTGCAAAATCTTTTTGCCATTTTGACGGAAAAAATTTTGTTGCCAGATTATATCGATGAAGACGATGTGGAAGGGCTTTATTACGAAATTGCAGAAATTGTCGATCGCACAAAGGCGCGCGCACTTCGAACTTTCGGACAAAATCATAACAACAACTTTTTCAGCGTGCATTTACCAAATATTGACACGATTCGTGCGGAATTTGAAAATTTTGGGCGCATGGAAGATCGCTACATTGACTTGGGCGGTGTTTTTGATGCGATTAAAATTACGAATCATCCGAGACTTGGAATGCGTATTTATATTCCAGTGAGAATTATGAGTGGGCATGTTTTGCCATCAGGGAACGCGAAAAAAAGCTGAGATCCTGTGATGTCTCAGAAGGAATTGAATTATGTTGTTAAATCTGTTATGCAGCATTTTCGTGCGAACTATAAAGAAAATGAATATTATCAGATGGCTGTTGGGAAGACACATTTTCAAGTATCAATCAATCCTGATGGGCCCATCAGAGACATGAATGCTTTTGGCAAACAGGAAATTCTTTCGATGATTCTGGTCGATACAGCCGAAGGAATCAATGATTCTATGAATGATGGAGATATTTTGAATCGCCTCGAAGATGTCATGAAAGTTATTCAAGAAATCGTGAATCGTATTGCAGAAAAATCTGGGTTTCCTCATCAGAATCGGCATTATGTGATGACTAGAGATTTTGTGTTGCAGGACGAAGTGGATTTGTTTTTGGATGATCTCGGTGCGATGGAGGAAGATGGGGACGATGAGTATTATATCAGTACGCGCGCTTCTAACCAACAAAATTTTGCGCAATTTGAAAATCTTCGCGTCAAAATGGATGAAAAAATTTCTTTAAATGATGTCGGCGGAAATCCTGAAGCCAAAGAGGAAGTTGAAAAAATTATCAAATCTATCAAATTTTCAGAAATCATGAGATCTTGGGGCGCGAAGCCAACTTCTGGAATCGTGTTTGAATGACCAGCTGGAACGGGAAAAACCTTGCTTGCGAAGGCGGTTGCAAGCGAAGTTGATGCGGAAGTATACAATATCAAAATGACCGACATCGCAACAAGCGCGTATATCAACACTGGCTCGAACAATGTTCAGAAACTTTTCGCCTTTATTCGGCAAAAGGCTCAAGAAAATAGAAAAATTGTCGTGATTTTGGATGAACTGGATGCACTTTTTGGAAAACGTGGTGATACCAACGGATCACGCGAAGATACCAAAATTGTGAATACTTTTTTGACGGAAATGTCTGGATTTGACACGATGGAAAATGTGATTTTTATCGGAACAACCAATCTTTTGAAAAATATTGATCCGGCTGTAATCCGCTCTGGACGACTCACAACGAAAGTAAAAGTTGATTTGCCAAATACTGACGGTCTCAAGCAAATTTATCAAATTCATCTCAATAAACTCAGAAAAATTTCCAGAAAATTTCATCACGCGACAGAAAAACTTGATATCGATGCGATTGCTCAGCGATCAGAAAAACTTTCTGGCGCGGATGTGGAAGAAGTTGTGCGAATTGTGGCGCAAACCAAGGCTATGGAAGAAATCGACGGAAATCACGACGAAGAAATCACAGAAAAATATTTTTATGACGCGATTGAAAAAGTGAAAAATTCGAATCAGACACGCAACATTGGATTTGTATAAAATCTCCTTTTTTGGGGATTTTTATTTTTTTAATTTAATTTTGCAATAAAAATAAAAATTGTATAGAGAATTTTTTAAGAATATTTTGCGATGATAATAATATTTTCATCACAATATATTGTGTTTTTCTATAAAAAAATTTTACAAACGAAAAAAAATAAATATAGTGATGACACTTTATTTCTTTTTCAAATTTCGAATATGTCAGAAAATCAGGACCTGCAACGAAATCTCATTTTTAATCCAGAAGGAAATGATGATGTCTCGGTTCGTACGATTATTAAGGGATCAACGACGGGAATTTTTAATCTCAATGATGTGAAATATCCATGGGCAAAAGCGATGTATCAGGTGATGATTGGGAATTTTTGGGTGCCAGAAAAAGTAAAAGGCCTCAAAGATGATGCGCGAGATTTTCATTCGGTTTTGTCGCCAGAAGAACAGCGCGCTTATAAAGGGATTTTGTCATTTTTGATTTTTTTGGATTCGATTCAGACGGTGAATTTGCCGAATTTTAGCGATTATGTGACATCACCCGAAGTGAATTTGATTTTGTCAATTCAGACCTATCAGGAAGCCATTCATTCGCAAAGTTACGCTACGATTTTGGAAACTGTCGTAAACGCAGAAGAACGCGAAGAAATTTATTATTTTTGGCGCGATAATCCGATTTTGCTCGAACGAAACAAATACATTGGACAGATTTATCAGGATTTTATCGATGATCCAAGTGATGAAAATTTTTTCCGAGGAATTGTCGCGAATTTCCTTTTGGAATCAATTTATTTCTACAATGGGTTTGCATTTTTTGACACGCTCGTGGATCATCAGAAAATGCCAGCGACTGGTCGAATGATTGCCTACATTCGCCGCGATGAGCTCACACATGTGACACTTTTTGCTAATATGATGCGCGAAATCAAAAAGGAATTTCCGTCAATTTATGATGAAAATCTTGTGAAAGAAATGATGAAAAAAGCCGTTGAACAGGAAATTGAATGGTCAAAACATATTCTCGGTAACAAAATTCCTGGAATCAACGAACAAACAACCGAAGAATACACGCATTGGCTTGCCAATGAGCGCCTCGCGATGATTGGGATTGCACCGCTCTACCCTGACGCGATGAAAAATCCATACAAGCATTTGGAGCGCCTTCAAGATCCGAACGCGGACAAAGGAAATTTCTTTGAAACGACGGTGATTAATTATACACAGAGTTCGTCAATGGCAGGAAGTTGGGATTTTTAATCAAAATTTTCTGAAGAATCTTAATTTTTGCCAAAATTTTCAGAAAAAATTATTTTTTGCTAATTTTTGCATTAAGAAATTTTTTGAGAAATTTTCGCTTATATAAGCCAATTATTATTACAAAAATTTGCAATAATATATTTTTTAATTTTTTATCTAATATGACTACCCTCGCACGAAACTTCAACGAAGGAATTCCTCGACAATGAGAACTTTTTGATGAAACTCAACTCGATTTTTTCGAAAACAAAAATATTGATACACGCGAAAAAGTGCAAAATATTTTGGAAAACCATGAACAAAAGTCCTCAAAGCCAGTCGATTCTTTGCGTCAAAGCACTCGCGAAAAAGTCAATTCGATTCGCTCTAGCGCACAAGAAATCCCAATGACTATCAACGGGATTCGTATTATTTATTTGCATCGTGCGGAAAATATTAGCGAAAATGAAGCCACTTTTACCTTTCGTTACAACAAAAAAGAATTGTGTTTTTCGGTAAATTTCGAACGAAAAAAATATCGCGATTTTAACGATAATAACGAATATTCGCGCGCAACAAATATTAAACTCAAACAACCTGCGAATTTTGACGGACAACATTTTGTACAACGTGCCAAAAGTGAACGCGGAGAATATTTTAATTTCAATTTGGCAACAGCTATCGCAAAAACCATTTTGAACGACCCTCGATTCGCATAAACTTTCAAAATTTGCAAAAAATCCAGATTTGCGATATAATCAAGGAAATTAATTTTTGATTATGGATTGGCTTGTAGGACTTATTATTGTGGTGGCGGGCATTGCGATGCTTCGTTATCGTTATCCACTGTATCATTTTACTGGTGAATGGGGCTGGGCGCAAAAATATCTCGGTTCCAATGGAACGGTCGTTGCAATCGCTTTGATTGGAGCATTTTTGATTTTTGTGGGAGTAGCTTTTCCGCTTGGCGCCTTTAAAAATACTCGAACAAATGTTCAAGCGCCACAGACCCAGAGTACTTCGGAAAATCCTTCCAATCAGAATATTTTTTCTACAAATTCGAACAAATAAAAATCTTCTTTCGAGGATTTTTATTTTACAAAAAAATTTTTCTGCATACAATATCGAAAAAATTATGCTTTCAATCGTTTCTACACCAATTGGCAACCTCGAAGATATCACACTTCGCGCGCTTCGTATTCTCAAAGAAGCGGATTTTATAGCGTGCGAAGATACTCGCGTCACTGGCCAACTTCTCAAATTTTATGAAATTGAAAATGGTGGTCGCCTGATGTCATTTCATTCGCATTCCGGTTTTTCCAAAATTGATAAAGTGATTGATTTGCTTCGCGAAGGCAAACATGTGGCGCTTGTCTCAGATGCTGGAACACCTGGAATTAGTGATCCTGGTTTTATTCTCATCACAAAAGCCATCGAAGCCGGGCTTGTTGTTGAACCAATTCCGGGGGCTTCCGCCGTACTTTCTGCGCTTGTGGCGAGCGGGTTTGACACACATCAATACACTTACCTTGGTTTTTTGCCAATCAAAAAAGGCCGCCAAACCATGCTCAAAAGACTGCAAAATCGCGAATACACGACGATTGTATACGAATCTGTTCATCGCATCGAAAAAACACTCGCCGAATTCGAAGAATATTTTGGAAGCGAAACCCCCATTGTGGTGGCGCGCGAAATTACCAAAAAATTTGAGGAATTTACTCGTGGAACAATCAGTGAAGTTCGAAATTTTTTCAAAGAAAATCCTGGAAAAGTGAAGTGAGAATTTGTGATTATTTTTTAAAAAATTCCCGCCAAAATCCAAAAAATAAAGTTATTGCTAATATTTGCAATAACTTTTTGCTTTATAAAGAGGAAAACTTGTTTTTGTAATTTTTATTAGAAAAATTTGCAATAATAAAAATTATTTATTTTTTAATGCCATTTTAGTAAAAAAATCATAAAAAATCCCGCCTTGGGATTTTTTTAATCGAACAAAGTTTTGTCTTCATTAATTTCTTTTTTGAGTGTTCGCGCGCGTTCAAGTCCTGTTTCCACCTGACCTTCCTCGATTTGCAAATATTTTTCATCAATTTTATCAGGATATTTGTAAAGGGAAAGAATATACTTGATAGCATTGAGACGAGCCTGTTTTTTATCGTCGCTATGAACGATAATCCACGGCGCATAACTCGAGTGCGTGCGCGTAAAATTGTGATATTCTGCAAGCGTATATTTGTCCCACAATTGCTGAGAAAACTGATCCACAGGGGACAATTTGTATTGTTTGAGTGGGTTCGTTCGGCGTTCTTCAAATCGTTTTGCTTGTTCGTATTTGCTTACCGAGAAATAAAATTTTACGATTTTTGTATTGGCACCAACGAGTAATTTTTCAAATGTCGGCACTTCATTCATAAAATGTTCATAATCGCGCTTTCCTACAAAACCCATTACTGGCTCCACACCCGCACGATTGTACCACGAACGATCAAAAAACACCATTTCACCAGCATTTGGCAAGTGTGCAATGTATCGCTGAAAATACCATTGTCCGCGCTCAATATCACTCGGCTTCTGAAGAGCTACTACACGATGTTGGCGAGGATTTAACATTTCTGTAAAACGCTTGATGGTTCCGCCCTTCCCTGCCGCATCTCGTCCTTCGAAAATAATCAGCAATTTTTTGCCAGTTTGTATCAGATATCGCTGCAATTTTACCAATTCCAACTGCAATCGAACCAATTCTTCCTCGTAAGAAATCGTGTTTTTTTTCATTTTCACGAGGACATATTTCCCTTTTTCTTTTTCTGAAAGTTTTTCTGTCGGTTTGTATTTATCGTGAATTTCGCGCACAACATCAACCAACTCAATTGGTTCGGCAATTTCCTGCTCCATAATTTCGATATCCTCGTTCATTTTGTGAAGCAATTTTCGAAGCTTGGAAACTTTTTTGAGTTCCGTATCGCTAAATTTTCGCGCATTATTATCCAAAATCGTCAGAATTCGGTTACGCAAAACCTTGAGATTATCAAGATCTTTGTTCGCTTTAAGTTTTTTAAAATGCTTTTTCAGCGTATCATGAAACGCTTCCAGCGTCTCAGGACTCATCGTTACAATATTATTAAAAATATCCGTGATGTTAAACAGTTTCATAAGGCAAAATAAATATCCGTCCTATTGTAGCAGAAAAGTCCGCTATTTGCAAATAAAATCCAAAAATCGCGTTGCGCAACGAAAAATTTGTTTTCTCGTATAGATTATTGATAAATAAAAAATCCCAAAATGGGAAATTTTATTTTATCGTAAATATTTTTGAACGTTGGCATTGTGCTCGGCGTTTGTTTTCGCATAATGAATCACACCATCATTGTCATGTAAATAGTAATAATACGCAGAATTTTCCGGGTTGAGTGCTGCATTCCAGGCGCTTACAGAAATCGCAGAAATCGGCGTTGGTGGATATCCAAGCGTTTTTCGTGTGTTGTAAATATTAGAATGGTCGTTGATCACACTCGCGATAAAAGAGGGCGTACATTCTGAAAAAGTTTTTTGAAAACCATAACAAACCGTCGCATCAGCCCCCATTGCAATGCCTTCACGAACGCGTTTTGCAAGAATTCCTGCCACAATTGGACGATTTTTCGCGTTTCGTTCTTCACGCTCAACAATTGAGGCTAAAATAAGTGTTTGATAGGCTTTTTCTTTATTGAGAGCGAGGTAATCCTCAGAAATTTTTGATTGAAATCCATTGAGCAATTTGCGAATAATTGCGTCCGCTGAAGAATTACGATAAATCCGATATGTGTCCGGCATTAAAAATCCTTCTAGACTCGTTGCGTTCGCCAAAAATTTATAATCCGATTGGTATTTTTCCAAATTTTCTTTCGCGGTTTTTGTAAACTCTCCCGCATTCAAAATACCTTTTTCTGCAAAATACGCGTCAAAATCCCAAATATTCCAGCCTGGCAAAAGCGTAATAGACACTTCATTATCTTTTACAATCGTTTGTTTGAGGCCATTTTTGAGAAAATTATCGAGCGTCATCGCCTCAGTCGTGCGATAATTCCCCGCCTTAATTGTCACCTCTGGCGCAAAAAATTTCACATACAATTTATAACGCCAGTCAGCGATGCCTAATTTTTGTGAATGATTGAGGCTCGCAACCGTCTCACCAGATGCTACCGTAAAATCTCCCGCCGGAATAGAAATATTTCCTGTCCCGCTTACATACAAATAGATACTAAAAAATACTACAAAAACTCCCACCAAAATCCCCAAAATCGGAGATTTTTTCTGATCAGTGCGAGCATTATTTTGGCGACGAGATTCTATTCGTCGAGAAGTAAAATTATCAGCCATATTAAAAAGGAAGATTAAGAGAGCCATTCGGCGAAGAAATGCTAAAAGCCATATTTTTGATATTGCGAATTTTTGCATTAATATAAGAATTCCCATATTTATCAGCAAAATATGGAAAGAAAAATACTGACAAAATATACAAAACCGCCAAAATAATCACTATTGAAAAAATTTGCAATAAGATTTTAAGAATTTTGTTCGCCATTGATCAGGTCATTTACGGTAGTATTTTTGGAGAGAATATTCTCGATATTGAGAATTTCTTCCGATGAAATCGTTGGTTCTGGATTTTTGGTAGATTTTTGCTTGGAGTCCAGAAATTTTTGCAACATTTCGCGTCATTGTGTTGTTTTGAGAAATTCTGGGCGCATTTCACCAAGTTGTGCAGACAAAATAGCCTTTGTCTGACAAGCCGGACAATGATAGGAAAGTTCCAAACTTTTTCCATCAGCCTTCTTGATAAAAATGCGATTTTCATGCGGTTTCTCGCCACAATGCTGACAACAAAAAGTCGTAACAATCGAAGAAATAATCTCTTTGAGAAGAATATAATTCATAATTACAAATATTTTTTAACGCGCGCAAGCGTTTCGTCTTTTCCGAGAATATACGCAATTTCGAACGCGCCCGGAGAAAATTGTTCGCCAGAAAGCGCTGCGCGAAGCGGCCATAAAACCTGGCCATTTTTCTTTTCAGTTTCAGCGATTTTTGGAAGAATTGCGTTTTTCATCGCCTTCAAATCAGAATAATCGATTGTCTCCAAAATCGGGAAAATAAATTTCAAATTTTCGATAGCCTCAGCCTCGGTCGTGATTTTCATTTTTGGATTCACGAGCAAATCTTTGGCAATTTTTGGCTCAGAATAGAAAAAAGTCGTTAATTCTCGGAATTCGTCAAATCGCTTTAAGCGAGTTTTGAGTTCAGAAAGAATTTTTTCGTTAAATTCGCGAGGAAATTTGGAGAAAGTATTTTCAAAAAATTCAGTTTCATATTTTTGTAAAAATTTTTCCAAGCGCGCATACAAATCTTCAAGCGGAAGTTTTTTGATGTATTCACCATTCATCCAGTCGAGTTTGATGGGATCAAGTACCGCACCAGCCTTGTGAATATCAGTAATTTCAAATTTTTGAATCATTTCGTCCATACTCATGATTTCTTCATCCTGTTTTGGATGCCAACCAAGCAATGACAAAAAGTTCAAAAGCGCTTCAGGAAGGTATCCTTTGGCCATGTACTGATCAACCGAAACATCACCTGTTCGCTTAGAAAGTTTTTTTCCGTCAGAACCAAGAACATTCGGCAAATGCGCATAAAATGGCAACTCAATACCGAGTGCACGCGCCGTGAGAACCTGCTTTGGAATCGAAGAAATCCACTCTTCCCCACGCATCACATGTGTAATTCCCATCAAATAATCATCAATCACGATGGCACCATGATAGGTTGGAAATCCGTCAGATTTGAGCAAAACCTGATCATCTACTTCGGAAGTTTTGAATTCAATGCGCCCACGAATCAAGTCATTAAAAATAATTGTTTCTGCTTTTGGAACTTTGAGGCGAATAGTATATTTTTCCCCATTGGCAATGCGTTCTTTGGCTTCTTCAAGCGGAATATGACGACAATGACCATCATAACGAGGAGGCAATTTAAGCTCTTCCTGCTCTTTTTTGAGATCAGCCAAGCGTTCTGGCGTACAAAAACAATAATACGCAGAACCTTCGTCGCACAATTTATGAAGACGTTCCTGATAAATTGGCAATCGTTCAGACTGACGATATGGACCAAAATCACCTCCATGACGCACACTTTCGTCTGGTGTTAGTCCCAAAACATCGTGCAAATCAAGCATTGACTCAATCGCTCCTTCCACAAAACGCGTCTGGTCAGTATCTTCTACACGCACGATATATTTTCCGTGATTTTTGTGCGCCCAAAGATAACAATAAAGCATCGTTCGAAGACCACCAATATGAATATAACCCGTCGGTGACGGCGCAAAGCGTGTTCGTACAGTCATTTGAAAATTTTTCTGATAAAAAATATTGTGCAATAATAACGAAAAATTGATAAAATGCAATAGAAATTCCGGTTTTTCTTTTTTCAAAATCAAAAAAACGCTCGTAAAAATTTTCAAAAAATATTGACAATGCGAATTTTTGTATTAAGATATTTTCGCGTTCATACGAAGGCTTGTAAAGATTTGTATGTTTTTTAACAATGCTTTCGCAGACGAAAGCTTTTTGGAAAGAAAGGATAAATTTTGTTCAAAATTCAGAAATCCACAAAAGAAAAAATCGAGAAAATGTTCGCGTGGACACTGTTCATCGCGATTATGGCTGGCTCGATAATCCTGATGAAAGATCATCAAGAAAAAATGCATAGAACCAATGCGGAAATCGAAAGAAAGCAACGAGCAGAAGAAAAACAAAAAGAGAGAACGCTTATTGAAAAAGCAATGCCAACAGGAAAAATCACCTGTTCAAAAGATGGGAAAGTTTTTCTACAGCTCAGCAGTGAGGATAGTCTCAATGCTTCTTTTCAGGTCAGCAAAAACGGGGTTCTCATAGTTGATTACTTTGACCACGGAAGCCCCAAGCATCTTGAAGAAAAAGGTGCAACTTGCGTTTCTTCGTTTATTAGACCACAGACTCCATAATTTCCGATTTTTATTTTTCCAAAAAGTATACTCCTCATTTATGGGGAGTTTTTTTATTTTTACAAATCATTTCAAAAAATTTTACAACAAAAATAAAATTCAAATCGTAAAAAATTTAGCACAATTTTATTGACAATTATTATTTTTATCATAAAATAATTTTCGGTTCACACGAAGTTTTGTGTGATTTGATGAACAACGCCTTCATTGTGAAGGCAAAAGGAGTTACTCATGGAAAATGTAATTCACTACAAAAATCCTTACACTCTTAAAAATGTTGTTACAGTTGAAGCTGAGTTTCAACGGAAAAAATTTTTTGGAGAAAGCATCAGATTGCATTGAAATTTCGAAGATGGTTTAATGACAACTCTTAAAATGTGAAGGGCAGAGATTTTGACGGCTATTTGGGTTAATCCACCAAAGCAGCATTTTAGCCCCAAAACAATAATGTGCCTACATTCAGCAGAAGTACGACATAATGACAATATTCATACTATAAGGATAATATGTCGTCTGAGAAATTGTAAAGTCAAGACAATTACGCTTGAGGAGGATTTTTTTGATTTCCTCGTTGAATGTTGTACAGCCATCTTTCCTTGGTTCTGAAACCAAAGCCCTTCTCGTGAGGGGCTTTTTTTAGAAAATTATTTATTTGACAAATTAAAAATTTATAATATAATTTTTTTGTGTTATTTTATAATAATTTTTGGAAAGGGAAAACTATGTCCAAAGCACAAATATCGTAGACACTTACGACGAAATTTATGCCAAAAATGCGAGTTCCAATGCTTGCTATGACGAGGCTTATGCTGCCGTTCGATACCAAGGTGGTGTTGAAATCTGGAACAGCAATAACGAGCTGACCTCCGGTATTTCATCTACTCCGAATCGGATTTTTAAATTCGATGATGGATCATATGTCAATGTAACATGTGGAGGCCCTCGCATTCTCACAGAAGAAGATTTGATCGACGAAAAGTCTTGAATTTTCTCGTATATCAAAGGAAGTAATTTTGCTTCCTTTTTTGTTTTTCAATTTTGATAATTTTTTAAATTTTTGTAAAAATAAAAACCCAAATTGGGAATTTATTTTGCGTCATGAAATGTGATATAGTGAGGAATTTTTCGTTTGTCAGCCTCACCTTTGTGTCCAGTTCCAAAAATAAAATTATCATTGTACCAAAGTCGGCTCGAGCCACTCGAATCAAGTTGTGAAGTTGAAGCCTCTGTACAGCCATTTTTGAGAATTTCTCGTTCAATTTCAGTTTCTGTCATGTCCGTCGCCACAAAAGTCAAAATTTTTGATGAACGATTGTTGGCGTCTGGATTTTTGAGGCACATATATGTGCGCCCAATCGCGCGATCCGTGTAACTTTTGTTATTCATCGTAAAATTCACCATTGCGAAATTCCCTGTCGATCCATTGAGATTTTCCCAAGAATACGGAACAATTTCAGCGATTTGGCCATTTACGCGCAAAATATTTTTGGAAGAAGAACGATTATCAGCGCCAGCCGTTCGAACCGTATCATTTTGTTTGAGTCCAAACGACAATTCTGATGGCTGTGTTTTTGGGTTAAAAAATTGCCCATTGATAAGACTAAATGGCTTTTCTGGGAGCGCAGAAAGCGTTTCGGTAATAGATTTTTTCTTGAATTGTGGTTCACCCGTTTCTTCGTTGTACGAAATCACTTCAAGCGACGAATCTACGCTCGCACCTTTGGAAAGATCAATTTCCTGAACCCAAAGCATCGCTTCATTAGCACGAGAAATGGTAATTGCCTTCCCTTCATGGATTTTTCGATATGTGATTTCGAGGGGTTTTCCCTCTGAAATATTTGAAAAATTATTCACATTTTGAGAAGTGGCGCCAGAATTCGTGGAAGTGTCCGCTTGATGGGCTTGCTGATAAGCATTCGCCTCATTTTGCTGAATCACATCGAGAAGTGATGGTGGTGCGAGCAATTCTTGCGCATGCAAATTTGGTGTTCCCAAAGCCAAAGTAGCCACTGCCGCGAAGGCAAAAATTTTTTTATTCATTTTTTCAAAAAGTTAAAATAATAGTCAATCCGTGAGGTTTAGTTGGCTCTACGCGCATAGAGCCGCCGTGCAACGAAGCGATTTTGGAAACGAGCGAAAGTCCAATTCCCATGCTCATTTCATCGCTATTTTGTGTTCGTCCAGTGTCTGATTTATAAAATTTTTCTGCGAGGAAAGGCAATTCTTCATCGCTCACGCCCATGCCATCATCGGAAAAAGTCAAAACATTGAAAGTTTTTTGTGTTTTGAATGAACATTCGAGCGTCGCATTTTCTCAGGCGTATTTGCAAAAATTGGAAAAAATATTATGCAAAACTTGAATCAATTGCTCGCGATTCGCCAAAATGTAGGCATTTTCTGGAAAATTTTCCAAAATTGTTTGATGATTTTTTTGGATTGTGGGTTGATATTGCAGAATAATTTCTTGTACCATCGGTTTCAAAAAAACTTTCTGGCGGACGATTTCATCAGCATTTTGCGAAAGAAAATTTTCACCTTTCATGATATGCTCCGTGATGTCCACGAGGCGACGCATCTCTGATTGAAGCGTTAAAATCGTGCTTTTATCGAGTTCCATCACACCGTCATCAATCGCTTCGAGCAAGACAGAAATCGCGGTCATTGGCGTGCGAATCTCGTGCGACAAATCCGATAAAAATTGATTTCGAATTTTTTCTTGCCGGCCAAGCGAAGTCGAAAGTTCGTTCAGCGTCGTAATCAGTGGCAAAAATTCGTCATTTTTTTTGTAAAAAATTTTGGAAGTTTTTGTGACAGAAAAATTTTTCAGCGTATCAATAATCAGGTGAATCGGCCGAAAAATCCGCCGCAGCCAAATCATATACACCAAAATAATTATCGTCATCCAAACAACATTCAGAATAAGAAAATTTTTGATAATCGCGAGCATAAATTTCCCGTCTGGCGCGTTGAGATTGATATCGAACGGATGCTGAAAAACTTTAAATAAAGCATTTCCAGTAGCCTTTTCCACAATATCATTGTATGCATAAATGTGAAACGAGTTGGGAGAATTTTGTCCAGAATTTTTCCCTTCAATCACATACAATTCAGGATTTTCAGAAAGACTTTTGAGTGATGATGAGAGGTTTGAGAGTTCAGATAGTGCTTTCTGATAATCAGCTTTCGTCTCACCGTCAAGCGAATTTATCGAAAAAAGTGCCTGCAATCATTCAGGATTGAGAGCGGTATTTGGCTGTAACTGATCTCGCGTCTCGGCAATATATGTTGGAAAATGCGTTTCAAAAGAAAATTTGAGCCCAACAACATTGAGAAGAAGCGTCAACATCAGCACTACAACGATATTGAGAGGAATACTGATAGAAAGTTTCACGATTTTTAGTATACGAATTTTGAAAAATTTCCAAAATTTTTATTGTGATTTTTTCGTGAAGAGAAATTTTTTGTGAAGAAAATAAAAAATTCCCTTTCGGGAATTTTGAGAAAAATTATAAGTCTTCCGTGCCATAATATCCGTATTTGAGTGCATCATAGACGCGAGATTTATCTTCGGAAAATCTAAAAACTTGAGACGCGTCACCTTTAGTTGCGGTCGCCGTTACTTGATATTTTGGTAGAGTAAATGGCGAATCGGCAGTAACTTGCACGCCTGATAAATCAGCATTTTGATTATTGTAGACAATCAAATATGGAAAATCACGTTTGAGTTTGGTTTTTTGATCGCCAGTACCAAATTCTTCTTTACTTGAATCCAAAAAATCTTTCACACTTACATTTTCAATGCGATACACATACAAAAGTTCTTCTTTTTGATTCTCAGAAGCAGAATTGTAGGCAGTTTTTTTGGGATTAGAAGACTCGGCACAAGGCTCGTCAGAATCAAATTTTTCCACATTATCGCCAACTACATAACTACAAAGATAAGCTTTGAGTTCGATAGAACCCTTGGAATCGCGCGCGATTGCGCCACTTCCCTGCAACGCTACGCTCTGCTGGCCATTCATCGCTGTAATCGTCCACGAAGAATCCGCATTGAGGCCGCTCACAGCAAGTCCAGTAGAAGGCTTGGTTTCGTCTCATTTAAGCGGTTTGAGAGATTTGTTGGACAAAATTTCATCCGTTCCAGCAAAAAGTGGAATCACAAGAAATCCATTTTTTTCAATTTTTGTAGAATACGAGCCTGTCTGCGCTAGAATTTCATATTTCATTTCCATTCATGCCGAGCGTGGCATCGTCATTTTAAACATTTCCGTGTCCAAATCTTGAAGGGAAGAATCTACCGTATCCTCAAACCCATCCGCGTGATTACGGATTTTGAGCATTCCATATTCAAACATTCCTTCGGAAGACGCACTCGAAAGCACTTCATCATACGAAAGTCGCGAAAGTTTAAATTCTCGCATATACATCACGGAAAGTCCTGTCACCACAATCATCAAAATCGCGGTAATCCCGAGCGCCATGATGATGGAAAATCATCGATGTTTTGAAAATTTTCTCATAATTATTGAATTTTATAAGGTCGTTCAGAAAAAGTCGTCTGGACTTCCATTTTGGTAGCACGCACCAATGAAGGCGGTACACCATCGCGACGCATCAATTCGAGCGTCATTTTGAGCGTTACTTTTCGCGTATTGTAATCATCACCCGTTACAAAAAATCGTAAATCTGTGATTTTTACGCGCTTACTTTTTTCATCACTACGGAACGCGTCCACGAGATTATAATATTCATTATTTTCGCGCAAATACAAGCCACAATGCACATCAATATCGTTTTTTTCAGCCTCCGTACAAGGCTCAAGTCCGCCAGAATCTGTTTTTTTGCCATACGCGTACCATTTTGCGACTTTTCCGTCATCAGTTTTTCCAATTGGCAAAACCTCACTTCCAGAATTTTTATAATCTTCCAAAAATTTTTCTTTCCAAAGTCCCGCGTTATCAAATTTTTCTTCATCATTCAAAAAAATCCCTTCCGCGCGTACATCTTGAGCCAATCGTTCCGTGATTTGGCGCGCCGTTTCAGAAATTTCGCGCGACAAAGCGAGCCGACGAGAATTTTCTGAAATATGAAAATAGATCAAAATCGTCATCGTGCTCATAATCAGAAAAATTGTCATCGCAATAAGCAATTCAACGAGCGTAAAACCCGAACGAGAATGTCTGAAATTATTTTTTTTCATAAAATTTTAAAAATTGACTATCGTTGCCAGTCAGTAATCGCGGTTTTGGCATCATATTCACGATACACATTCCCATCGCGGACAATCACTCGTGCATCAAGGATAAATCCCTGTGGATTATCATTTTCATCGGCAATCGTGGTCGTTCCAGTCGCGCCACCTCCAAAATACATTGGAAAAATATTCGTATACGATGCAAAAGTAGTTCCCGACTGCGTACGATGTGCATCACTATCACAGCGAATATAGCGTTTGTAATCATCAAAACAAAGCTGCGATTCTTGGAATTTGGCTTCTATTTCATCGCTTGAAAAATTGGCTTTTTTGATTTTGACAGGACTTTCCAAAATAGAAAAATTTCCTGTCGAATCCGTTCCAAATTTTGTCACATTGGCGCTAAAATCATTCTCTATCAAAAATGTTCCGCTGGAAAAATTTGTTTCCGCACCATCATCAATTCTGGCCACATTCCACGCCGCACCTTTAGCAAGATTCGCATCACGAACATTACGCACGAGCTCAAGCTGTTCACGCAAAAGATTGGAAACAATCACTTCATTTCGTGAAATTCGTACGCTTTTCATCGTCGATTCCAAGAGCAGAAAAATACTCGTAATCGCGATGGAAAAAATCGTCATTCCAACCAAAAGTTCGATGAGCGTAAAACCCGAGCGAGAATGTCTGAAAGCAATTTTTTTCATAAAAATAAAATTTTTTTATTGCAAATATGGTCGAAGCAAAATTTCTTTGGCTCGAGAAATTGCGTTTTTGGCGTCAGGATAGCCGATAATAATTTTTTTCATTGGGTCGGAAATTGCGGAAAAATTCTGATCATAGAATTTTCCCGCTGCCTGCGGCGGCTGAATCACATAATAGATTTTTTCATTCGCGCTTGGCGTGAATGTTCGCGTCGGTGTATTATCCGCACCATCAAGCGATAAAATCGTCACATCTTGTTCGAAAGAAATATCTTTATCAAAAGTTGTTACACTCGTATCAGAAATTTTGGAAAAATCTACCGGCTTTGCTTGGTCAACCTGATCAGGCTCGCTCGCGTCAGAATCTGAAAAAGTTTCTGTTTTGTACCAATATTTTTTGATAAATTTTTTTCATTTTTCAAATTCGAGAATCACGCTCGCATGATTGGGCTCAGCTTCAGAAAATTCTTTTCCGTTACGAATCTGCTTGTGTGCGAGCACCCATTCTTGCGAAATCGTATCCACAGAATTGGAAAGTCGCGCGCGCTGCATATATTCGCCGTACGGCAGAAGCGCCATCCCCATCAGAATTCCGACAATCGCCATAACAATCATCAACTCCACGAGCGTAAACGCTTTTTTTCGGGAATGTCGAAGAAAATTTTTCATAAAAATTAATTAATTCCTGCCGATTGTGTGATTTGCATCACAACCGAGAAAATCGCTAATGCGAACCACATCACGAAAACTCCGGCTCCAAGAAGCGCCACTGGTTCGATCAATTTTACCATTGTCGCGAGTGCCGCATCGAGTTCACGACGATATTGTTCAGAAATTTTGAAAGTCACCTGATGAACGGTCGAAGTTTTTTCCGCTGATTCGATGAGCTGAACGATATCTGGCGTAAAAATATACATATCTTTATCGAGTTCTTGCATCGCTTCAGAAATTTTTCGTCCCGAAGAAACCGCATCAGCAATACGATGATACACTGACGCCATATACACATTTCCCGAACTCGCACCCGTCAATCGAAGCGCCTTTACGATACCAACACCCGAAGATGAAAGCAAATGAAATGTCGCCATTACTTGCACAATAAGATAATTTTTGTACGCTTTTCCAGAAACAATATTATAAATCTTGAATCTGTCAAACCACATCTTTCCAGAATCCGTCATCACATAACCACGGAAAATCAACGCCGCAGCAATAAAAACTCCCACGATAAGCGCAAAATTATTTCTGAAAAAATCACTCGTCGCCATCAAAGATTTGGTCGTCCAAGGAATTTCTGTCGCCATTTCGATAATCACGGGCATGAGTTGTGGAATCACGTATACCATCACGATTACAAGCGCCAAAATCAAGAAAAACACAATCACCATCGGATACGTGAGCGCACCGACAACTTTGGATTTGAGTTCTTCGTTGTTGCGAAGCTCTTTGGCAATCGCATTAAAAGTATCTTTGAGCATACCAGTCTGCTCACCAGATTCGATAATCGCAATTTCTTTTTCTGAATAAAAATCTGGCAATTTTCGCATCGCGGTATTGAGCTGATCACCACTTTCAACGAAGAAAATCGTATTTTCTACAGCGTCGCGCAATTTCCCTGCTGGCAAGCGACTCGCAAAACCCTTAAAGGCCGCAAGAAGCGTCACACCACCATCCAAAAGATTGGCGATTGATTCGTAGAAAAGTACTTTATCTTTTGAGGAAACCCCTCTATTAAAAGAAAACATAAAATTTTTTTAAAAACTATGGGTAGTAATACAGCCCGAGAGTCACATCAACGCTCGTTTCAGTGGCTGCAGTTTGAGGATTTTGTGTATTGATTGGAAGTGAAATATCATTGAGCGTGAACGCAAATTTTGGATGAGAAGTCAAAAAATCCAAATACGCCGCAATCATTTCTGGGTTTTTCGCAGAAACTTTGAGATTCACCGTTCCACGATAAATACCGCTTGGTTCTTTATTTCCTGCTTGTGCAACTACATCCGTTACAGAAACACTCGGCGTCGTCTGGCCAGAAACCGCACTCGCAACAGTAAATTTATTATCCAAAAGCAAAACTTCAAAAATTTCGCTTGGCGTAAATTCTCGAGTAATTTTGGCAACATTTTTGGAAAGTTCAGAATTTTCATCTGCCAATTTTGCCGATTCTTCTTCAAGTTTAGAAAGTTTGGATTGCTCTTCCGAAAGCGTTGTTTCGGTTGCGAGCAGTTCCATTTTGGCTTCGCTATAAGCCGTAAATGCTGGGCGCGCCACAAGCACCGCGAGCAAAATCGCAAGTCCCGTAATCACTGGCGCATACACTCGATTTTTTTGGAGAGTAGAAATAGAATTGAAAGCCATAAAAAATTAGTTAGAAGTATTTTCAGAAGTTGATTGCGTCGTCTGTGTTGGCACAATCTTGAAAGTTACCGTCGTTGTTCGCGTCGCGCGATTTCCCGCAAGACTAAAAATAGGTTCGAGCGAGAAATTTCCCTGCTGACCAGAACGCGCAAATTCTTTCATCATCGCGATGATTTTTTGCGCCGCATCTTTGTCGTCATTTTGGGCGATAAGATTGGTTGTGATTTCGTCATTTTTGATAGCAAAATTTTGGAAAGCCACCTGATATTTACTCGCTACCGCGCGGAAATCTGAAACCAATTTGGAAAGATTTACAGACGGAGAAAGCTTATTGCTCGCGATAATTGAGGCAACAATATTTTTCTTGTCTGCTTCAATCGCTGAAATTTTGGATTTTACTGATGAAATTTCGTCATTTTTTCCAGAAATTTGCGATTGTGTCAAAGTCGAAAGCGCGAAAAATACGGCCGCGATAATAGCCACAACAACCAAGGCCACAAGCGAAAAATTGAATGCTTTGGCACTCTCTTTCTGCATGCCCTGCGTTGCTACTTGCGCGGTGTTGTCAGAAGTAAAATGTGAATTTTCTTGCATAAGTCAAAAATATTAGTAACATGTGCATCGTATCATAATTTTTTTGAAAATGCAAAAAAATGAACAGATTTTTGAAATTTCTGACGAAAAATCATTGGAAAATATTGTCCCAAAGCTCAAAAAATGAGACAAAATTTTTTTCTACGGAGATTTGGGAGCGGGAAAAACTACTTTTATTCGCGCGATTTTGCGAAAATTTTTTGATGACGAAAAAATCATCGTTCGTTCGCCAACGTATACATATTATCAAGAATACGGTGACGCGACGCACGGAAAAGTTTTTCATTTTGACTTGTATCGGCTCGATGATTTGGAAAATTTTTATTTGATTGGTGGCGATGAAATCATACAAAATAGCGAAAGTATCGCGCTCATTGAGTGGCCAGAAATCCTTGGCGACAGCGTTCAGCCAACGAAAAAAATTTTTATTTCATACGACGAAAATTCTGGAAAAAGGATTTTTAGAATTGAGGAAAATCAATAAATTTTCAAAAAAAATTTGACTTTCCAAAATTTTTTCATAATATGTCGGCGTCTTCTACAAGAGATACCGCTATATATTCCTCGATAGCTCAGCGGTAGAGCAACCGGCTGTT
>JABCOP020000006.1 GCA_013332525.2 Candidatus Altimarinota bacterium
AGCAATCCTGTCGGACGAATGATTTGCTCTGCGACAGCTTTTTGATGTTCGGCTTCGTATTTGTTTGGCGTGGCGGACACAAAAATTGTTTGTCAGATTTTTTGTTCAAATTCGTCAAATTTGAGTGGACGATTTTCAAGCGCGGAAGGCAAGCGAAAACCGTACTGAATCAAATTTTCTTTACGAGCGCGATCTCAGGCGTACATTCCACCAATTTGCGAAATCGTGATATGCGATTCATCGATAAAAGTCAAAAATCCGCCATCTTTGTTCGATTGTCGGAAAAATTCTATGAGCGTCGCTGGCGCATCGCCTGGATTTCGTCCGCCGAGATACATGGAATAATTCTCAATCCCATTCACATAGCCAACTTCGGCCATCATTTCCATATCATATTCAGTGCGCATTTTGATGCGCTCTGCTTCCACAAGTTTTCCATTTTTTTGAAAAAATTCAACCTGCGATTCCATTTCAGCTTTGATTTTTGGCAAAACTTCGTCAATAATTCCTTTCTCGGTCACAAAATGCTTGGCAGGGAAAATGAGAATTTCTTCCAAATTTTCGAGGCGCTCATTTGTGAGATGTTCGATTCTCGTGATATTTTCGAGCTCATCACCAAAAAAATCCAGTCGAATAATTTCTTCGCTCGAACTCGGCCAAATCTCCAAAATGTCGCCTTTTACAAGGAACATTCCAGGCTTCCATTCAGCCGTCGAACGAACGAATTGCATCGCCACGAGTTCTTGCAACAAATTTTCCAAAACATAATTTTTCCCAACCTCGATTTTGAGTGCTTGATCGCGATACTGATCCACCTCACCAATTCCATAAATACACGAAACCGACGCCACGATGATCACATCTCGACGTGTCAAAAGACTTTCAGTCGCTGCGTGCCGTAATCGATCAATTTCTTCGTTGATAGTCGCCTCTTTTTCGATATATGCGCCCGTTTTCACGACATACGCTTCCGGCTGATAATAATCATAATAACTCACAAAATAGTGCACCGCGTTGTTCGGGAAAAATTCTTTAAATTCCTGTGCAAGCTGAGCAGCAAGCGTTTTGTTGTGTGCAATAATAAGCGCGGGACGATCCATTTGGGCGATAATATTCGCCATAGTAAAGGTTTTTCCCGAGCCCGTCACCCCGAGAAGCGTCTGAAAATCCAGCCCCTCACGAAGCCCTGCCACGAGTTTTTCGATGGCTTGTGGCTGGTCGCCCGTTGGTTTGTATTTGGAATGCAATTCAAAAAGTCCCATAAAATCCGAAAAATCTGAAAATAATTGGCCAAGTATAATTATTTTTTTGATTTTGAAAAATAATTTTTGACATTTTTCTCAAATTTTTGTGAAAATTTTTTCAAAAAACTTTCGCTTTTTTCAAAAAATTTATATAATGCCAAAAATTTTTTGTCCAATTTTTGCAATATGAATATTCTTCGTTACGCTTTTAAAAATATTTTTCGCAATTTTTTCTTGTCGATTTCATCGATTCTAACCATTGCGTTGCTTGTTTTTTTCGTCAATATTTTGCTGCTGGTTGTGCATTCGTCAGAAACTTTTATTGCCTCTGTGAACGATAAAATCGCGGTGACGATCAGTTTTCAAAAATGATACAATAATACGCAGATTCGCCCACAAGAATTTTTGTCTGGCGCCAAAGATCGTTTCCCTGGGATTTCTGTCGCGTATATTTCGCGCGAGGAAGCGTGGACGATTTTTGCCAAACGACACGCAGATTTGGCTTCTGTAATTGAAGATGCGGAAGAAAATCCACTCCCAAATGTGGTGCAATTTTCCCAAATTCCTCTCGAAAAATATGAAGATTTCAGCCGATATATCGAATCTTACAAAGATATCATCACATATAAGGAAGGTGATATGCAACAGCAATTGATTGATTTTCAGACGCAATATCAGAATATTATGAAAACAGTAGAGTTGCTTCGATTGCTCACACAGGCGGTATATGTGCTCATCGGATTGTTTTTGATAACAATGTTTGTGATGGTGCATATGACAATTCGAAATTTTGTATTTTTCATGCAAGACGAAGTGCGAATTATTGAGCTCGTAGGTGGGCGTCCGTCGTTTATTTATGGGCCACTCATGGTGCAGGGGATTATTTATACGACTTTGGCGGTGTGTCTCGCGTTTTTGATTTTTTTCGTATTTCAAGCCACAGGCGGTGTGCAGATTTTGCCAGCTGATATCGCAACAATGTTTTCAGGATTTTACAAAAATTTATCAGAATTTTTCTTGCCAGTGGAACTTTTGGCGGCCATGGTAGTGGGAATTCTCTCAGCGATGCTTGCGTCATACAAATATATTCACTCGACTATTCGCGAATAATTTTAAAAATAAAATGCCCATTCGGGCATTTTTTTGAACAAAAATTTTGATTTTTTGCGCCAAATTTCTCAAAAAAACCAAAAAATTTAATTTTTTTATGCTGAGTTTTTCGCTTGCCAAAAGCAAAAAATATTTTCTTCTCATAAAAAATCTTGCTTTTTTGAAAAAAATATTTGCTTTTTTAAAAAAGTTATATATACTACGCCAGCACTTGCGATTATCTTTCACAAATGCTTGGTGCTATAGCTCAGTTGGTTAGAGCGCTGCCCTGTCACGGCAGAGGTCGCGAGTTCGAGTCTCGTTAGCACCGCCACATATATTCAGTGGGGCCTTAGCTTAGTTGGTAGAGCGTCTGTTTTGCACGCAGAAGGTCAGGAGTTCGACTCTCCTAGGCTCCACCATTTTTGAAAAGTTAATTGAACCGGGAATTGTGCGATAATTCAGGTTCATTTATAATTTCAGTACTTTTTATTTTTAATTCTTTTTCGTATGTGACTTCGAAATAAGCGTCCACGCAGTCTTGTCTACTCAGTGAAAAGAAAGGGTGTATATTCAGGACGAAAAATCAAAAATGCCATCAAGCACTACAAGAACCTAGAAAAGCGTATCGCTTTCGAAGGAGAAACACTCTGGCTTAAGAATGCTAAGGAGATAGTTCTTGCAAAATTCAAAAAATATTCTATCAATATTAACAAGATCTAATTTCTTTTTATTCTTTAAATATTTTTTATTATGGCTAGACTTACTACGTACGGGCGCAAAAAAATGAACAAAGCGATCAACCGTATTCGTAAAAAAATGCGAAAAACAAAGAAATAATTTTGCTTTTCTCAAAATTTCCATTATAATCTCAAACGCTTTTTATATTTTTTAATTTAATCTTTTCATATGGCTACATTTGATAGATCAAAAGCACACATGAACATTGGTACTATTGGACATGTGGATCACGGTAAAACTACTTCTACTGCTGCCTTTACAATCGTTCTTGCGAACAAGTTCGGTGGTGAAGCTAAAAACTTTGCTGAAATCGACTCAGCTCCAGAAGAAAGAGCTCGTGGTATTACTATTAACACTGCACACGTAGAATACCAGACAGGTTCTCGTCACTACGCTCACGTTGACTGTCCAGGTCACGCGGACTACGTTAAGAACATGATTACTGGTGCCGCTCAGATGGATGCTGCGATCCTCGTGGTTGCTGCTACAGATGGTCCTATGGCTCAGACTCGTGAACATATCCTTCTTGCTCGTCAGGTAGGTGTTCCTTACATCGTAGTATGGATGAATAAATGTGACATGGTTGATGATGCAGAAATGCTTGACCTTGTTGAAATGGAAATCCGTGACCTTCTTTCTTCATACGATTTCCCTGGTGATGACACTCCAGTAATTCGTGGTTCTGGTCTTGTAGCTCTTGAAAATCCTACAGACTACGAAAAACCTTACGGAGCTAAGGCGGTTCTTGAACTTTTCGAAGCTATCGAAAACTATGTACCAGTTCCAGAACGTGATCTTGACAAACCATTCCTTATGCCAGTAGAAGACGTGTTCTCTATTAAGGGTCGTGGTACAGTAGTAACTGGTAAAATTGAACAGGGTGTTATCAAGATTGGTGATGAAATTGAAATCGTTGGTATCCGTGATACTCAGAAAACAACTGTTACTGGTGTAGAAATGTTCCACAAACAACTTGAACAGGGACAGGCTGGTGATAATGCAGGTCTTCTTCTTCGTGGTATTGAACGTACTGATGTTGAACGTGGACAGGTTCTTTGTAAACCAGGTTCAATCAAGCCTCATACAAAATTTGAAGCTGAAGTATACGTACTTACAAAAGACGAAGGTGGACGTCATACTCCATTCTTCCAGGGTTACAAACCACAGTTCTACTTCCGTACTACAGACGTTACAGGTTCTATCGAACTTCCAGCTGGTGTAGAAAAGGTTATGCCTGGTGATAACATTCAGATGACTATTACTCTTGGTGCTCCAATCGCCATGGATCAGGGTCTTCGTTTCGCGATTCGTGAAG
This sequence comes from Candidatus Altimarinota bacterium, assembly GCA_013332525.2. Lineage (GTDB taxonomy): Bacteria > Patescibacteriota > Gracilibacteria > BD1-5 > UBA2023 > GN02-873. The sequence continues at coordinate 4,390 of JABCOP020000006.1, forward strand.
GTGGACGTACAGTTGGTTCAGGAGTTGTTGCTCGTGTAATTGAATAATTTGATCTGAAAATATAAGTATTTTCTCTTGTCTTGCTTGATTCGTCTGGCAAGACAGAGAAGGTCCTTATAGGAAATGTCATTGCATCTTTCGAGATGGTAAGACCTTACATTCTTTTATTTTTTATACTTTTTATGGTAGCAAAAGCAAAAAAAGCGTCTTCTGCAGGGAAGATTCGTATTATTGTACAAGCATTTGAACACCGAATGGTTGATGATGCGGTTGGAAAAATTATCGCAACTATCAAAGATAGCGGAGCGACTATTGCTGGTCCAGTACCACTTCCAACAAAAATTGAAAAAATCACTGTAAACCGCTCTACATTCGTAAACAAGGATGCTCGCGAACAGTTTGAAATTCGCCGTCACAAGCGTTTGATTGATGTTCTTGAATCAAATCCTCAGACTCTCGAAATGCTTCAGTCTATCAATATTCCTTCAGGAGTCGGTGTAGAAGTAAAGGTTTTGTAAAAATTTTCTATTTTTGATAATATATAAATTATGTCTCGTGTTTGTCAACTTACTGGAAAAAGAACTTCCGTAGGAAATAATGTATCACACTCTGTACGCCGCACAAAGCGTCGTTTTTATCCAAATCTTTTTTGGAGAAATATTAAAGATCCTGAAACTGGTCTTGTTCTTCGTATGCGCCTTTCTGCAAAAGCAATCAAGACTCTCAAGAAAAAGGGTATTCTCTAGTTTCGTGTATCCATTTCAGAAAAATCCATTTTGGATTTTGCCCGGGTGGTGGAATGGTAGACACGAGGGACTTAAAATCCCTTTCTCATAAGAGAGTACGGGTTCGAGCCCCGTCCTGGGCACCAAACTATTAGAAATTAAAAATTACGAATGAACGCGGAAATCGTCATCCGCTCCTCAAGAATTCAAAATTTATAATTTATAATTTATAATTTATAATTTTCTTTTATGCTTAAGATTCGTCTTTCTCGTGTTGGTCGTAAGCACGTAGCAAAATACCGCGTAGTACTTACTGAACACCGTCAGTCTGCAAAACATGGTTTTATTAAAGTATTGGGTTCATACGATCCACATACAAAAACTCTTGATATGGACATGGCTACTGCTGAGCAGTACATCAAAAACGGGGCTCAATATTCTGAGACTCTTGCAAAAATTATTGCACGATCAAAATAATATCCTCGCTTTGAGGGTTTTATTTTATATTTTTACAATCAAATTATGAATGGATCAGTATTTGCGACATATTCATTTGAACAAATCGTAAAGTACGGGATTGCCACGGTCGTTTTTATTTCAATGATATTGGCAGTGGCATATGCTGTTTGGGGAGGATTTTTGATGGTAGTTTCTGCGGGAGATGAACAGAAAGTCCAGGCCGCAGTGAATCATATTCGATACGCCTTTTTGGGGATTGGAATTTTGGTGATTATTATTTTTGTAGCACCGCTATTTCTCAATTTGTTTGGATTACCGTATGGACAATATTTTCAGCCAGGCGTGATTCTTTCTACAATTCAAGAAATTTCTGCTAATATTTTTGGAGGTTCTGCTGCTACATATGATACGAACAATACTATTGTAGCGCCTTCTTCATCAGATTTTACCAGCCTTAACTAATTTTCTATGGATTTCTCATTTATTCCAGCAGTTTCCGCTGCGACGACTCCAATTCTTGATGCGTCCGTTAATTATTCTACAAGCGATATGCTTCGTATCGCTATTTCCCTCATCGTCCTTGTAGCGATGGTTTGTGCGGTATTTTTTATCGTCTATGGTGGGCTTATGTTGGTGCTTTCTGGTGGAAATGATGATAAGGTGAGTTCAGCGCTTGGAAGTATCCGTTATGCCGTAATTGGTCTCGTGGTAATTGTAGTAGCAATTTTTGTGACGCCACACATTTCTCGAATGCTTGGCCTTGGATCACAAGATTATTTGTCTCCTCAGAGCATTACGTATACGATTCAAACACTTTCTGAAAGAATCTTCGGAAGCACGAGCGGAGCCTTCACTCCGTCATCTACATCAACGATTGATTTTGATGATTTTTAAAAGAAATCGAACTTGCAAAGTCCGCTTATTTTCATATAATAAGCTGGACTTTTTTAAATTTTTCTTATGACAGAAATGGAAAATAATTACGAAAATTCTGAGAATATTGAAGGTGTAAATTATGAAGGTGATGAGGCTCGTGGGATTATTAGTGAAATGGAAACCTCGTATCTGGATTATGCGATGAGTGTGATTATTCAGCGCGCGCTTCCAGATGTGCGTGACGGTATGAAGCCGGTACATCGCCGAATTTTGTACTCAATGTATGATTCGGGACTTCGTGCGAATGCAAAATATCGAAAATCTGCGAAGGTAGTCGGTGATGTGCTCGGTAATTATCACCCACATGGGGATTCTTCTGTGTATGATGCAATGGTGCGTTTGGCACAGGATTTTTCGTTGCGATACCCGCTTATTGATGGGCAAGGAAACTTCGGTTCTATGGATGGCGATGGTGCGGCTGCAATGCGTTATACCGAAGCAAAAATGGCAAAACTCGGAGAATCACTTTTGACGGATATTGACAAAAATACCGTTGACTGGCGACCAAACTATGATGCTTCTCGCGAGGAGCCAGTAGTCTTGCCAGCTCGTATCCCGAATTTGCTTTTGAATGGTGCGATGGGAATTGCGGTTGGTATGGCAACCAATATTCCTCCGCACAATTTGTCAGAATTGATTGATGCGTTGCAATTTTTACTCAACCATCCAGATATCGATGCGGTTACTATCGAAAATCTTTTGGATTTTGTGAAAGGGCCAGATTTTCCAACGGGCGGAATTATTTATAACAAAAAAGATATTCTCGATGCCTATACGCGTGGACGCGGATCTGTGGTAATGCGTGGAAAGGCTCATATTGAAGAAGCAAAAAATGGTCGCAGCATGATCATCATCGATGAAGTGCCGTATCAGCTCAATAAGAAAGATTTTGTGGAAAAAATTGCAGCGCTTGTGACAGATAAGGTGATTGTTGGGGTTGCAGATATTCGTGATGAATCCAACAAGGAAGGTGTGCGCGTTGTAGTAGAACTCAAGCGTGATGCTTTTCCGAAAAAAATTCTCAATCAATTGTACAAATTGACGCCGCTTCAGACGACTTTTGCGTATAATATGATTGCCTTGACGGATCGTGGAATGCAGCCAAAATTGATGAATCTCAAAGAAATGCTCATCGCATTTATGGATCATCGAAAAGAAGTGACGACTCGCCGCGTTCAGTTCGAGCTCGATCAGGCTGAGGCTCGCAAGCATATTCTTGAAGGTCTTGCCAAGGCGATTAGTATTATTGATCAGATTATCGCGACGATTCGCGCTTCCAAAAATCGTGAAGAAGGTATTCCAACTTTGATGGAAAAATTTGATTTTTCTGACAAGCAAGCCACAGCGATTTGGGAAATGCAACTTGGTAAATTGTCTGGTCTCGAAATTGAAAAAATCGAAAATGAATTGCAAGAAAAAATCGCTATGATTGCCGATTTTAAAGATATTCTCGCAAAACCAGAACGCGTGGCAAAAATTATTTCTGATGAACTTGCTGAAATCAAGGAAAAATACGGTGATGAACGCAAAACAGAAGTACATCCTGGTGCGGTTGGAGAATTTAATCCGACGGATACAATTCCCAATGAGGATATGGTCGTAACACTCTCCAAAAATGGCTATATTAAGCGAATCAAAGCGTCATCATTCCGTACGCAGCGTCGTGGTGGAAAAGGGATTGCAATGGCTGTCAAAGATGAAGATGAAATGCAGGTAATTCTTTCAACCAAGAATCACAATAAATTGCTTTTCTTCACGAATACAGGTCGTGTATTTGAACTTCCAGCGTACGAAATTCCTGAAATGCAGCGTACTGCGAAGGGGCAGCCGGTGGTGCAATTTTTATCACTTGCCAAAGATGAATCCGTAACAACCATTCTTGATCTTGCAACGGTTGCTGGTAAGCACTTGGTATTGATTTCTCATAATGCTACCGTGAAGCGAATTGATATCGCTGATATTGCCAATATCCGTTCGAGTGGATTGATTGTAATGAAGCCAAAAGACAATGATTCTCTTGGTTGGGTGCGCGTTACTGATGGTACGAATAATATTTTGCTCGTATCCGAAGGTGGAAAAGTAATTCAATTCCCAGAAGATGATGTGCGTGTTATGGGTCGTGCAGCAGCTGGTGTACGAGGTATGAAAGTTGCTGATTCCGATGCGCTTATTGAAGGATGTGTTGTTGGGCCTCAGGATATGTATATTTTCACAATTTCTGAAGCAGGAATGGGGAAAATCTCTTCTCTCGAAGAATATCGTGAACAGGGTCGTGGTGGTTCTGGTATCAAAGTGAGTGCCACAACCACTAAAACTGGAAAAATTATTGCCGCGTTCACACTTTCTGAAGATGAGAAAAATGCAAAAAGTGTCATTCTCGTTTCTCGAAGTGGCCAGACAGTTCGTTTGCCGCTTGCGGATATTCGTGTGACTGGCCGCAATACACAGGGCGTGATCCTCGCAAAACTCAAGGATACTGATGACACATTTACGAGTGCGACTTTGGCTGAAGAAGAATGAAATGCTGACGAAGATACTGCTTCCGATTCTGAAACTAATGCCTAAAATTATGAAAAAAGGAATTTTTCTCTTATTGCTTATTTTTGCAATACCACAAACATTCGCTGCCAATTGAGATGCGGAGATTCGCGAATTTTTGCAAAAAAAACTCTTATTGCAAAATTTTGAAACAACGAAAAAAATTCCAGATACACTTCTGTCTGCAGGGAATTTTCCAGAAATTGAGGATTCCCTCATTCTGGATGGAAATATTTTGGTTGGCGAAATTTCGTTGCAAAATGATTTTGCCGTACAGCCTTATTGGACAATTGTGTTTCCTGATGGTCATCAAATTTTTCAAAATTTCCCTCCAGAGATTATTGCAAAAATTCGTAATAATGAAAAAAATATTTCTTTGCCGATTTTTTATCAGTTATACGACAAGGGGCAATATCGTATAGAATTGCGTGATAATAAAGGGCATGTCATTTTTTCTAAAAAAATTCCGTATCAAGGAATTGTTGATTCAGGAATCAACAATGATTTTTCGGTGGCTGATGTCTTGCGAGATATGAATCATCGTCGCAAACAAATTAGAATCGCGGAGTTGAATGAAAATCCGTTATTGCAAAGAGTTGCATTAAGTAAAGTTCGACATATGGCCGACTTTCAGTATGTTGGGCACGAGACTCTCGATGGAAAAAATATTTTCTCATTTGTTGACGAGAAAAATAAAAAATTATTTTTTCGGCTTGGGGAAAATGTGGCTGGTGGAACAAAGGTAAATCTACAAAAATTGTATCAGTCATTGCTAGCGTCTCCATCGCATGCTGCGGCCATGATGTCCCCGGATTGGACTCAGGTAGGAATGTTTTTTATCGAAAAAGACGATCAGCAATATTTTGTGCAGATTTTTGCAGATTAACTTGATTTTTTTAAAAATTATTTATAATACAAAAAAGCGTTTGAGTGGCCAACACCCACGAGCTGAGGGAAGAAAGGTTTTCCGATTAGAACCCTCCAAAGTCGTAATACTTTGTAAAAAAATAAAATTGAGCAACGCTCTCGGTGGCACCTTTCAGAATACTGAACCGAAGCACGAATTTTTTCGTGCTTTTTTATTGTAAAAATTTGCAATAATACTATTGCAAAAATTCGCATTATTTTTTTAACTTTTATATTATGCACAGAACTCATACTGCTGGCGAATTGAACGCCTCAAATATCGGACAAACAGTAACACTTTCTGGTTGGGTGGCCAATCGTCGTGATCATGGTGGATTGATTTTTATCGATCTTCGTGATCGTTATGGTATTACACAGACGGTTTTTGATCCGTCTCATAATCAGGATGCTTGGCAGATTGCGGATACTTTCCGATCAGAATATGTTGTGAAATTAACTGGTGTCGTTCGCGCTCGTCCAGAAGGTCAGGAAAATAAAAATATTTTGACTGGTGAAATTGAAGTGATTATTCATGAAGCGAAAATTCTTTCAAAATCGGATGTTCCTCCATTTGAAGTCTCTGAACATACGGGCGCCAGCGAAGATATTCGCCTCAAATATCGCTATCTTGATTTACGTCGAAAATCTGTTTTTGATAAAATTGCTTACCGCGCGATGATGAACAAATATACTCGTGATTGGTTCACAGAAAAAGGATTTATCGAGGTTCAGACGCCACTTTTTACAGCCTCATCACCAGAAGGTGCGCGAGATTATCTTATTCCGTCTCGTTTGCACCATGGAAAATTTTATGCACTACCACAGGCTCCGCAGCAATACAAACAGCTTTTGATGGTAGGCGGTTTGGATAAATATTTCCAAATCGCGCCATGTTTCCGTGACGAGGATCCTCGTGCTGATCGTCATTCTTGTGAGTTTTATCAAATCGACTGTGAAATGTCGTTTGTTGAACAGGAAGATGTTTTTGAGGTTGCAGAAAATTTTTCTCGTGATTTGATTGCCAATATTTCTGACAAAAAACTTGTAGGATTGGCTGAAAATGGAAAATTCCGTCGTTTGACTCATTACAAAGCGCTTGATTTGTATGGTTCCGATAAGCCAGATATTCGCTTTGATATGCATTTTGAAGACTTCACGGCTGAATTTAAAAATTCTGATTTTTCACTTTTTGCAAAAACTGTAGCTGAAGGTGGCGTGATCAAGGCTATGAAATTGGAAAATAAAATTTTGTCTCGCTCAGAAATTGATTCTTTGACTGAATTGGCAAAATCGCTCGGTGCCGGAGGGCTCGCGTATATTATTTACGAAGAAGAGGGGCCTCGTTCACCAATTTTGAAATTTTTTGGAGAAACAGAATTAAAGGCGCTCGAAGAAAAATTGTCGCCAAAAGTGGGTGATATGATTTTCTTTGGTGCTGGCGAACACAAAACCGCTTGTAAAGTACTTGGTGGCGTTCGCATCGCATGCCGTGACCGATTCGATTTGGTTGATAAAAATGAAATTGCTTTCTGTTGGGTGACAGACTTTCCAATGTATGAGCAAAAAGATGATGGTTCGTACGATTTTGAACACAATCCATTTTCAATGCCTCATGGCGGTGTGGAGGCGTTTGACGGCAATCCTGATCCACTCACGATTTATGGCGCTCAATATGATCTTGCATGTAACGGATATGAAGTGCTTTCTGGATCAATCCGAAACCACGATGTGAATGCACTTGTTAAGGCTTTTGAAATTGTTGGAAAGGGCGAGGAAGAAGTGAAAGAAAAATTTGGTGCGATGTATACAGCTTTCCAATATGGTGTTCCGCCACACGGAGGATTTGCGTTTGGTTTTGATCGACTCTTGATGATTCTTCGCGATGAAACGAATATTCGTGAAATTTACGCATTTCCAAAATCTGGAAAAGCAGAAGATGTGATGATGAATGCTCCAACTGAAGTTGATGAAATGCAACTTCGAGAGCTGCACATCAAGGTTCGTGAAACTCACTAATGCTAATATTTGCAATAAAAATATTATTACAAAAATTTGTAATAATAAAAATCTCTCAAAATTTTGGGAGGTTTTTGCTTTTTAAACGAATATTTCTTGAATTTTTTGATTTTTTGAATATATTTGTCGCATTATAATTTATTTTTATGGAATTTAAAGATTTTTCCCTTATCGAACTTGATGAAATGGTTCGTGCGGGCAAGGCGACTTATCAGGAAATTTATGATTATTTTCGTGCTCGTTCAGAAAAATACAATGATGCACTTGGTGCGTATATTACGCTTCCGGAAGAGAAGAACGAAGTAAAAGGATTGCCTGTAGCGGTGAAAGATTTGTTCTGTGAAATGGGAGTTCGAACGACAGCTGCTTCCAAGATGCTTGAAAATTTCGTACCACCGTATGAATCGACTGTGACAGAACGAATGAAAAAATCTGAATTTGTCGCTTTTGGAAAAACCAATTTGGACGAATTTGCGATGGGTGGAAGTGGTGAAAACTCAGCTTTTGGCCCTACTAAAAATCCCTGGGATACGAGTCGCATTCCTGGTGGTTCATCATCTGGGTCGGCTGCCGCAGTGGCCGCCGGGTTGGTACCAGCAGCACTCGGAACTGATACAGGTGGGTCCATCCGTCAGCCGGCGAGTATGTGTGGTGTAGTAGGATTCAAGCCTGGATATGGACGAAATTCTCGAGCAGGCGTGATTGCTATGGCTTCGAGCCTTGATTGTCCTGGGTATTTTACCAAAACAGTTCGTGATTCTGGGTGGCTTTATGAAGCGACAGCTGGCCACGATCCAAAAGATGCCACTTCGCTCACGGAGCCAGTAAAACTCAATCCAGATATTTGGCAAAAAACTCATCTTGATGGCGTAAAAGTGGGCGTTCCTCAGGAATATTTTGCTGATGGAATTGATGCGGGTGTTCGTGAAAATATTGAACAAACTATTGAAAAAATGCGCGAACTTGGTGCGGAAATTGTTGATATTTCGTTGCCACACACCAAGGAAGGAATTTCTGTATATTACATTATTTGTCCAGCAGAAGTGGCAACCAATATGGCTCGTTATGATGGACTTCGTTTTGGTGAAAAAGTAGAAAATGGGAACGATATTACTGCGAATCGATCAGCACTTCTTGGGAAAGAAGTTCAGCGCCGATCGCTTGTGGGCTCATTTGTATTGTCGGCTGGATCATATGAGGAGTATTATCAGAAGGCATCTCTGGTTCGTGAATTGATTCGTGAAGATTTTCGAAAAGCTTTTGAAAAAGTCGATGTTATCGTCACTCCAACTGCGCCGACGGTGGCTTGGAAAATTGGAGAAAAGGGTGATGATCCAATGGCTGCGTACATGGAAGATGTTTTCACGGTTCCAGCGTCACTCGCAGGACTTCCTGGGCTGGTAATTCCTGTTGGATATGCAATTTCATCTGATGCTGAAAAACGTGAAATGTCTGTGGGGATTCAGATTCTTGGGCCGGTGCTTGGTGAAGAAAAAGTTCTTGAAGTGGGTCATGTTTTGGAACAATCCCTCAAAGATTCTCTCATAAAAAAACCAGAAATTTTCTAATTGCTGGTTTTTTTATTTTTACAAAAAATTTGATTTTTCCGCGAGAGTATTATAATAATCTCAATAATTTTTTACTTTTTGCATATGAAAAAATTGGTTGCTTTGGTAGTATTGCTTCTTCCGCTGGCATCGTGCGGCTCTCAGGTTGCGGAAAATACTCCGACTGAGCAGACTCAGAATGTCGAAGTTGTTGAAATAAAAAAATTAACTCCTGAACAATCTGAGGCGATTGAAGAATATCTGAAAATCGTGGAACAAACTCTTCGTGATGATGGAGGTTTTGATGAAGCAACGATTCAACAAGCTCTTGAAATCAAACGCGCCGAGGAAGAGAAAAAATTTCTTGAACAATAAAAAATCCCCAAATGGGGAATTTTTTATGCTTCTTCACGAGGACGAGCTTCGTTAACGGCCAATTCGCGACCACCAACTTCCTTTCCGTGCATTGCTTCGATTACTTTTTCCATATCTTCATCAGCAACATCAACGAAACAGAAACCTTTTTTACGACCAGTTTCACGATCCATAGGCCAGAAAAAATCGTTTACAGGAGCTACCGCTTCAAATTCAGCGCGAAGTTCTTCAGGAGAAACGCGAAATGGGACATTACCCACAAAAAGTCTACTCATAATAATACAGAGTAAAAAAATAAAATTGTCGGTAACATCAAACTTCGTACTTTCAGGAGCCGTCAGGAACTCGACATGGCAACATTGTAGCATATTTGTCCAAAAATACAACCTTTTTTTGAAAATCGTATTTTGACTTTCTGTGTTTTTTGTTTACAATGCTCGCATATTTTAACCAATTTTTGTATGCGACATATTGGATTTATCATGGATGGTAACCGAACTTGGGCACGAGAACAAGGGATTGCACAGTTTGAATGACATAAAAAATGATATGACAATATTGAGAATATTATCGATGGATGCTTGGCTCGCGGCGTAGAGGTTGCGAGTTTTTGGGCGCTTTCTGATGATAATATTCGCGAGCGCTCGGCTTTGGAAGTGAAATATTTGTTCGATTTGTTGACGGATGGTATCGATAAGCTGATTACTCAGGCCAATGAAAAAAATGTTCGTTTGCATTTTGTAGGAGATCGTCGCTTGCTTCGAAAGGATTGTGCTGAAGCGATTGAGCGTGCCGAAATAGCCACAGAAAATAATACAAAAATGCATGCGGTTTTTGCGATTGGATATGGCGGACAAGAGGAAATTGCGCGCGCGGTTTGCGATCTTGCAAAAGAGGGGCGTGATATGCAAAATATTACACGCGAAGATATTTTTTCTTGCCTCGAAACTGGGAAATTTCCGCCAGTTGATCTCATTGTTCGAACAGGCTGACATATTCGCCATTCGGGTTTTTTTCTTTTTCAGAGCCCCTATGCAGAATATTTTTTTTCAGAAAAAAATTGGCCAGCGTTCGACGAAGCAGAATTGCAAAAATGTTTTGAGAGTTTTTCGGAACGCAAACGAAAATTTGGAAAATAAAAAATTTTAGAATTCGACTGAGTCGGATTTTTTTATTGCAAAAAGCTGCAAATGTATTTGAAGAAATATTATTGCAAAAATTTGAAATAAAGATAAAATAATAATTATTGCAAAAATATGCAATAAAAAATTGTTTGCATTTTGTAAGAGAATGTATATATTGAAAGTGTATCTTTAATTTTTGTTATATGAAAAAAATTATTGGCTTGTTTTTGATGTTAGTGTTTTTGTTTTCGTGTGGACAAAATTCTCAAAATAATTTAGAAATTTCGTCCGAAACACAAACAGGTGCCACTGAATCATCAACTGGTGCAACCAGTTCTGGACAAAATACACCGCTGATTCAGTTGATTCAAGAAGACGAAAAAACAATTTGTTTCAAGGAGATTTGCGTCGACAAGACAAAACCATTTGTTGAAAAGAATGGTAAAAGTATGCAAGTTCAAAAACTTTGGACAGAATGAGATGAAGAGAAAAGTGAGTATGTAATGGAGTGGAAATTTACTATCAATGATGATGGATTTTTGGAGGCAATCGATGAAAAATATGAAGATGTCCCAAATTCCTATATTTCAACGGTTGTTGATCGTAACAAGCAAACAGCAATTACTGTACATGGTGAAGAGGGTCCGTTTTCCACGGGGACTGGTTACACACTTTTTCAGAATCTCTTGATTCACTCAGTGAATGGTTTTGGTTGTGGTGGAAAATCTTCCGAACTTCATTTTTTTGATGCAACTTCAGGACAATCTGTTGCTGATTTGGACTCTTATCTTCCGAATTATCCCAAGGAATTTTCGTATGGGAATTTGAAATTTGAGTTTGTTGATTGGAAAGATGTTCCAGCAGTTGAAGAACAAGCGCACAGTATTAAATACGGAAATGATGATACGCCATCACTTGGAGCACTGGAGCCTGTTTCGTTATGGTCAGATTTTTCACGACATCTAAAGGCTGAACTTGATGAATCAGTTCGTTTTGGGACATACACATATTACTGAATTCAATTTACAGAAATTCCAGAAATTACCTTTTATTATAAGGCTTCGATGCCACAGGCGTTTGGCTTGATTCATGCTAATATTCCTGCTCAGAAAATTGCTCAAAATGGCGATTTGCTTGATGAAGAGGTGACGAAAAAAATTCTCAAACATCAATCATACAGCGATGAAAAAACTGATATGGATCAGGAGTTCTTCTTGAAACTTGGGAAAAATACAGAGGATTCTTATGATGCGATTGAGCTCAAGGATTTTTCGCCAAACATGATGCCGATTTATCGTGTCAAAAACATCAAAGACGATTTGTACGCGCTGTATACAACTGAAAAATATAAGGCATTTACAACGGCTGAACTCTGTAAGCCGCTCATATATGTATATGATGCAAAAAATCGCAATAACACTTTGCGTATTGATTTTCCAAAATGAGGATTTTTCACTAAAATTATTCCAGATTTTACAAGCGTAAATACTTGGAATTTTTCGGCTGATGCTTTTTCTCATCTGAGCGTCAATCATCAGAAAATTGCTGATCAATATTTGTACTATTCCGCGGTGGTGCCAAACTATACATTCAATCACGAGGGCTGGCAGATTCGCGGTCGTGATGTGGAACAATTTTTTCAAGAAAAACTTGATTATATTGGTTTCAATGAACAAGAAAAGCGTGATTTTATTGATTATTGGAAAACGGAGTTTGAGGCAGAAAAATTGTATTTTATTTCCTTTAAATTTGATGAACAGATTGATGAATATGTAACGCTCGATTTTTCTCAAAAACCAAAAAAACAAATGCGAGTATTGCTCGAAGCTCATACGCTTGATGATGAAAAATACAATTCTGCTTTTGTATATCCAAATGTTAGTAAAAATTTTGATCAGAAAATTTTAAGAAAATTTGAACGTTCAGGTGAGTTTGATGTTTTTGAATGGGGTGGTGTGATGCAGGATTATCAAACTGGAAGATTTAATATTCGCTAATATATGAAAAAATTTTTTCTTGCGTTTTTCATTGCTTGTATGCTTGGAAGTTGTGTAACTCAGAAATCTGATGAAAGTCAGATTTCTGAAATTGTGGTTTTGCCGCATCATTGATTGACTGGAAAAAATATTGATAATTATTACGAAAATTTGCAAAAAGAATTTCGATCGTTTGATAGAATTATTATTGTTTCCCCAGACCATTTTGGAAAATCTCAAAAATATATCGAAACTATTCCTGATATTATTGCAAAAATTTGCTTTTATCAAAAGTGTGTAAAATCTCAAAGTTTTTCAGAATATAATAATGCAAAAATTAGCAATAGTAAAATTTTTACAAAAAATGGTGACACCAAAGAGCATTGATTGGGCGAGCATATTCTTCGGATTTCTAAATTTTTTCCAGATGCAAATGTAACACCAATTCTTGTTCGTCCACAAACACAGATTCAATGGGCCGACCAAGAGGTTGCAAAAATTCTCTCAAAACTTCCTGAAAAGAGAATTTTAGTAGTGGCTTCTGTTGATTTTTCTCATCATGTTCGCGAAAGTGTAGCATTGATTCATGATCAGATTGCGGTGAATGCACTCAAATTTCGTGACCCAAAAAATTTTTCCAACCTCGAGGTAGACTGCAGAAATTGTCTCGCAATTGCAAAATATCTTGCTCAGGAAAAATGAAAAAAATGATTTGACCAAATATTGCGAACGAGCGTTGACACGATAACCGGAATTGATTCTGATATTGAAAACACTTCACATATTTTTGGTCGATTTACGCAAATACCTGCCACATGAAGAGATCAAAAAATTTTCGTCTATTTTCCTGATTTTTCCCATAATGCAAATTTTCGCAATATAGAAAAAAATTTTTTCAACCACTATGATTCTTCAAAAAATCCAATGAATTATTATCATAGGATTTTCTCTGCGGTTGATGGAATTTTTTTGATTACAGAAAATGGGGAAGTGAAAAATAGTGAAAATTTTTCTCGTTTGCAAAAATTTGGAATCAATACAACTCTCTCAAAAGAAGAATTTTCGAAACAATTTCCAGAATACGAAGATTATTTGGATATAAAAAATGAAACTACAATTCCATATATTATTTGTAATGATGATATTCCAAAAAATTGCAATAAGTATTTTTTGGAAGTTCGATAATATTATCACAAAAAATTGCAATAAAAAAAACCGGAATTCCGGTTTTTTTTATTCTTCATAAGAATTTAAATTTTTATTAAAAACTTCTATTATGGAGGATTTTTCTTTTCTAGAAAGTTGTTTGATTTGATATTCTCGTTTTCGCGCCTCATTTTCTGTATCAAATTCTTCAAAGTATTTGAGAATAACAGGGGTTCGCCCACGAGTATATTTAGCTCATTTTTTTGCATTATGAGCCTCAACCCTTTTTTCTAAATTTTTTGTAAATCCTGTATATAAAGTTACATCAGAACATTCTATAATGTATATGTAATATTTCATATTGCAAAAATTTTCAATAGTATTTTATTGCAAATAATTGCAATATTTATTCAATGGACCAATCAATTGGAGTTTTTCCGATTTTTTCGAGAATTTCATTGGTTTCTTTAAAGCAATTACTTCCGAGAAATCCTCGATGAGCAGAAAAGGGTGAAGGGTGCGTCGTTTTCAGGATAAAATGTTTCGAAGTATCAATCAATTTTTCTTTACTTTGAGCGAAAGCTCCCCATAAGAGAAAAATAATATTTTCTTTTTGTTCTGAAATTTTTCGAATAACCACATCTGTAAAATCTTCCCAGCCGATTTTACTATGACTAGCTGGTTTTCATCCTTCAACCGTGAGAATTGCATTAAGTAGAAACACGCCTTGTTCGGTCCATTTTGTTAAATCGCCATTTTTTGCAATAGGGATTTCAAGGCTTTGATTGAGTTCTTTGTAAATATTTTGTAGACTTGGCGGAAGGCGAGCCCCTTCGTTCACAGAAAAACAGAAACCTTGTGCCTGTCCAGGTCCATGATAGGGATCTTGTCCAAGAATGACTACTTTTATCTCATTGAACGGAGTTTTTTCAAATGCACGAAAAATGTTTTTTGGGTTTGGATAAATGGTTTTTCCTTTTTGAATTTCTTCCACCAAAAATTTTTTAATATTTTTCATGTAATCTTTTTGAAATTCTTCTTTGAGAACTTCTAACCAAGATGTTTCTAATCTAATCTCCATAATGATTTTTGAAAAATATTTCCTTCATAGTATGTTTTTTCTTCATAAAATCAAATTTTTTCAAAAAATTATTATTGCAAAAATTTGTATTAACTAATTTTATTGCAAAAATTGGTAATAAAAAATAAATTAGACTTTTCAAGAAAAAATCTTATAATCAAATCATTGTAATTATATAATATGACAGCAAGTACAAAAGAAGTGGGACATAATTTTCTCGCTCGTCTTGGGAAAAAACGTCTTCGTCCAGGTGGAATCAAGGCGACGAGCTGGCTTATTGATAAGGCTCATTTTTCTGCAGATAAAAAAGTTCTTGAAGTGGCTTGTAATATGTGTACCACCTCTATCGAACTCGCTCAAAAATATGGTTGCCATATTACTGGGCTTGATGTTGATAAAAAAGCACTTGAAAAGGCTCAAAAAAATATTGAAAATGCTGGCGTTCAGAATTTAATTTCGCTTGAGCAAGGAAACGCCATGAATTTGCCGTTTGACGATGAGAGTTTTGATGTTGTTATCAATGAGGCGATGCTTACGATGCTTCCGATAGAAGCGAAGAAAAAGGCAGTTTCAGAGTATTTTCGTGTCCTCAAGAAAGGAGGAATTCTGCTCACGCATGATGTTGGGTTTGAAAATCCGAATCTGGAAAAAATTCTTGAGGAACTCAAAAACGTAATCAATGTTGCTGTGACGCCGCTTCATTTTGATGATTGGGAAAAACTTTTCCGCGAGACCGGTTTTTCTCGTATAGAAAAGAATACGGGCGATATGTCACTGATGAATCCGATTGGCATGATTCGTGATGAGGGATTTTTTGGAGCTCTCAAAATTATTCGAAATGGTATGAAAAAAGAAAATCGTGAAATGTTCCAAAGTATGCGGAAATTTTTCAATCATACGGGTCGTGATCTCAAATATATTGCGGTCGCTTCTCGAAAATAATTTTTTAAAAAATATTTATGTCACTATCAGATTTTTTGGATTGGGTTTCCTATTTTGCAGGACTCCCTATCATAACTCTCATAATTATTTATTGGAATCCCGCACCAATATTACAAAAAATAGCAATAAAAAGAATAATTTTTTCAATTATTTTTTCCGTAGTATTGCTCCTATTTGCATTTTCTCCGTTGTTTCCAACGTTCTTTCAAGTCAATATTTGTGGAACGGACACAGTAGAGAATTGTGCTATTGGACTTGGCTGGTTCAGTTTAATTACCTTACCAATTGGCTTGACACTCGGAATTTTCTTTTTTGGCCGCGCCACTATCGAATTATTTCGTCTTATTTTTAGGTGGAGAATTATTAAAAATTCTGAAACATCTGAATAAAATATTATTGCAATGATTTGCAATAAGAATGAAAAATAAAAATACCTCGTATTCGGGGTATTTTTATTGCAAAAATTTGCATTATTCGAGTTCAAGATATTCATCGATACGAACTTGCCAAACGAATTCGTCAATATGTGATACGAGAATCATGGTTCCTTCATATTCATCAAGCGCTTTTGCAATTACTGGCAAATGTCGGAAATTGATGTGATTGGTTGGTTCGTCCAAAATGAGAAGTCCTGGTTTTTCGAGCGCGAGCTTACAGAACATGACAAGACCTTTTTGTCCTTCAGAAAGCGCGCCAATTTGTGTCGCCATGATATCACCCGTAATCAAAAATCCCGCAGCAAATGAACGCAAATCTTTTTCGAGCATTTGACGACCTGTGGCTTCAAAAAGACAATCATACACTTTTTGATTAAAATCAAGTGTTGAAAAATCTTGGCGATAGTAACCAATTTTCACATTTGGAGCGATTTTTACACCTTTTGCTGTACCATTGGCAATACTTTCCAAAAGTGTTGATTTTCCGATACCATTGGGCCCAGATAGGAGAAGATGGCGATTTTTGCTGAGTGAAATATTCACTTCTTTTTCGATTGGTTCGTGATCTTTGATAACTGTCACGCTCGAGATTTCAATAATTTGACCGCCGATTCCTTCCTGATTTGGAATGCTAAAATTACGAATTGTTTTATCTTCGCGACGAGTATCTGTGACTTGTTCAGAAAGTTCTTCCGCTTTTTCAGTCAATTTTTTCGCAACGGCGCGCAATTTTCCACCTTTATGAGCAAACTGATTGGCCTGATCTTTGGCGTCCTGAATTTCCTTGGCAAGACGGGCATTTTCACGATTTTGAGCCTCAATTTTTCGCTCTACTTGTTCAACCGCATCGTAATAATTACCAACGAATTGATCAACTTTTTTTGTGAAAATATCCAAATACAAAATTCCGTCACTAAACGCATTCAAAAATTCTGCATCATGCGAAATCACGAGAACCGTTCCTTCATAATTCTGTAAAAAATCCGTCATATGCCAGATTCCTTCGCTGTCGAGATTGTTGGTTGGCTCATCGAGGAGGAGAATATCGGGCTTTTGAATGAGAGCCGCCGCCAAGAGAAGGCGAGCCTGCTGTCCGCCAGAAAAACTTTTGACAATTCGCTTCAAAAAATCATTAAAATCAATATTTTTTGGTGGCAAAAAATTTACCGCGTCAAGCACTTCCTGAATATCGCGGTCAATATTATGCGCATCAGAACGAGAATACGTTCGAAAATATTCCGCAATCGTTTTTTCTTTATCATCAGGACTCATTACCTGTTTTGCGATAGCAATATGCTTGCCAGCAGTAATCAAAATGCGACCATCATGCGGTTTGAGCTCACCAGTAATCATTTTAAAAATAGTTGATTTACCCGCGCCGTTTTGTCCCATGAGTGTAATTTTGGAGCCATCACGCACAGAAAAATTCACCTCATCAAGGAGCCATTTTGGCTTTTGGTAACCAAAAGTTACTTCGTCAAATCGAATTACTACTTCTCAAGCCATAAAAATTTTTTTAAAAAATATTGTCGGGATTATATGAAAAAAAACCAAAAAATCAAGTTTTTGGCTTTGGAAGTGGCTTTTTAAATTTCTCGAAAAAAAATTTGCTTTTTCTGAAAAAAATTATAAAATATACACAACCCTATGGTATGGTATATAATTTAAAAAATATTTATGATTACAAAAAAATGTGATTGCAGTCAGTGTAATTGCACTCATTGTACTTGTGAGAATTGTTCTTGCAAGGCGTGCAATTATCATAAAGACTGCGCTTGTCAAAAATAAAAACCCGCAAAATGCGGGCTACTTTCGCTAAAAAGTAAAAGTATTATATACAAATCATAGGGTTTTTCAAATTTTTTATTATGATTCACTCGAAACAAAAAATCGAATTAAATATCAAAAAGGCTATCGGCACTCTCAATAAAGTGCAAGAAATGCTTGCGAACAATGAATATTGTGCTGATATCGCTCATCAAATCAATGCTTCGATGGGGCTTTTACAAAGTGCCAATCGAGATTTACTGAAACATCATCTGGCGTCTTGTGGAACTAAAGCACTTCTGGAAGAAGGGCGTGAAAAAGACGAATTTATTGATGAATTGGTGCGAACTTGGGATGTGGCAACTCGAAAATAATTTTGCAAAAAAAGGTATCAAATACCTTTTTTTTTAAAAATAACGCCACCTCTTTCGAGATGGCACTGGTTTACCCGTATAAAAC
>JABCOP020000007.1 GCA_013332525.2 Candidatus Altimarinota bacterium
CAACTCGAAAATAATTTTGCAAAAAAAGGTATCAAATACCTTTTTTTTTAAAAATAACGCCACCTCTTTCGAGATGGCACTGGTTTACCCGTATAAAACGGGATATCCTGCGAACTTTTCGTTCTTATTTTAACAAGAACACAGGTATCGTTTTGCTATAAACTTCAAGTATTGTAGCAAAATTTTTCTAAAAAGCAAATTTTTTTAAATATTTGCAAATTTAAGAAAAAGTATATAATATTTTTACCCAAATCTTGGAATTTATTTTCATAAAATTATATATGGCAGATAAAAACTTTATTTTAGGATTGGATCTTGGCGTTGCTTCTGTTGGCTGGGCTTGTATTTCGGAAAATTGAGATATTAAAACCTTTATTGACGCGGGAGTAAAAATTTTCCAACAACCTGTGGAGGCAAAAAGTAGCACTCCAAAAAATCAAGCCCGACGAGAGGCTCGTGGGGCGAGAAAAAATCTTTCACGAAAGGCTCGTCGTAAATTTTTACTGAGAAAAACACTTGAAAATAATGGATTACTCCTGCCTGAAAATCATACAAAAAACCCATACGAATTGCGAACTAAAGCGCTTGATGAAAAATTAGAAAGAGATGAATTAGCTATTGTTTTGTATCATTTTGGCCAGAAACGCGGTTTTTTGTCCAATAGTAAGACAAAAAGTACGGAAGATGGAAAAGTGAAGACAAGTATTACAAGGATTGAAGAAAAAATGGTTGAAATGTGAGCTCGAACTCTCGGAGAATATCGCTTTCATATTATGGAAAATTTAAAGAAAATGAATTATCCACCGAGAAAATTCGAAGAAAACTATACGAGTCGAGATATGTACAAACAAGAATTTGATCAAATTTTGGAGAATCAGAAAAAATTTTACCCAAATATTTTGACACTTGATTTTTGTCGTGAAATTTTCCATCATATTTTCTATCAGCGACCATTAAAAATTCAAAAAAACTTAGTGGGAGAGTGTTCATATTTTCGAAATAGAAAGCGAGCTAATCGTGCTACATTGATTGCACAAGAATTCTTGATTTGGAAAAATTTAGTAGACCTAAAATATAAAAACCCAGGGGACGTTAGTTTTTCTGATATTCCTTTTGAAAAAAAGATAATTCTTGCAGATGAACTTCAAAAACAAGGAAGTATGAAATTTTGAAAAGCCAAGAAAAAATTGTGACTTTTGGAAGATGGTAAATTTAATTTTGAGAGTGGAAATAAAACAGAATTTGAAGGAAATAAAACGTTAACTCAGATTACAAAATACTGGAAAAGATTTACAGAGTTAGATCGGGAAACACAAGATAAGTTTGTAACTGATATATTAACTATTTTTGTGGAAGGTGATTTAGAAAAGCGCCTGAAGGATTTTTGGCATCTTACAGATGAAGAAGCTAAAAATATTATTCGTAAAGCAAGAATACCAGTTTGATATATTAACTATAGTGAAAAGGCTCTCAAAAAAATATTGCCCATCATGCAAAAAACTGGCGAGAATGACCGAAAGGTGATCGCGGATTTACAGAAGACAGGAAAATTTCCGCAAGAACGTAATAAATATGAAGAAATGAATATTTGGCGTGATGAGATTTTTCTCTGAAATCCAAGCGTAAACAAGAGTGTAACAGAAGCACGAAAGATCATTAAAGCCATCATTAAGGCGTATGGAACTCCTACATTGATACGAATTGAAATGGCGAGCGATTTGAAAAAGGGTAAAAAAGAAAAAGATGCACTTTCTAAGAAAAATAAAGAAAATCAAAAAGCAAATAAAGATGCACAAGACATGCTGACAGAACGAAACATTTCAGAGCATTCATATGAAAATATCTTAAGAGTTAAATTATGGAAAGAGTGTTGAGAGGTTTGTCCTTATACCTGAAAAACTATTAGCTTTACTCAGCTTTTTTCAGGGCACTCTGAAGTAGATATTGAGCATATTATTCCATATTCACGCTCATTGGATGATAGTTATAATAATCTGACGCTTTGTTATGCTGATTTTAATCGCAAACACAAATGAAATAAGACTCCATATGAGTATTGACAGATAAATTCTGAGTGGTATCAAGAGGCTAAAAAGAGGTTTGAAAAATTACCAAAAGAAAAATTTGTTCGATTTTGTCAAACAGAGGTTAATACTGATGATTTTATTTCGCGCCAACTGAATGATACTCGTTATACTTGTCAAGAAGTAAAGCGTTTCTGTGAGGCACTTGTTGGAAAAAGTAATGTAGAAGTTACAAAATGACAATTGACTGCAATGCTTCGAAAGGCTTGGGATTGGAATAGATTTTTAGTTAAAGGTGATGAGAATGGTGCTCCAGCCCCAGAAAAGAACCGAGCAGATCATCGGCATCATGCAATTGATGCCCTTATTGTGGCACTAACAAGTAAAGAATTTTTAATGCATGCATCTAAAAATTCAGCTCAGCGTGAATTGTTGTGGAAGAATGGTGATGACAGTCAGAGAAAAAGTATTCGCACTTTTTCAGGTCTTGCACCTGATAAAAATTTTGTCCGAGATTTTGAGAAAAAACTGGAAGAAATGATTATTTCCCATACTGCAAATCATAAAATTACTTGAGCACTCCATAATGATACTGCATATGGAAAGATTTTTGATACGATTGAACAGAAGGACGTTTTTGTGGTACGAAAAAAACTTGAAAATCTGAAAAAAGAAAATTTAAAATACGTAGTGGATAGTGAAGTTCGGAAGATTTTGGAAAAATACTTTGATGAATACGGTAGTATTAATTTGAATAACCCACCACTTCATAAAGATTGAAAAACCCCAATTTTATCCGTTCGAGTCAAAGAAAATAAGTTAAATATGTATAATTTTCGTGGAAAATGAGACACATTTTTTGCGTATGAAAATAATCACCATGTGGAAGTGCTTGAGCACAAGACTTGCAAAAATAAAGATTGAACTCCTCTTCGTGTAGGAATTATTGTGACGACACTTGAGGCAAATAGGCGTGCAAAAAATAAAGAAAATATTGTCAATATACAAGGTCCTTGGAAAAATGAAACTCAGTGAAAGGAATTTGGTAGCACAGAGTGGAAATTTGTAAATTCGCTTTTTAAAAATGATTTAATTCAGTATTTTCCAGATGCTAATAATCCAGAAAAATTTATTATTTGTCGAGTGGTAAAATTTTCTGGGTCTGATGTTTACTTGCAACCACACAGATTTATGTCAGAGGTTAAGGTGAAGGTGAAAACGCCAGAAGGAACGACAAAAGACGAAATTCTTAATAAGAATATTAAAAAATCAGTGAGC
This sequence comes from Candidatus Altimarinota bacterium, assembly GCA_013332525.2. Taxonomy (GTDB): domain Bacteria; phylum Patescibacteriota; class Gracilibacteria; order BD1-5; family UBA2023; genus GN02-873. The sequence continues at coordinate 3,303 of JABCOP020000007.1, forward strand.
GTGTTACACTTTAAAAAACTTCAAATTGACACCCTTGGTAATACTTTCTCAGCAAATGATTAAACGAATTATTTCCATCAACAACCCTGCAAATCTTTCCATAAGAGATAATCAGTTATGTATTTCTCAGGAGGTGAATTTTCATAAAATTCCTCTTGAGGATATTGGAATGATAGTATTGGATCATCGTGAAATTATTACTCGAGCCAGTATTTTTGATGCTTGTGATGCTCATAATATTACCATTTTACACACCAATGCTTCACATACCCCAGCAGTCTTGTCAATTCCTTTGTTTGGACATACCTTTGCGAATAATTTTTTTGAAAGACAAGTTTCTGTAAGTATCCCTACAAAAAAGCAACTCTGGACTATGATTGTTGCAGAAAAAATTCGTGGACAAATTCAGAATCTCAAAAATGACAATATTGAAACTGAATGACTTGAAACACTTCTTTGAATGCTTAGGAGTGGCGATCCAGAGAATATTGAATGACAAGTAGCCGCCAAGTATTTTCGCTTGCTTTTTTGAAAAAATTTTATTCGCGAAAGAGATGCTGAGGGTATAAATGCGTTTCTTAATTATGGATATGCATTAATACGTGCAGCAATTGCTCGAGCGGTTGTGGCTGGTGGATTATATCCATCGATCGGTATTTGGCACCACAATCAGTATAATTATTTTAATTTGGTTGATGATTTGATTGAGCCATTTCGCCCATTGGTAGATGCTCGAGTGAAGCAAATATTTTCTGATAATGCGCAGGATAGGGAATTGACTTCTTTCCATAAACAAGAGTTACTCACTATTTTGACTATAGATATTGAATATAATGGTCGAAAAGAAAATTTTACAAGCCTTCTGGAAAAATATATTTCTTCTTTTAGAGAGTGATTGCTTGAAAGCCAAAAATTTCAAATTCCTAAGATTCATCAATTTTTGCAAAAATAACGTAATTATGATATTATAAGAATGTTTATTTCTTGCGAAGTATGCTATGGATACTTATCGTGAATTTAGTGGTTATAGGTGTATGTGGCTTATGGTAATGTTTGACTTGCCAACCGAAACAAAAAAGCAAAAAGATTCATATCGTCGATTCCGAGAGGGCTTGATTGATGATGGTTTTATACAGATCCAATATTCTGTTTATTTGCGCTTTTGTTCAACAGATGAAGTTTTAAATACACACAAAAAACGCGTCATCAATGCATTGCCTAGCGAGTGACAGATTCGTTTATTATTTTTTACAGATAAGCAATTTGAACGAATGCAGGTGTTTTACGGTCAATCATTAACACCCACAGAGCCTGTGCCTACACAAATCTCCATGTTTTAATTATTTGTAAAATATAAAAAGTATTTGTCAAATAAAAGTGACTTGATTTTTTTAAAAAAATCATCATAAATAAAAAATATCCCAAGTATTTTTGGGATATTTTTTGAAAAATGAACACGAGTTTTGTTCATCTACTTGTCACTAAGAGGTGCTTATATTATAGCAAAACGATACCTATGTGCAAGTTAAAACTATAGGACTTTATAAATGGGGGGTGGGGCAATTATAGCAAAACGATACCTATGTGCAAGTTAAAACAGTACAACCTGCGTATGGGGCCGCACGTGTATTATAGCAAAAAGATACCTATTTGCAAGTTAAAAAGGTAAGACGAAAGTAAATACGACTACTTAAATTATAGAAAAA
>JABCOP020000008.1 GCA_013332525.2 Candidatus Altimarinota bacterium
TGGTGATGTCGATTGGAGTAATGGGTTGGTTTGGGGGGAGGGTTTTATCTGCAATCGGATCAATTTTTGGTGCGGTTTTATCTTTTACTGTGATGGTAATTTCTTTTTCAGACTTGTTTTGTGTTTGAGTTTTATCTGTAGCAATAATCTTGAGTTTGTAGACTCCTGGTTTGTTTGGTGTCCCTCCAATGGTTTTGGTAGTATCATCATACGTAAATCCAGGATTGTTTGCAGGGAATTCTACCATAGTTTCTACTTCTGAGTCATCTGTTACGGTAATGACATGAGAAAGTGGAGTGTTTTGGTCTACAGTAGTGTCTGTTGCCGTAATGACTGGTGGAGTTTTGTCAATTTTCAAAACATCTTTCGATGCAATATACCCAATAGGCGTAGATTCGCCCTCAAGCAAAACAGCCACACAAACGTATTTTCCATCCGCAGACTCATTATCAAAAAGAATTCCATCATCAGCATTTGAAGATTCAAAATTCGCTGAAGCCGACTGGAAGGAAGTGACTCCCGCATTACACTGAGCACGATTGTCTACAAGAGCATATTTGTACGAGAACACATCCGTCCCCTGAGAATTCCGCTGAATGCGAGCCTTGTCAGTTTGTTCTTTCTTATCGTTCTTGGTAGAGAGAGAAAATTCACCCTTCTTCAGATTGTGTGAGCGCTCACACACTACGCTGCGATCAGACTTTTCGTGTGCAACATATGGAGTATTACAAGTGAAATAATCAGTTTTTTTCAATTTTCTGGTAGCGTTATAATCACGAACCGTAAATCGAGGCTCTTCAGTCTCATCTGCAAGGGACCAAAGAAGGTGTGGGCCATTATTATTTTTTGTCCAAACTTTTGGAGTGTGTTTCGCATCGGATTCAAATCCATATCCGCTAATAATATTCATAATAGCATTAAGATCCTTTCCAAGCAATTCATCCGTTCCTTTGAATGGGCCAATAAGATCAGCAACCATTCCGCCCACACCAGCTTCGTTATTATATAAAAACTCAAAAGTATGCGTACCAGCAGTGAGTCGCACTGGTTGTAAATACATATCGCGCCACGCGCTTGATTGATTCAGAATTTCTCGAGTTGTACCATTGCTGATAACATTGAGTCTCACATGATCATCGGCTGAAATCAGAGCCAAATAATCTCCCTCTGTCTCTGACGTTACATTCAATGTATATTCCGCACCAACATAGAGATCTGGAGCATGAACCGCACAATGATTGAGCCGATATGGTCCACGTTTACATTTATCAGCCGTATTGTTACTTCCCAGTGATGCATCCGTAATTTTGATTTGTCGTATCGCGCCAGGCATTCGTCGATTTTGCAAATCCGTTGCAGAATGCAAAAATGCATCCAACGGATCGCGCGCATCGCGTGACTTTCTTTGTATGGTTTTGTCAGATTTTATGGTAGCCAAAAACTGTGCATGACTTTCAAAATGTCTCAAACTATCGACTGTAGAATTTATTTCATACTTCTTTTCTGATGGCTGTTTTTCTTCGACACATTGCTGTTTTCCATTTCTTTCCTGAAGTGTAAAGCCAGAATCACACCATGTAAAACTTTTTGTGGCGCTCGACAACGCTGATGCTGGCAATATTGATGCAGGAAATATTTGAAAAATAAGTGTTGTCAATACCAGTAAACTCAAAAATTTTGTTCTTTTCATAAATAAAATGATAAAATAAATAAAAGAAAAAATATTTTAATCAGCAAAAAGTCGAATCTTATCAGCACTTGGATGCGTGCGGAGTTTTTCGAGAGTTTTGGCTTCAATCTGACGAACGCGCTCACGCGTCACACCGAATTCTTTTCCTACTTCCTCGAGCGTATGCATTTCACCACCATCAAGCCCAAATCGCATCACAATAATTTTTTTCTCACGAGGCGACAGAAAGCCAAGCATATCATAAAGATTTTCTTTGAGAATGGAAAGATTTGTCGCGCGTTCTGGCGTCAAATATTTATCATCTTCCACAAAATCCCCGATTGTCGTGTCTTCCTCACCACCAACAGGGGAGTCAAGCGAGAGAATATCCTGCGAAATTCGCATAATCTGGCGAACTTTGCGAACATCCATTTCAAGCTCCAAAGCAAGCTCTTCCATAAGCGGTTCACGAGCGAGTTCTTGTGTGAGACGACGATACGTGTGATTGAATTTGTTGATAGTTTCAATCATATGCACTGGCACACGAATCGTACGAGCCTGATCAGCGATAGCACGCGTCACGCCTTGACGAATCCACCAAGTCGCGTATGTAGAAAATTTAAATCCGCGATCTGGATCAAATTTGTCGACTGCACGAAAAAGTCCCACATTTCCTTCCTGTACCAAATCAAGAAGTCCGAGCCCACGGCCCATATATTTTTTGGCGATAGAAACTACAAGGCGAAGATTAGCTTCAGCAAGGCGTTTTCTCGCTTCCTGGTCTCACTTTTGGATGAGGCGACCAAGGCGAGTTTCTTCATCAGCGTCAATAAGCTGGAATCGTCCGATTTCATTGAGATACATTCTAATCGAATCATCAGAAATGTCCGCCAAATCAATTTCTTCTTTTTTCTGCGAAGCATTCTGAAAAAGATTATTCTGATCGAGTGCGTCTACGAGTTCGATATTGAGCTTCGCAAGACGAGAAAACACCTCATCCATGAACTCAATATCATTGTCAGAAGGAAGTGCAGCCATCACTTCATCGTACACAAGCTTTCCTTCGACTTTTCCTTTCTTAAAGAGCAGTTGCATCTCTTCAGCAAGTCCTTCGAGATACTCGGCCGGCACTTCAACATCAAGAAATTTTTTGAGGTTTTTTTGTCGACGTTTGTCCGTGAAAAAATCTTTTGGAATTTTCGCGCCACCAGATTTTTCGATTTCTTGCAATTCGGATTCATCCACATCATCCAAATCAAAATCATCAAAATCGTCATCAAACGCATCATTAAAATCAAGATTTGGTAAATTTTCACCTTCCAATTCAATATCATCCATTTTTTCAATTTTTGTTTTTTTGAAAGATTTGGTGTTTGATTTTTTAGGAATTGGAAGCTCAATATTGAGATCAGAAAGCGACAACGCGCTCACATCAATACTCGAAAGATCCACTTCCTGAATAGAATTTTCGGTTTTTGTGTCTTTTTTCTTTGGCATAAAATTTTGGTTAAAAATTGAATTTTCCTGGCTGAATCCCGAGTTGGCGCCCTTTGTTGACGAGATATGCATATGCTTGCAAATATTCTGCGCTGTCTGGAGAAATTTTTTCGAGCATTTTATTTTTTTCTTGTTCAAGCAATTCTGCGTGCAATTGTTTTAATAAATCAAAAAATTGCCTCGAGACAATGTCTGGATGCTGATCAGGATAATTTTCGTCGATATACACCTCGATTGTGCTGAGCTCTTCAATATCTGATTCGTCCAAATCAGTTTTAGAAACTATTCTATAGAGCAATCCAGCATCAGGAAGCGAAAAAATATCCTCAATAGTATACGCAAATTTTTCAAAAAACAAGTCAAAAAGTGCGAATTTTGTGATAAAAGCCCCCAAAAGTGAAAAAATATTTGGGGAAAATTTTTGAATTTTTTGTGTTGGCTGATTTTGCTTGGATTGAACCACGCGTTTTTTATGCGAAAAAGTCTCATACAAAGCATCTCTTGAAATATCAAATGCCTCAGCGAGTTGTTTGATATAAAAATCTACTTCAATCGGCGACGAAATGTGCGCCACGAGTTCCAAACATTTTTCGATCAATTGCTTTTGGCCAACAAGCGTATTGAGATTGTATTCTTGGCTGCCCATTTTGATAAAATAATCCACCACTGAAAGGGAAGTGTCTTTGAGTGCCTCAAAATCGCCACCAGATTTGATAAATTCGTCAGGATCTTTGCCTTCTGGAATCAGAATCACGCGAATTTCAAGGTCAGAATTCAGGAGGTTTTCGATTGACAAAAATGTTGCTTTCACGCCCGCACTATCAGCATCAAGCGCGAGATAAATAATTTTTGCAAAGCGTTTCAAAATGCGAATATGATCCTGTGTAAGCGCTGTTCCAGAAATTCCCACCGCATTCGTTACGCCCGCTTGATGCAATGAAATCGTATCCATCTGCCCCTCAACAATAAAGACTTCCGTCGTCTTGATAATCGTCTGTTTAGCAAGGTGCAAGCCATACAAAATCGACGATTTATCAAAAATTCTTGACGCAGGAGAATTGAGATATTTTGGTTCGCCATTTTGCAGAATTCGTCCCGTAAATGCCACCGTATTTCCCATCGTATTCGCGATTGGAAACATCACACGCCCAAAAAATTTGTCACGAGTCGGCGAGACAAAAAGTCCCGAATCAACCACAAATTTTTCATCAAATCATTGCGATTTTAAAAATTGCATCAAATCGCGAGGATTGGACGAAAAACCAAGTGCAAATTTTTCAATCGTTTCACGAGAAATCCCACGATTTTGCAAATACAAAAGCGCCTCATTTCCTGATTCTGAAAACAAATTTTTATGATACCACTCTGTCGCCAATCGATAGAGCAAATAAATATCCTTTCACTTTTCGGTGGCTTGTGCGGAAAAATTGGTTTTGAGCTCAATGCCAGCCTCTTTGGCGAGAATCCCAGCCGCTTCACGAAATTCAATTTTTTCAATTTCCATCAAAAAACGAATCGGACCACCACCAACGCCACACGAAAAACATTTGGCAATATTTTTGGCAGGAGAAATCACAAATGACGGCGTTTTTTCGTTATGAAAAGGACAAAGCGCCTTATAATTCACGCCCGCCTTTTTGGTCTGAACATATCGATTCACAACATCCAGAATCGCAATTCTGGACTCAATTTCTTGGGAAAGAGACATGAGAAAAATTATTTTTTGTATTATAAAAAATAAAGTAAAAAACGCAAGCGAGAAAACAGGTTTTTCGTCAAAATTTTTTGCAAAAAATTTTTTTTCGCTATACTTGTGAAAAAATTATGGAACACATTACTTTTATTCTCATTTCACTTGTGATGGCTTTTCTCATCACATTCGTACTTATGCCGATTGGCATCAAACTTTTGATTCATTTTAGAATCGGGAAAAATATTCGCTCGGAAGGGCTCGTTGGGAAGGCGGAAGAATTTGAAAAACTGCATGGCAAAAAAATGGGGACACCGACGATGGGCGGAATTATTATGATTTTTGCGCTTGTGATTTTAGTGCTACTTTCTGTCATCGCACAGCATGCGTGACCGATTTTGACGGATACGATCGGTTTTTCTATTAAAAATAATCTCTGGAATCGCCAAGAAACCTATCTTGCGATTTTTACGCTGGTGAGTGTGGGACTTGTTGGTGCAGTTGATGATTATCTCAATGTTCGTGGAATCGGTCGTACCAAAGGACTTTCTGCTCGTGTGAAAATGATTTTGCTGATTATACTCGCATCTCTCGGGGCGTACTGGTTTTTTGTGAAACTTGGCTACGATCACATTCATTTCCCATTTTTGGGCGACGTGACTTTTGGGTACCTCTATATTCCAATTTTTATTTTTGTATTTATTTCGGCGGCCAATAGCGTGAATATCACAGACGGGCTTGACGGACTTGCTGGTGGACTTTTGTTGTTTCAATTTATTGCATACGGAGCGATTACATATATTCGTGGATTGTATATTTTGTCGGCATTTTGTTTTATTATTAGTGGAATTTTGCTCGCATTCTTGTGGTTCAACGTCCATCCTGCCAAAATTTTTATGGGTGATACGGGCTCTCTCGCGTTTGGCGCAACGCTCGCGACCATCGCATTTATGACAGACACACTCATTGCGTTCATCATTATGAGTTCAATTTTTATTTTTGAAACCATTTCTGTGATTCTTCAGATTTCTAGCAAAAAAATTCGAAAAGGGAAAAAAATTTTCAAAATTGCTCCATTTCATCATCATCTGGAAGCCATCGGCTGGAAGGAGGAGACGATTGTGATGCGACTTTGGCTTCTCGGAATGATTCTCGCGGTTGTTGGTGTGATTTTCTCAGTGTCATCAATTGGCACATATGCGGCGCATCTGATCGCTGGATAGCGGACAAGAAATGTATACAAAAATTTTTTGAAATTTGCTGATTAGAAAGAGAAAATCCGTATTGTAAAGCAAAAATCATTTTTTGAAAAATCCCTTAAATAAGGTAAAAAATCACTCTTGACACAAAATAAGAAAAAACTTTTTTGAAAAAAATATTGATTTTCTGAACGAAGATACTATAATTAACGCGTCCTTTAATCTTTAACTTCTTCTTTTATGAAAAAACAGGACTTCATCAAAGCAGTTGCGACTAAATCTGGTCTTAGCCAGGATGCTGTTACAAAAGCGCTTACTTCTATGATTGACACTATCACTACTGAACTTAAAAAAGACGGTGAAGTAAACATCACTGGTTTCGGTGCATGGAAAGTTTCTCAGCGTGCAGCTCGTAACGGTGTAAACCCAAAAACAAAACAAAAAATGGTTATCCCAGCTACAAAAACTCCTGTTTTCCGCGCTGGTAAAACTCTTAAAGAAGCTATTCGATAATAATTTCCCCATTTGGGGATTTTATTTTGCCAAAATTTTTTAAAAGGGAAGCGATAAAATCATAAAAATCTCACGAAATTTTTGCTTTTTACTCAAAATCCTGATATAATAGCAAAAATAAATTTTTCTATGAAAGAATTTTTTCTCATCGAACAGCCATACGAATCCGCGTTTTCTGATCTTGTAAATGCGATTGATACAGAAAATGACACGATTTATACGATTCATTATCGCTCAGATTTTGCGAATTCAAAAATTATTCGTGATTTTGTAGGTGCGATTTTTGACGCATTTGAGGTTCCAGTGCCTTGGCGCGGGCGATTTGTGCTTATCACCGACGAACTGGTGAATAATTCTATCGAGCACGGAAGCGAAAAAAATGATATCAACGAATGTATCATCAAAACTCATCGCAAAGCAGATAATTCACTTTTTAGAATCAGCGTTGAGGTTCATGACACAGGAAAATGACGCCACAAAACCGATTTGGCCGATGAAATGCTTCACAAAAAAGATGAAAAAATTGATTCTCATGAGGTTTATATGGGGAAGCGGGGAAGGGGACTTTTCCGAATTACTGAAAAAATCGTGGACAAGTTGACTTTTGGCGTGAGCAATAAGGGTGGTCTTGTCGTGAAAATCGAAAAATGCATCGATACAAACAATAATTCTTGTCACGAAGAGGAAAAAACCGAAAAATCTCACGAAAAAAATGCTGAAAAGATTTCAGAAAAAAAATCTTAGAAAACGAAATAATTTTCGTTTTTTTCTTGATTATTTTGCAAAAGCCTATATGATAAGAAAAAATTTTTATGATTCCTTTTCACAAAATTTACGCGTGGCTTTTTAAGTCATTTTCCATCGGCGAAGAAACCAAGCTCATCGATCGCCTTATCGAACAATGATATACCAAAATGATGATTATCAAGCGATCGTGGGTGTTTTTCCTCGCGATTTTGGTAGATCTTAAATCAACACCGATTATCCTTCTTTTACTCTCGTGTGTCAGTGTTTGGATTGGGCTTTTTCATTTGCCAAATGACACTTTTTTGCGCGGATTGGTTGTAATTGGAAATATTTTAATGGCGCTTATTTTCACGATTTCAACACTCGTATATCTCAAACATTTTCGCGCGATTCACAAAAATTCTCACAAAATTGTGACAGATATACCGGCCATGCGAGAATCACTTGCTGATGGTGATCGTCATTTTATTAAATTTTTTAATTGGTCGATTACAAATCAGTGGATTCTTGGGCTGATTCTGATTCTGGAAGTTATTTTTATCGCATCGCATTTTCAGCGATTTAATGGGCATCTCATGATTTTGGCGATTGATTTTTTTGTAATTATTGCTGAAATCCACTATCTTCGTCGCTTCCGCAAGCGCATGATGGATCTCGAGATGGATTTCAATGTTGTGGTTCAGGGGAAAATTTTCTTCGTAAATCAGACGGGACTTCTCTCAGATTCTCAAACCATTGAAAGTGACAAAATCAAAACCATCAAATCAACCTTTCCAAATAAACTCGCCAGTTTTTTCAATTTTGGAAATATTGATATTCTCACAGAAGGTGATAGTAACCTGATTGGAACGATGATGATGTATTTTGTGATGTCGCCAGTGGAGGTGGTCAATAGCATCCAGTCGCTTCTTGGCGAGGTTCGCTCGATTCCACCAAAATATCGCAACCAAATCCCTGGAAATGAGGTTGTTACGGTTACAAATCCTGAACTTATTAAGGAGATGAATGCTGTTGTAGAGGAGGAAAAAACAACCCTCAAGACTATCCAACAGGATATGACTGAACTCAAAGCTATGGACACTCGCGGAAAAGTTCGTGATATTCTCCGATAAATCCCTCATATGGGATTTATTTTTATAAAAAATTTCCGATTTTTGCTTTATTTAAGCAAAAAGAATAGGAGAGCAGGGGAGTTTTTATATTTTTATAACATAAATTATAAAAAGTCAATACTTTACAAGTATTATTTTTATTGTTTTTATATATTTGACAATTCTATATATTTTTGAAAAATATATAATCTCACCAGCATTAAAAAATAATAATAAAACGGAATCATTTGTAGATTTCGAAAAGATCAGAAATAAAAAATGTAAAATCTCAACAACATAAACTGAAAAAACTGAAATCTGATTTTTAAATAACAAATGATGTGTGCACAAATTATAACAACAATATTTCTCACATAATCATGCACTCTTGAGCAATCTCATGCGCCTTTATTCTTATTACTATATTTTGCAATAATAGCGAATTCCCTCTTTTTTTCTTATTTTACTTCACATAAGTTACATTATGTGAAGTATTTTATGTTGATAAAAACACTTCTCTCTCGTGCAATTTTTTGAAAGAAATTATAGATTGAGGTTTTTGCAATTATCTGCAAAGGTGCTAGTGTTTTTTGATATCTCGAAAAATTGGAATCAAAAATACTTTCTTAGTTCCCTTTTTCTCGGTCATATATCAATACTTTTTATTACAAATATTTGCAATAAATACAAAACATACAGTTTTATAAGATAATTAATAAAAACACACCTCAGAAACAACGATCTTAAAGCAATCTTTTAAATATTGGCGAATTTTGCGTTTTTTATCATTTTCCGATAGAATGTTCGTCAGAAATTTTTTCTCTTGTATTTTCACGCCTCATTATTACAAAAAATTGCAATAACTTTTTAGAAATATTTATTTTGATTTTTTAATAAAATCTATATAATACTTCACATAATATTTTTATTTTATTGCGTATTTTTGCAATATGAATATTCTTGATGCCTTTAATAATTTTCTCGTGTATTTGCGACTGCATAAGTGACGCTCGCGAAAAACTCAGGAGCAGTACGCATTCCATATTTGGCGCTTTATCAGTTGGATTGAGCCAAAAATTGAAAAAATTCTCGAAGCCAGCCTTCCTGAAAAACCTGAAAAAACTCAGATTTCTATAAATATTTTTCTTCCGCCAATCGATCCATCTCTTGCAAAAAATTGGAAATCACCACTGATTGAACTTACTAAGCATGTGCCAGAGATTCGTATCGAAAATATCACAAAAAAAGATTTTGACGAGTGGCGTTTATCACTTGCTGATGGCGGTTTATCAACCAAAACAACGAATGCGCATATGATCACTATGCGATCATGGCTCAAGTTTCTCAAAAAAGAAGAGGTAGATTGTTTGGATCCAACAACAATTGATTTGATGAAAACAAACGATCGGGAAGTGACATTTTTAACGCAAGAAGAGATTGAAAATTTTTTCACGAGCATTGACAGGGAAACACTTAGAGGAAAGCGTGATTTTGCCATTTGTGAATGCATTTATTCGACTGGATTGCGTATTTCTGAGCTCACGAGCCTCAATAGAAACGATGTGAATTTAGATACGATGGAGTTTGCAGTGCGGGGAAAATGAGGGAAATTGCGAGTTGTGTATCTAACGGAAAATGCTAAAAATGCAATTCAGGAATACCTAGAAGCCCGAACTGATAACTTCTCTCCCCTTTTTATCAGGCACAATTTTTCTGCTGAAAATATTAATTCTGCATTTTTGAGTAATGAAAAAATTCGTCTATCACGATTTTTTATTACCAATATGGTTAAAGAATACGGCATTAAGGCTTGAATTCTCAAAAATCTCCACGCTCACACACTGCGTCATAGTTTTGCCACTACCCTACTCACCAATGGCGCAGATATTCGTATCATCCAGGAACTTTTGGGGCACGCATCAATTACCACAACACAAGTATACACGCATGTTACAAACCCCAAACTCAAAGAAGCACACCAAAAATTTCATCAATCCACTTCCAAAAATTAATTATTACAAATATTTGCAATAATTATTGATATTACA
>JABCOP020000009.1 GCA_013332525.2 Candidatus Altimarinota bacterium
AATTCGAGTAGAAAAATTTTATTTTTTGGAGAAAAAAATCCACCAACATATCACGAAGTTCCGCCAGAAAATGAAAAATTGTACCAACAAATTTTGCAGACAAAACAACAAATATCCGACGAGCAGCGTTTTGAAAATATCATCGCGCTCAATGCATACCAAGAGCACCTTTTGGCTGAGAAAAATATTGGAGTTCTCGGGCAAGATCATGATGCGAGTCGTAAACTCGTGGCATATTATCGCGGTTGTCAAATGACCTACGAATCAGCTTTCCGAACGCAAGAACTCATGCATTTTCTCAGATATTTTGTGGAGCGCGGATATTCGCAGATTTTTGATGAATTCGCGGTTTTGTATCGATTTGCGCAAGTGGATTTTTTGCAGGATTTTGCTCAAAATTCCTATCGCGTTGATGGAGACGATTTTCGCACACTCAGCAGTATTTTTGCTGACACGATTCATTTTTCAAATGGAACACCAGAAAATTTCCCAGGAACGCTCGCGATTCTCGGTACGCAGGCGTATTCACGGCATCGTGGGCGATACGAATCTGAGCGCATACATCTGCCGATTTGCACCGAAACTTGCCTTCGTTATGAGAAAAAAGCCAAAACAATTTTGGATCAAAAAATTAGAAAAAATCACGAAGAAAAAGTTTGGAAAAATCTTAAATGAACACTCCGAATCACGCTGGAAACGATAGAAAAATCTGAAAAAATTTTGCTGAGTTGGACACAAAAATAGTGTCAAAAAGCTTTTTTCTTGCGGAAAAATAAAATATTATTATAATGACAAAAATAATTCGCACTATGATTCTGGACGGAAAAAAAATCGCAAATGAACTTTTGGATTCAGTAAAATCTGAAATTTTGAAGGCGGATTTGGCGACAAAAAATCTCGCATTACCCTGTCTCGCGGTGATTCTTGTGGGTGATAATCCTGCGAGTCTACAATATATTAAAATGAAGCGAAAACGCGCGGAAGAAGTTGGGATGAATTTTTTGCTCAAAAATTTTGATGCCGATATTTCTGAAGCGGAACTTTTGCAAGAAATCACGGCGCTCGCCAATAATCCAAACATCGCTGGTCTTATCGTGCAGATGCCACTTCCAAAGCATATTGATGAGGAAAAAGTCATTGCGGCAATCCCTCCACATAAAGATGTTGATGGCTTCACGACGACACAAATCGGCAATGTTTTTCTTGGAAAACAATGACTGCCAAGCTGTACGCCACAAGGCATTATAACACTTCTTGATGCATACAACATTGATGTCAAAGGCAAAAAAGTGGCCATTCTCGGACGATCAAATATTGTTGGGAAGCCAATGGCGCTCATGATGATCAATGCAAGTGCGACAGTGCTGAGCTGCAATAGTCATACTCAAAACCTCGCTGAAATCACGCAAATGGCAGATATCATCGTGGTAGCGATTGGTAAGCCAAAATTTTTGACACGAGAAATGGTGCGCGAGGGTGCGATTATCGTGGATGTTGGATCAAATATGGATGAAAATGGAAAATTCTGCGGCGATGCGGATTTTGACAATCTGAAAAATTTTGTTCAAGCGATTTCCCCTTCTCCGGGTGGAGTTGGCCCGATGACGGTTGCGACCCTCATTGAAAATACTTGGAAAGCGTACAAAAATCAATATAATCTCCACTAATGAGCCTCTCCCGTATTTTGCAAAATCTCGAATTGCAAGCCTCTGTGCAGTCCGAACAAAAAGCCAAAACCGCGAAAATTGCCGAACATTTTTCGGATAGAATTTCTCACATTTGTCGCGCAAAGGATGATATTATTTTGCATGATAATCTGAATGAAATTGATTTCCAAAAAATGCTGGATGAAGAATTTTTTGATTTTGCGGCGAAATACGGCGATCAAATTTCTCACATTTCTTTCTAAGTTTTATGAACAAAGTTCCCCTTTCTCAAACGCACCAATATACGATTTTGTATTTTTATCCGAAAGATAATACGCCTGGTTGCACGCTTGAGGCACAGGATTTTACGCGCCTGAAAGCAGATTTTGAAAATCTTGATGTAGAAATCTTTGGGGTTTCCAAGGATAGTGAGGCGTCACATGAAAATTTTTGTGCCAAACATGGACTTGGAATCACACTGATTTCTGATCCAGATGGTGTTTTGCATGAAAAATTCGGCGCCATTGGCGAAAAGAAAAATTATGGAAAAACCTATATCGGCACGATTCGTTCGACATTTTTGCTGGATTCAGCGACGGGCGAGATAGTACGAGAATGGAGAAATGTACGTGCAAAAGGGCATGCAGAAAGGGTTTTGGCGGAAATAACGGATTTATTAAAAAACTAGCTAGGAGGCTAGTTTTTTATTTCACCTTAACATAATGAAGATATTCAGTAACACTATGTTTTTTATGATTTCTATTTTCTGTTTTATCAACCTTAAATCGCCTATATTTAAAAAAGATTAATTTTCAAAAATATCAAACTTTTTTGCATCCATTTTATTTAAATACCATTTTTCTATAATTTCATAATTTCTGAACTCACACCTTTGGGCAATATTTGCGAAGGCAGATTTAGTTTTCTCTTTATCAAATTTTTTCTTTTTTTCATCAGGAGCAATAAATAAAAATTTTGTGTTAAAATCCTGTAATTCATTCATTTTTACAAATCAATCTCGAAAATCAGTTGAATTTTCTACTTCTATTAATACTTCTGGGAATCATCTTTTATTAAACCAAATAACATCAACAAATTTGATAGAATTTTTTATAATTCTATCATATGTAAAGGGGGGGACTTCCTTTAATGTAGTTAATTTACCAATTTCTTTATTATCAAAAATACCATTTACATCAGGCGTATATGTATCAAACCCTTCCATATTTCCAATTTCAATAAGCATTCACTGAATCCTTGAATGTATTCTTTCAGTTTTTTGTTTTTCTGTTTTTGGTTCGATTTCTTGAGGCAATAAATGCAAATACTCTGTTAAAGCATATACTCAATATCAAATTTTCGTAAATCTTTTATCCCTCTGAACCCTTTCCTGAATAGTTTTGTCTGGTGTTTTTCAAGTTTTTTGCCTGTATTTTTTAAATTCTTTGTAAATTAAAGAAAGGGGAGCGTAATATCCATTATGTAGTAACACTTGTTCAATAGCATCAGAAAATGTTAATCGATTTTCTTTCATATTCTAGGCTTAAATATTAAATTGCAAGATATTTTATGTATTAATACAATCATCTATTTTTTAAAAGAATGCATATCTTTAAATAAATCTTTTGTTAAATTTCTAAAGTTTTCAACATCAGAAGGAGCCGAAAAACAATTGTGGTTATATGAGTGACATTTTCAAAGAATTTTATTAATTTCTTCATTTCATAAAATATTCATAAAAATAGGGGCATATAGTTTTTCTACAAAACTTCTTAGGTATCAATATTCTATCTTATCTCATTATGATACAAACTCTTTTATTTCCAAAAGCTTTCTCCCCTCAGTAATCTATATTCACAAATTATTTGATTTTTTTATATACGTACCCATAATGTGTTAAATTGTACTCTTTTTCATACAGAAGTTCATACATTGTTTTATATCATTGTAATATTGCAGAAAATTCTGATCAATCTATAAAAATTAATCGTGGAGAATCTTTATTTTGAGCCCAGCATACTGCACTATCTTCAAATCAAGAAATTGACAGAAAAATTCAACGTGTACTCTGTGCCTTTCATTGAATTTTTCAATCAAAAATAGAAATATCCTTTTGTGCAATAGCATTTTCTTCCCACTTAGCTTCAAATAAGTATGTAAAGGAATCAAATTTTAATGAACCATCAATTTGTTCATAATGTGTACGGTAAGGCCTTTTATGTTCAATGTTTTCTATTTCCATTAAATCAAAAAATATTTTTTCCAACCAAAATCATCTTTTTTGTTTATTTTCTGTAATTTTAGTGTATTCTAAAAATTCCATCCAAATCTTTTCTTTTTGCTGCTTTTTAAAATTCACTAATTCATCATTCTTTTTGCATTGGCCCAAATAATCATTAAATTCTTTATCTTTTAATTCTTGCTCCAAAATATCATTTCACATTTCTTTTTTAAAATCTTTTAATTTTTGCAATCATTCCCTATAATTAGGATTATTATCTCATCAGAGTGGTTCTTTCAAATTATACAGTTCTGATAAAAATCTTTTTAACTGCTCTTCAGTAAGAATATGTAAAATTTGTTCAGTTATAAAGTATTTATTCAAATTTCTTGGATATTTATATTCTAAATCACTTTTAGAACATTCTAAAATATTAGCAAAAAAGGAATAAAAATCATCTCTATACCAAAACAATAGTGGACATAAATTTTTTATTTTACTCTGATTTTGGAAACTTAATTTTTTCATATTATTTCAAATTAAATTCTAAACCCCCTCATCCCCAAACTAATCTTGCTTCCTTCTATCTTCAAAACCTTGACTTTCACATCTTGCCCCACTTCCAAAACCTCATTTGGATCTTTAATAAACCTATCTGTGATTTGAGAAATATGCACCAAGCCATCATTTTTTAAGCCAATATCCACAAAAGCACCAAATGCCACTACATTTTTCACAATTCCCTCCACTACATCTCACTCTTTTATTTCAGTCGCATCTTTGGCAATTCAAGCTTTTTTGTGAGTAGAAATCGTTCTTTTTTCTATTCCAGCATTTTTATAAGAATCCAAAATAAATTCAAGAGTTCAAATATTGACATCATCATACAATTTTTTTAATTTTTCAAAATTTTCATCAAAAAATTCTTGCAAATTTTCTCCATCAAATTCAGCAATGATAAACTTTGCCAAATCATATTGTTCAGGATGAATATCAGTATTATCAAGTTTCTCTTCACTTTCAGGAATTCTCAAAAAACCAATAGCTTGTTCATAAGTTTTGTCTGTCATTTGCTTTTTCAGATCAATACGAGACTTGTAAGGACGATTATTAAAAATCTTTTTAGCAAGCCTTTTATCAATTCCAGAAATATAATTTAAAACGTAACTTGAAGCTGAGTTTACATTGATTCAGATTTCATTCACAACATCTTCTACCACATTTCCAAGTTGTTCTTCTAGTTTTTTTGCTGGCACATCATGTTGATACAACCCAACTCCAATCGATCCAACTGGCACTTTTACAAGTTCAGAAAGTGGATCAATAAATCTTCTTCAAAGAGAAATTGTTCCCCTGTCCAAGCTATCCAAATCAGGAAATTCCTCTTGTGCGATTTTGCTGGCACTGTACACTGAGGCCCCGCTTTCATTCACGATAAAAATATCTTTTGCAGTGATTTCTTGAAGCAATTCTATTGTTTCTTTGCTTCCAGTTCAGTTCCCCACAATTATCACATCAGGAGAATATTTTTTCAAAAATAATTGTAAAATGGCTTTTGCTTCAGTTTTTTTATGCAAATAAATTTTTGTAAAATCCAAAGGATTTCATAAATTATCCAAAAATGCGATTTTGCATCCTGCTGCGTATCCTGGATCAATTGCCAAAATATTTTTCCCATATTCTGGTTTTGTCATCAAAAGTTTTTCCAAATTTGTTTGAAAAGTCTTGATTGCATCATCTTCTCAAGTTTCTGATAAATTCGCTCTGATTTCATTTTCTACTGAAGAAAAAAGTGCCTCATATCATTTTTCAAATCATGCTAAAAGTTGCTCTGCAAAAGGATATTTTGTTTTCAAAATTCTTGCATAATGAAAGGCAATTCATTCAAAAGTTTTTTCTGTTTTTTCGATTTTTATATTCAAAATTCAGAGATTTTCTCCACGATTTAAAGCCAAAACTTGATATGGCTTTAAATAAGCAATTTTTGCTGTAAATTCGTTATAAATTTCAAATTTTGGAATTTGTTCACGATCTTTTTCATTCAATTTTTCCAAAGATTTTTCTGTTTTGTATTTTGAAGAAATCTCTCAATATTTGTTCAAAGTTTCGATTAAATCTGCTCTCAAATCAGCATTTGCAGAGATTTCAGCTCAGATTATTTCAGCACTTCACTCAATAATTTCCTCAAAAGAAAAATTTTCCAGCAAATTTTTTAGGATTTCATCATTTTCAGAAATATTTTTATTTTTCTTGATTTCATCAGCCACAACTTGAAATCCATTTTCAATCGCAATCATAGCTTTTGTTTTTTTCTTTGATTTGTATGGCTTGTAAATATCTTCCACTTCTTTCAAAGTTTTTGCTTTGAGAATATTTTCTTTTAGCTCATCAGTGAGCTTTCCTTGCTCAAAAATACCATTTAATGCCGTTTTTTTGGCTTCATAAAGATTTTCAATTCTTGTTTTTTCTTTCAAAATTTCTCTGATTTGCTCTTCATCCAAATTTCCTGTTTTTTCCTTTCTATAACGCGCAATGAACGGAACGGTCGCGCCCTCGGCCGTAAGCTCCAAAACAGTTTCCACTTGCGAATTTTTGAGTTCCAAAATAGCGGCGATTTCCGCCAAATAATCAGGCGTGTCGATGAGAATAATTTCCATTTCTGCGTCGAGATTTTGAGTTGTTTCTGTTGTCATAAAAAATGTTAAGATGCGCTCATTATAGGGATTTTTGTGTTTTTTCAAAAAATTTCTGACAAAAATACTACAAAAAATACACCAAAATAAAAAAGGCTTTCGCCTTTTTTATTACTTGAAGTTTCTCCAAGTCTTGAGATTCCATCCGAGACCATTTTCTGCACGCTTCAAGAAGTATCGGATAATTCCGCGTCCTTCATCCGCATCCTTATGACTGAAGAACTCCATTCCGGCTGAAATTCATCCGTCTTTGTAGAATGTCTCAAAGATTGGAGCATATTTTCCATCAATCAAGCTGTCCCAAACTGGACCACCAGGCCCACTTGACGAACGAGTCACAAGAGGAGGTTGTGGCTGTGGTTGTGGCTGTGGTTGAGGTTGTGGCTGTGGTTGAGGTTGAGGTTGAGGTTGTGGCTGTGGAGTTGTTCCATCATTCTTTGTGAGTTGGCCAATGAGTTGTGTGAGTTCATGTACGAGATCATCACGTTTTGTTACAGTGAGAGTTGCTGTGTCATCAAGAGCTGCTTTGGCTTCAGTAATCTTGTTCTGAAGAGCTGTTTTTTTGGCATCTGCTACTGTTTTTGGATCATTGAGAGCAGTTTCTGCTTCAGTTATTTTGTTCTGAAGATTAGTTGTGTCGATGGCTGTTGTATCTTCTTTTGTACCAACAAGCACCACCTGAGTCACTGGCGTTTTAATCACACGCTCTACGGCAGCAGTATGTTCAAGAACTACACCAGTTTTAGCATTTTTGAGATCGCGGTATACGATTTCTTTTTTACCCTTTTTACCGGGCGTTTTGATTTGTGTTTCACCTTTCTTGAGAGTATCAGTCTGTTCTTCAGTGATTTCAAAATCAATTTCTTCTTCTGTCTTGACAGTATCATACACAGTACGAAGTGTACCAACACGAACGGTTCGTTCTGCTGGACGAGCATCTGGATTAGCGATTTCGTATTCGATTTCAAATGCATCTTTGAGTGCTACTGGCATTTTTTCGTAACGAGTCAGATCGTTTATAGTTGCCCCATTCATCACAATTTCTTTCGTTGATTCGAGTACATTACCCGCAGATGGACCAGTGGACACGATATAATCACCGAGCAAAAGTCCGTCCTTATCGTCTGTAAGATTTCCGAGCTTATAGAAAAGATTTTTGAGATTAGGATATGGATCAAGCACATTACGACCTCCTTTGGAAGTTATAATAGTATTATCTACTGCGGCCTTACCGACTTTGCGAGCTACTGAGACATTGGCAAGAGGCTTGTCTTCAACTGTCTGTCCGAGTGGAAGATCCTCATCAACGATTGCTGTCATACGAACAGGAAGTTCTTTTGAAGAATCTTCTGTCGTTTCTTCGGCCATACGGATTGGAGCAAAGTTTGTACGAGCATCATCCTTAAGAGTGTCCGCTGTAGCCGTTACATCAGCACTGTATTTTGCATCTTCATGTGCATCCATTCCGTCTGTTGAAGTTGCGAGGTTAAGTGGATTTTTGGCAATAAATTCATTGTCACGAGCATAGCGAAGCGTGAACTGACTCGACAATACCTGAAGTGGCTTCGCTGCCGCAGCTGGCGTAAGATCTACGCTATCTACCGTGATTTTGTTTCCCGCAAATACAAACGGCTGAGTTAAGCGAAGCATTGATGGGAAGTTCTGTGGCTCTGTACCTGTGTTCATAGTATAACCATTTACTTTCGGTCGCACGGTATGCCCTGTCAAACCAGTTACATTGATAAGAGGTTTGAGTGCGGCGTATGTTGATACGATTTTCCCCATATCAATCGCGTTACCAGTCATTTCGATTTTTTTGGCATTTGTATGGATCGAAATCACTGATTCTTGATTTGATGGCTTACCAATTACTGATTCTTTGAATTTGATGTTGTTGTTATTGAATTTGAGAGAACCATGGAATTTGTTCTGTCCCATTTCGGTTGTTTTTCCATCATTAGTCGTGAGGCCAACATTTCGTGTTGTTTCAGAAATATTGATTGGCGCAAATTTTCCTACTTCCGCAACGATACGATCAACATTTACTGTGTTGTTAGTAATGCGGATATCACCAGAACCGTATCCAATACCAGTAGAGAATTTGCTAAAATCTTTTTGGAATTCTCGCCCAATTTTCTGCCCATCAAGAGCGTTGTTGATGATTTTAAAAATATTACTTGCAGAAACTCCTGAGATATCATTGTTATCGATGATAAGCTCATAATCAAGGTATGGTTCCTGCATACGAACCAACATCGCATTGGAAATGTATGATTTTCCGTCGTGCGTGTTTCCTGATTCATCAAGTCCGCGAATCGTGTTGCCACTGATTTCAAAGTGACCTCGCGAACCATCTGTGCTAAGGCGACGAGCCTTTTCGTTTGTCTGCAAATGAATCGCTTCAAACTGAAGATAGTCTCCATTAGGGTCAAATGCTCCATTGAGATCCAGGTCATTGCGCTCCAGACGATTGTGTGTATCCTGGAAAACGGTGTTATTTCGAATCGTGACATTTTCCATTTTGAAAGTACGATTGTACACAGAAATACCAAGCAAACGGTCACCGTGCGAAATATTGTTTTCAATGAGGATATTGTCACCATCGTGGATATCAAGACCCTTACGGTAGTTGTGGCTTGTGAAGTTGTTGCGGAAAGTGATGTTGTTGTTCATAGAACCCGCTTCCGAAGCAAAACCGTAACCAGTTCCACCAGATCGTGTATGCCCGTTTTCGTATGACACAGAATTACTGATTTCAAATCTGTTCTGATATGAAAACTGAACACCCGCTACACGGTTTTGATATAAAATACTGTTTGTAATCTTGTTTCCTTCCATCATGCGAAGCACGCTAGCATCAGTATAGTCACCACATCCTTTGTCATTAAGGTGTGTTATACCTGCAAGATTTGCAGCCACACAATAAGAAATAGAACGAAGTGTTCCACCAATATTAAGTTTTTTCACACCATTGTATGCTGATGTGAATCGCACACCAGCCTTATTGGCACCAGTCACTTCAACATTATCCACTGTTACATGCTGAGAATCACTCACATGGATACCATCTACTTTTCCATGATATGGGAACCCTTTCACATAAAAGACTGGATCAAGATCACTATTACGCTTGATGCGAAGTGAAAAATCTTTCACAAAGAAATTGTCATGATCTTCCACGAGAAGCACCGCATGGTCACGATTATCAGTATCGTTTTCATTTGGATTCCATGGTTCACCAATCTGTACAAGGCTTGTTGTAATAGTTGTTGTTGCCAGACCATCACCGAAGAATCCTGTTACATGAGGCAATTCTTTGTCGATTTTAATCTGCTGGAAAAGTCCATCTTTTCGATAAATTGGGAAAATAATTCCGTTATATTTTTTGTTATCAGAACCAGTATATTGTACTACACCTTCTTCTACATAACGAATTTTTTTAAATTCTTCAGGAGTAATATTTGCTGGATCAGCAACACCAGCGAGTGTCGCTCCACGAACTTTCTGACCAAGTCCGCCAGCGTATGTACGAAGTTCGTAGTGGTCAAGTACTGCACCATCACGGGCAATATTTACCACACCAGAAACTTGCACCGCTACACCTCGAGTTTCCTGACCATTCTGAACAATGATCGTATTATTCGCGGCCTGAAGCGTTGCTACTACTGCTGGAGTATCGTCCTGATTATCTTCTGTATTCAGTCCAAAATCACGAGCGTCAAGATAGAAAACATTATTTTCTTTATCAAGGTATACTGGATAATTCACTTCTGAACCATCAGCTGTTTTTACAGTCACACCAGAAGTGGTATCAATTGGTGTTGCCTGAGGTTTTGCTGTTGTAGTAGTAGCTGCTGGTGCTGCTGGAGTTAGTGTCGCAGGAGCAGCTACTACTGGATCACTTTCTGCGGCCAATACTGAATAGGTTACATGGTTAGAAAGAATTGGCGATGCCATAACTGCGGCGATCATTGCCATACTTCCAAGACGGGCGCTCATTCTAGTAGAACGAGACTCTGCTGTCTGTTTTTTCATACTTTTTCATAAGGGGTAAGAGATAAAAGCAAAAAAAGTATAGCATATAAAAAAATAATTTACAAAAAATGCAGCATTTTTATGAGAAAAAGTCTCAAATCGCTTACAACTGGCAAAATAAAAACTATCGATTTTTTGATAGGCTGAATAATGTTAGTTCAATATAAGATAATTCTGATAAAATAGCGCTTAAAAACTCTTTTTTAAAATTATTTTAAGAAAAAATATGAGCAATTTTTGTAAATTTTTACAACTTTGCAAAATAAAAAAATCCCCTATTTTTGTGGGGATTTATAATATTTTGAAATAATTGAAAAAACAATCATACGCTAATCGATGTAACCATGAAAAACCACAATGATATGGGCGTACTACGAAAATCAGAAAATGGCCGCGAAAGCGACCATAAAAAATCAGGGAAAAAATTTTTCATACAATAAAATATGATTGGAAACAGTAGAAATTTACTAATGAAATTTGAGAGCGAAAAAGTGATATTTAAGCCAAAAAGATGCAATATGCTCCCAATTGAGTATAGACTTCTTGGCTTAAAATCGTTTCATAAAAAAATTAAGACTGAGGTTTGCATTCCTCCAAATGTCATTACCAAAATTTCCACTGAAAGGTGATTGTTGAACTTGGGAATGTTAAAGAACTATTGTTAGTATACAGAAAAATAATTTTTTGCAAATTTTTCTAATTTTTCAGATTTTTCAAACAATCCAAAATCTTTTCCCAATCCTCCAGACGAATCGCTTCCGCACGAACCTGTTCGGAATATCACAAATTTTTTACATTCTCCAAAATTTTTTCATCAAAAATTCCAGCGGACTTCAGATTGAAAGCCAAGGTTTTTCGCGGATGTTTGAAAATCTTGTCCCAAAGTTCCAACTTTTGCAAATCCACTTCAATATCACGATTCTTTTTCGGAGAAAATTTGAGCACGATAGAATCAACTTTTGGCGCTGGGTCAAAACTCTCGCTCGGAACGAGACAAATTTTTTCAATATGTTCGCACGCAAGCCACATAGCAAGCGAAAAATACGAATGTTGCGTTTTTTTGCCTTTGGCGGCGAGGATTTTTTCGCCCACTTCTTTCTGCATGAGAATCACCATTTCTTCTGGTACGGAAAAATTTTTCGGATACAAAAAATGGAATAAAATCGGGCTCGTGATATAATACGGAATATTGGCGATGAGCGAATATTTGTCAAAATTGGGCGAAAATTTCAAAACATCGGCGTGATGCAGTGTAATGCGATCAGCAAAATCAGCCCAATCCGTAATCATTTTTCCACGAAGAATGGCAATCATATCGGGATCAAGTTCGACCAAATCGATTTTTTGAGGATTTTCTTGTAACAAAAAATCCGTCAAAGCGCCGTATCCTGGGCCCACTTCGACGATATTTTTTTCGGCAACTTCGGTCGCAGAACTGATGGCAATGAGTGCATCGATATCTACGAGAAAATTTTGCCCGAGCGATTTTTTGGCACGGATTTTCATATTATTTTACAGCCTGACGGATATAATGAGTAATCTTGGAAGCGGCACGAAAAACGATTTTTTGATAATTGTGAAATTTTTCCAAAATCGCGCGATAATTCCCCTGAATTCCTTCCATATAATAGTCTCGGTCATTTTCAAAACTTTTATAAATTCCCTGCTGCATGAGGCTATTTCCCAGATTCATCCACGCATTTTTCTTTTTCTGTGCGAGCATTGTACAGACTTTTTGGGGATATGTGTCAGACGAAATTCCAAATTTTCGATTTTGAGAATTGGAATCCAAAAAATTAGAAATCGTCGAAAATTGGCAAATCGTATCATAAAAATACGCGAGAGATTTTTGTGTTTCATCACCCTTTCCGAGAATACACGAACCATAGGCCTGCGTCCACGCAACCGGATCTTTATCACGATAACGCTGCAATTGTTGCATATATTGCTTGACTTTCGTATCAGCTTCATTCATAAAAACATTGACCGCGATATAATACGCGAGGCGTTCATTCGTGAGTTCGGCACGATCTTCAAGCGCAAACTCGCCTGCTGGACACTGAAAATCTTCAATCGTATTGGAAGTGCGATTGGCACGAGCTTCCAGACACTGATCGATTTTGGAAACAATCTCGTCAGCCGTGGGTTTAATCTCAGAAAAATTTGGGCATTGCGGTGCGGCTGCAAAAATATTTTGCACACCAAAAAATGAGAAAAAAATCGCGATGAAAAAAATTTTTTTCATATTATTTTTTGCGGTTAAAAAGTCTCGCGAAAAATCCTTTCTTGGCTGGTTTTTCAGCCGTTTTTTCTGGATTTTGATTTTTTTCGTTGGCTTCATTTTTTTCGTTCGCATCGCGAAGTTTTTTCACGCCATAGAGCGACGCGACCACGCCACCCAAAACAGCGCCCGTAATGACTGCGTCCATTTTTTTGATACCGCGCTTCACGACCGCCTCGTCTTCGGTTTTTTTAGATTTTTTGAAAAACATAACTAATTTTTAGTTGCATCTATTTTAATCGATTTTGAGATCAATGTCAATTTTGGAATCAAAATTGTAATCACATTGTGTTCCACTGACGCAGAAATTTTGTCAAAAGCAAGATTTTCCGGCAAAATAATTGACCGAGAAAAGGCTCCATAAAAGCATTCTTCCACGAGCATCCGGCGCGCCTCCATATAAATCGGATTTTCACGACGATTTCCAGAAATCGTCAAAATATTTCGCGAAAGGCCAATATCCACTTCCGAAGGATCAACGCCCGCAACTGGCGCCACAATCACGATAGCATCAGACAAATCGAGAATATCAACCGCAATTTGCCCGATGTCAGTCTCATGGTCGCGTTCCGCGTCCATCTCAACCTCGATGGCTTCAGCTTGGGAAGTCTCAATAGTGCGAACCTCCATTCGTTCGCCAGACTCATTTTCATTAGAAACTCAGAAAACTTTAAACATAATTTTTTGTTAGGATTTAGAAATTTTGGGATTTTTGGAAAGAATTTTTTTGAATTGTCCAAAAATCACCGCTTCATCAAAAATATTTTTTTCTGGAAGGTTGAAATCATGATTTTTTTCGATTTGAGAAAAAATTTCTGACAAATTTTCCAGATGATTTGGATGGATTTTGATCGCGTGCGGATAAAAATCAAACGCGCGAATATCTGACAAAATCATCGGTAAATCGTGAGAATTGGCAAGTTCAACATTCACTTTGGTTGTATTGTACGCCCCGACAAAAATCCACGATTTTGCCTTTTGGTAAAGCATTTCTTGAGAATGAATATCGAGAATTCCCGTGATATGCACCCATTTTTCCAGTCTTTCGCGACGCAAAATTTCGGTCAAAAATTTGAGTGATTTAGCGGAATTTCCGTGCAAAATCAAGTGCGTTTTTCCGTACAAATCGTGGATAAATTTTCCAAATTCATGAAGCAAAATCTCAATATTGGATTCCGATCAAAAAGTCGCGTCGTACAAGAAAAAATTTTCTGGCAAATTATTTTGTGCGAATAATTGCTTATTCGGCGGGATTTTTTCTATCTCAACAAACGGCAAAATATCGATTTTCTGTTCATGAATATTCCAGAGTTCGACGAGTTCATTGCCTGCAAAAAAACTCGGAACAATAAAATGCGAAGAGTTTTTGAGCAAGCGCTTGATCTCGAATTCGCGCTCTTTTCGTCGCAAAATATTGGCATTCGTTTCGTTATCATAGAGCCAACGCCCCATATCCATCACAAAAGTAAGCGTCGGAATATTGGGATCGTACGGCGCGTATCGCGAAAAATTGATTGCACGAAAAATCTCATTCGGATTGGTAGAAGCAATTTTTTTGGAAGAAGAAAACCAGCCAGCAGGCTTCACGCGAAGAAAATTTTCTCACTCGGGCGCTTCCTGCTGATCAAAAATCAAAAAAGTACAAGTATCGTGCGGATTGTATTTTTTCCACTTTTTCGTCCAATTTTGCGCGTAGCGGATGATTACCGCATCTTCGGGATGTCGACTTCTGATATCAACAATCAGGTGCATAGTGTAAATTATTTTTTCTCATTATGCGAAAAAATACGAAAAAGTCGAGCCGCGTCGAGATTTTTTTGAAAAATTGACTTGCCTTTTAACGAAAATGTGTTTTGATACAAAAAATCACCAACTTGAATAAGTGGTGATTTGAAATTTGACGACTAAAAGCCGTCCCAGCCCTCTGGTTTGGGAATGTCGATATCATTACCATCCCAACCATCGTGCCAAAGAAAAATACAATTTTTCATACAATCTCCTTTCCCAATGAAAAATCAAACGCATTGCAACTTGCAAGCAAAATAAGTATAAATTTTTTCCACACAAAGTCAAAGAAAAATCTCCCTCGCGAGAGATTTTTGAAAAAATTATGATAATTTTTTCTTGAGAATTTCGGTGAACATTTTTGGATTTCCCTGGCCTTTTGAGGCTTTCATACACTGCCCTACAAAAAATCCAAACAAATTTTCTTTTCCACCCTTGTATTCTTCCACCTGTGAAGCATTTTGCGCGAGCACTTCGTCCACAATAGCCTCAAGTGCGCCCGTATCATTGGATTGTTTGAGTCCGAGTTTTTCAGTCCATTCACGAGCATTTCCGCCTTCAAAAACCAATTTTTCCATCACGATTTTTGAATTGGTTGATGAAATTTCATCTGCATTTACCATCTTAATAACTTCAGCAAATTCGCGAGTTTCGGCTTTCACATCAGCCAAAGTGATTTTTTCTGGCGCACTTTCAAAAATTGCAAAAAGCACCGTCGTAATGTACGAACAAGATTTTTTCGGATCACCAGAAATCGCTACCAATTCTTCATAAAAATCGCTGGTTGTGCGGTCATTGGAAAGAATGCGCGCATCATCTTCAATCAATTTGTATTCGTTCAAATATTTGAGGCGGCGATCAATCGGCAATTCTGAAAGTTTTCGCTCAGCAATAAATTCGTCAGAAATGTGAAGCGGTGGCAAATCTGGATCTGGAAAATATCGATAATCCATAGCATCCTCTTTGGAACGAAGTGAAGTTGAATATCCCTTTTCATCATTCCAACCGCGAGTTTCTTGGTCAAGCGTTCCGCCTTCTTCGAGAATTTCTACCTGACGAGCAAATTCTGCATCGATAGCACGCCCAATTGATGAAAATGAGTTAATATTTTTCAGTTCTACGCGTGTTCCAAATTCTTTTTGGCCATGCGGGCGAATCGAAATATTCACATCACAACGCAATTGTCCCTTTTCCATATCTGCATCAGACGCACCACACCAGCGCATCAATTTTTGAATTTCTTCAAGATACGCGAGCACATCAGCCTTTGATCGAAAATCTGGTTCTGTCACGATTTCCATGAGTGGAGAACCTGCGCGATTGTAATCACAAAGTGTTTTTCCATTCGCGTGAACAAGTTTTCCAGCGTCATTTTCGATATGCATGTGATGAATGCGGAAAGTTTTGAGTTCACCATCAACGAGCGTGCGCACTTCCCCGCCCATCGTGATTGGATGGTACATTTGCGTAATCTGGTACGCCATCGGCAAATCTGGATAAAAATAACTTTTTCGGTCAAATTCGCTCACATTTTGAACATTTGATGAAAGAGCATGGCTCGCGCGAACTGCCAAATCTACCACACCTTCCGAAAGCGTCGGCAATTGCCCAGGGAATCCCATACAAACGGGACAAACATGAATATTTGGTTCTGGCGCCAAATCAGTCGCATTTTTACAAGTACAAAACATTTTTGTCTGAGACTTGACACGAACATGCGTTTCAAGACCCATAACAATCTCGTATTTATCGTGATAATTCGTCATAAAAAATTTTAATTTCTTTTATTGTATAGAAAATTGAAAAAAATCAACCAAAATTTTGTGAGAAATTTTTGGAAAATCGTATAAAAAATTTTTGAAAAATAAAAAAGTCCCATGACGACATGGGACCGGAAAGATATCACAACAACGCGTAATATCGCATTTCTTCTTCCGTGAATTTCAGTTCGCCTACCAAGAGTGAACTGCCTTCTCGATCTTGGTGGAAAGATATGCGTTTTAGCTGAAATATGTCATTATTCACGACCACTTCAACTCCTTCTCGCGTCAACTCCGGCACACAAAGATCACAAATTACAATGGCTCCATTATCATCCGTTATGTATTCGCGAAAAATTTTTTGCCCATTCGGTTTCATGGGGATACGCTCAATACTGAGCGAAAGTCCAGGTAAAACTCGTCCTCGATGATCACGAACATGGATTTTGGCGCGCCACACTATATTTGGCGCTTTAAATGGAACTTTGGAAGCAGAACGTCTTCGTCGGCCATTATTCGGGCCGTCGTTGAGAATTGCTCCTAATGTCATTTGTACCACCACATCAATCCTTTCAAAAAAGAAAAAAGAAAATTCTCCCAAAATCGGGATTGGGATTATTTTAGGAGTTTTTTATCATTTGTCAAATGAGAAATAAAAAAAGCCAGCAAATGCTGGCTGAAAAATTTTAAAAATTGAAAAATTCAGAAAAAGCGCATATTATAGCCAAAATTCCAAGAATTTTCGCAGAAATATTTTTGGCACAAAAAATATATATCACGCCCATTATGAAGAGAAATATGACAGGAAATTGGCACATTATGATGATAATTCCAATCAAAAATATGGCCAAAATCCACCAAATATTGCTTTGGTAAAGCATAATGTTCTCCTAATTTAGTTTCTAACAAAAATATTTTAATACAACGAATGAAATTGTCAATAAATTTTTAAAAAGAAAAGGCCGGAAAATTCCGGCTTTGGGAAAAAATTCAAAAATGAAAAATTTTCCCGAGGATTCCAATCACGAGCAAAGCGACGACTATTCTGGCGAACAGCGTCTTCACTCGAGAAAGGAACCAAATTGCAATCACCAACGCCACCCAAAAGGGCTTGATTGGCAACATGATGAATCCGATGAGCAAAACCATTGGCAGACACAAGATGATGAATGCCCATTTTAAAAATGTAAGCATTTTCGCTCCCCTTTCAGGAAAAATCGATGACACGAGCATTTTGCCATAAAAAAATAAAAATGTCAAGGAGTTTTCATCGAAAAAATCCATATTGCGAATTTTCGCAAAAAATTTGAATTTTGAAAAAAATATGCTATACTCTTTGGGTTATTTTAAAATTTTGAATATGACTGATACTCGCATTACGCGGCCGCGACGGATTTTTGTCGAATATATTGGAACGGTTGGAAAATCCACTTTTACTCATCTCAAAGCGAATCTTGTAGGAAAATGAGAAGGAAAAATGGACCTCACGACGCTCTATCGAATGATTGAAATTTTCAAAAGTCAGGGCCTCATCCACGAAGTAAAATACCAAAATGAGCGAATTGTTTTTTTGGTGACGGACGATTTTAACCCAAATCGTGACAGCGTAGAAATTTCAATTTGTGAAAATTGTGGAAATATCGAGACGATTTATGAACCACTTCCACCAAATTTTACGGCTCGATCAATAGAAAATCGCCTCAAGTCTTGTGACAAATGTGTTATTCTCTAATCCCTTTCTGAAGGGATTTTTTGATGGAAATTTTGGATTTGTCAAAAATAAAATTTCGTGCGAAATGATTTTTTATTTGCGAATTATTGGAAACACTTTTTGTAAAAAACTTGCATGTGCAAAAGTCTTTTCCTGGAGAAAATCACATAATTTCTTTTTATAGTAGAAAAAATTGCCCGGAATGGCAATTGAAAAAATCCGGGGCGAAGCGATTTTTTTGCAAAATATGGAGAATTTTTGGTTTCGAGATTTAAAAAATAAATTTTTTTCGTAAAAAAACTTGCATTTGCAAAAAAATGCATATAATAATTTTTGCAAAGTTAAAAAATAAAAAATTATGTTGTCAACCATTCATCAAAGAAATATTTTGGAAATGTTCCAAAAAGCAAAATCAATTTCGTTAGATTATTTGAAAAATTGTTTTGTAGAGCCAAAAATAATGAATCAAACGACCCTTTATCGAATTCTAGAACGCTGGAAATCCGAAAAAATGATTTATGAAATCGAGGTCGATAAAAGGCGGATTTTTGTGCTTTGTGATCATCATCACGAAAATGAGGGCATCCAGATTTCGTATTGCAAAAGTTGTGAAAATGTTCAAGAATCGCATTTTCCGCTTCCAGAAAACGCGGAGCACGCTGAAACGGTGCAATTTCTCAAAAAATGTGAGCATTGTGAAAAATAATTTTTTTGTATGAATACTTCGGAAAATCTTAAAAAAAATCTGCGAAAAATCCTTATCGAGGACGAAGTCGAGGCCATCAGCGTCGTCAATCCTGAACAATTTGAGAAAAATATTGAAAATTTTGAAAAAATTCTCGAAGAAAATCGTCTCAAATATGCGATTCATGCGGTACTCAAAGTGAATCATTCGAACGAACTCCTTCGCGTTGCGAAAGCGAAAAATCTGCGCGCCGATGTTTCATCGATTGGCGAACTCGACCAGGCGCTTGCAATGGGATTTGATGGCACCAACATCACGAGCAACGGCCCAAAAAATCGAAAATTTCTGAACAAAAGTATCGAAATCGGCGCAACCATCGCGGTGGACAGTATCGAAGAATTGGAAAAAATCACAGAAATCGCTCGCGAAAAAAATACAAAAATCGCTGTGATTTTGCGGCTTGGCGCCTTCAAAAATGCGTCTGATACACGATTTGGAATCGCAAAATGGCTTTGGAATCTCGCGATCAATATTCTCGAAAAAAATCGTGAAAACCTCGAAGTTCTGGGTTATCATTTTCATATCGATATTCCCGACGTGAACACGAGAATTGATGTTTTCTGGGAAAGTATTGAATTTTACAAAAAATTGCTGACAATCGGTTTTGCACCAAAAATTATTGATATTGGCGGATCATATGGAACTTTTTACCAAAATGACAGCATTCAAAGTTTCGGAAATGCAGGCGTAGCGCATCACAAAATGTACCAAAATCACGAATATTCTGGAGAAAATTTTTTGCAACATTTTTTAACAAAAACCATCAAATGAAAGCCTGCCATCAAGGATTTTATTCGAGAAAATAATATCACACTTTGGCTTGAACCTGGGCGTTCACTCTATGGAAATAATGTTGGTTTTGTCGCGACGACGGTGCTCGGAACGCGCGAGGACAGCCTCATCCTGAATACACATTCTTTTGCACTGGGAATGCGCGAGGAAGAATTGCCGACCAATCCGATTCTCGTAGATGATGCGGACGGCGAAAAAAATAATTTTTATTATTTTCTATGAAATCTCTGTCTCGAAAGTGATATGATTTATTCTCGAAATATCGGTTTTGCGCGAAAAGTTCAGGACAATGATATTATTATTTTTCCAAATATGGCGGCGTATCACATGGATTTTTATGAAACCGAAAGCATTGCTCATCCCAAAAAAGTAAAATTTTTCGAGGATGAAAATGGCGATTTAGTACGCGATCTCTAATTTTTTATTTTTATGAATACACCTCAGAATAACGAAAATATCAAAACATTTTCCGATGAAATGGGAAACACTTTCAAAAAAATTTCTAATCTTACCGACCTTATCAATATGACACAAAATAATATTCTTCTCAACACAAACACGCCAACGCCTGAACAATGGGCACAAGACGAAATTGAGAAAAAAATCAGCCACGAAGAAAAAATACAAAAAGAGCAATTTTTGAGGCAATATTTTGGAATGGATGTGGACGCGACGCAAAATCGTCCAGATATCAAAAATATTGATTTGAGTGACGAAAATGCTATTTTTAAATTTTCAGCGTTGCAAAATCTCGCGTGCGCTTTCAGTTGCTGCGGAGAAACCACTTCGGCTCAAAGAATCGAAGAAATCGGGAAAATTTTCCAAGGAAAAAATGACGGAAAATTTATACATTTTGTGATTTATCCAGACCCAAATTGGGGCGCAATCAAGCTACAAGATCCGGAAGAAGCACTCGAATATTTTCAAGTTTACCTTAAAGATTCACCACAAAATGAGACTGAAAAATCCGAGATTATGTCGGAATTTCACGCACTTTCTCATACTGTAAAAAATAAAAATGATCATCAATAATATCCAAGAAGTCATCGGGAATACGCCACTTTTTCTGATTCCAGAAAAAATCCACGGTATTAAGGGGCTCGAATTGTACGCAAAATGTGAATTCTTGAACCCATTTGGCTCGGTCAAGGATCGCACAGCAATGGGACTCCTTCGTGAAGCTCAAAATCACGAATATATCATCGAATCATCGAGCGGAAATACCGCGAAGGCTCTGGGGATTTTGGCGAGCGTTCAAGGAAAAAAATTGCTTGATGTTTCGCGAAAAATGCATCAACAAGAAGTTGAAGATATTATCAAAATTGTTGGAACAGAAATTAAAAGCCTGCCAGCTGGCTCAGAATGCCCTGATCCGACGGATCCGAATTCCCCGCTCGAAGTAATCAAGCGGATTATGAGCGAAAATCCTGGAAAATATTATTATACGGATCAATTTTCCAATACAGGAAATCCAAAAATTCACGAAGAAACGACCGCCAAAGAAATTGATGATGATATCGGAACGCCGGATTTTTTCTTTGCAGGACTCGGAACAACCGGCTCCAGCAAAGGAATCCGTGATTATTTTGCAAGTCGTGGAAATATGAAAAGTATCGGAATTATCACGGCGGGACATTCACATTTACCAGGCATCCGCAACAGTCAAGAAATGTTTGAAGTTGGGCTTTTTGACCCAAAATTGTACGCAGATTTTAGTGAAGTGGATGAACAAAACGCGATTGACCATATGCTCGTACTTATCAGGAAATGTGGACTTTTGGTGGGGCCGACTTCCGGAGCGACTTTTTATTGAGCGCTGCAATATTTTAAAAAACAAAATCCCGAAGATTTAGCTGGGAAAAAAGCGGTTTTCATCGCATGCGACCGCTTGGAACCGTATACTGGTTATTTGCGAGAAAAGCGAAAATCCCTTTTTGAAGAAGAAAATTTGCCACAAATTTCTGAAAATTTCGAAAATATCACTGCCGAAACAACCGATTATATCGACGAAAATTCGAGCGAAATCCTCGTGGATATGCGAAGTTATGTTTCGTACGAACTTGGACACATCAAGGGAAGTCTCAATTTTCCATTCGAGGATCTCAGAAAATATCTAGCGAGCGATTATTTGCCGTTTCCCAAGGAATCGAAAATTATTTTTATTTGTCCGTTTGGCGAAGAATCCGCGATTTTGGCGGAAATGTGAGCCAAGCTCGGATATAACGCCAGTTCGCTTGCTGGCGGATTTCTAGAATTTAGAGAAAAATTTCCTGAAAAAATTGTGTAAATTTTGGCAATTTTCTTTGAAAAAATCGCGTTTTGTGTTACAATGCGAGCATGAAAAAATTTTTACTCATTCTCGCGTTATTGTTCGCATTTTTTGGAAATATTTTTGGAGCGCTCGCCTGCGCGTTGCCGCCCGATATTTTGCACGAATTTCGCATCGATGCCTCTCAAAATCCTGTCAAAATCGAGTATTCACTGATGGCTTGGGAAAATCTCAAACCGCAAGTTCTCTCGACACTTGAAAATAATTCTCATGCGAAAATTTCGGAAAATTTTGAAAAAATTCTCGAAGAAAATATTACACAAAATGCACATTTTTCTTTTGACGGCACGCCCTTTTCGCTCAAATTTTTAAGTGGATCGGTTGTTGAAAATGTCAAGGATGAACCATGAAATTATTTACCAAGCCCCATTTTGAAAGCAACATTTGCAACCGATATTTCGGTGGATTGGGATAAAATCAATACTTTTTCGCTTGATTTTAACAAAAAACCGCTGCTCGATATTTCGCCGTTAATTCATCCATATATCGCGACAACGATGCAAAATCCGAAAAATTATGAAGGCTATGTGATGGACGCGAATGGAAAAATTTGGGATTTATATTCGGACAATTCTCAAAAAATCGTCATCAAAAGTGAATTCACGGAAGAGGCTGAAATCAATCATTTTGCGCTTTCATTCGGACGAGAAAATGATACTTTCGTGAATCCCAACGATACGCGAACGACTACCCCACGCGCTTCTGTTCCGGATAAACTCAGCAACCCAAATGCTGAGACTATCAATCTTTTCCAACCTGGGCAAACGCTCAAAAATTTTCTTGACAACAATACAAGTTTTGGCCTCAAAATCGTGGGAATCGTGGTGGCATTGCTCGCAGGGATGGCGCACGGGCTATTGCCGGGACATTCCAAAAGCTTGCTCGTTGGATATGTTTCAAATAGCGGAAGACTCCGTAAAAATGAAATTTTCACTATCATTGCTGGCGTGACTTCTTCGCATACGATGTTTATTTTTCTCTTGGCAATTGTCATTATTGTTCTAGAAAAATGAACCAGTTTTTCTGCTCAATTGACAGAAAAATTCGGTGCTGGATTGTATATGATTTTTGGAATTTTTTTCGCGTGGCAAGCCATCAAATTTTTTAGAAAAAAATCAGATAATTTTGCTAATTTTGGCCGAAATCCGCTTCAAAACGCGCTCGAAAATCATCCAAGCAACTGCGCGTGTTGTCAGACGGGAAATACCAAAAATGCCTTAATGGTGGGACTTTTGGCGGGGCTCGTTCCTTGTATCGATGCGCTAGCGCTTTTTGTTTTTGCGATTGGAATCGGCAATGTGTGGTATTCTTTTTTCATTATTATCGCATTTTCGCTCGGGCTCGGCTTGATGCTCGCAATCATCGCCTTTTCCCTTTCGTCTGGGAAAAATTTTCTTCACAAAATCGGACCAAATTTTGCCAATAATTTTTCCAATATTTTGACGCTTTTGGCTGGGATTTTTCTCATTGTGATGGGACTTTCTAAAATTTTTTAAAATATTTTTATGACAACAAAAAAAATTCCAATTACGATTTTAACAGGCTTTTTGGGGAGCGGAAAAACGACGCTTCTCAATCATATTTTGAAAGGAAATCACGGCCTTAAAATCGCGGTGGTAGAAAATGAATTTGGGCAGGCGGGGCTGGATGGTGCACTGATTAAAACCGAATCAACCGAGGAAATCATTGAAGTTTCGAATGGCTGTCTTTGTTGTATGGTTCGAAAAGATTGGATGGACGCCATTGAGGCACTTTTGAATTCTGGAAAAGAAATTGATGCCATCGTGATTGAAGCGAGCGGAGCGAGTGAGCCGCTTCCTATCGCACAAAGTTTTTTGATGAATGATATGGACGGGCGCGTACAATTGGATTCGATTATTTGTCTGATTGATGCGCTCAATTATGAAAATTTGTTCGCGCAGGACGCAAAAATCGCGCTTGAACAATTGGAATTTGCTGATTTTATCGTGATGAACAAAATTGACCTCGTGGATCAAGAAAAGAAAAATTTTCTCACGACAGCAATTCGTCGCGTGAACGCATTTGCACCAATCATTGAGGCAGAACACGGGAAAGTAAATATCGACCTCCTGTTGGGAACTGGGCGATTTTTGCTTACTGATGCGATGGAAGAAAAAAATAATACACCGCACCAGCATGCACACGACGATTTGGAAACATTTGAATACACGGCACGCGGAAAATTTTTCGTACAAAAAATGGATGCATTTTTTCAAGATTTGGACAATGATTGT
The DNA here is from genome assembly GCA_013332525.2 of Candidatus Altimarinota bacterium. Classification (GTDB taxonomy): domain Bacteria; phylum Patescibacteriota; class Gracilibacteria; order BD1-5; family UBA2023; genus GN02-873. Next base: position 24,254 of record JABCOP020000009.1, read on the forward strand.
TACCGAGTAAAGTGATTTGTGCAGTTTGTTGAAAAACCCGATACTTGGTACTTGATTCAAAAAGCGGGCGCTCGTGTAACGATGGAGCCATGGGAAGGTGAGGCGCCATCCAAATCTCGACTCATTTTTATTGGAAGAAATTTTAAGATTCCGCTTATCACCAAGCTTCTTGATGATTGTTCGGACGCGCCGAAATCGGTTTTATTTATGTAATTCCCAAAAATGTTTGGCAAAAATATGGACGACATTCACGATTTTTTGGAAGGAAATAAAATTAAAATTTTGTACATTGGGACGCGGTTTTGTTCGACTTGCCAAGCACTTTTTCCAAAAATTGAAGAACTCGCAAAAAATCTAGATTTCGTGGATCTCATGCGCGTAGAAATCGATGAGGTTCGAGAAGTTGCGAGCGCGTTTCAGGTTTTGAGTGCGCCGACAATTCTCGTTTTTCACAACAAAAAAGAATATTTTCGCTCATCGCGATATACTCGAATGGAAGAATTTTCTGAAAAAATTCTCGCGCTAAAACCCCTCACTGAAGGGAAAAATTATTTTTCTGACGAAAATCCTTCATAAAAAAATCCCCGTTTTGGGGATTTTATTTTCTTAAAAAAGTCCATGATCACGCAGTGTTTCGAGCTGTTTTTTGTTCACAATTTTGAGAATTTCCGTCTCATCGAGATTTTTGATTTCGTCAATTGAACCAGCGGTTTTGAGCAATTTTTTGCGCGTTGTCGGCCCGATTCCGGGCAGTTCTTCCAAAATATTTTTTTTCATTGATTTTCCGCGCGCATTTCGGTTGGCGGTAATCGAAAATCGGTGCGATTCGTCGCGCGCCTTCTGAATCACCATCAGCTCGGGCGTTCATTTTTCAAAAAGAATCGGATTTTTCTGTCACGGCAAAAAAACCTCTTCCTCGCGCTTGGCAATGGAACAAATCCCCACTTCGCCGCCAAGAATTTCTGAAATTTTCTGCCACTGAATGGCGAGATTTTCACTTTTTTCTGACAAAAATTTTTCGAGTTTTTCAGGATTATTTTCTGACAAAAATTTTTCAATTCCCAAAAAAATACCCTCGAGTGCGGAAGAAAGTTGTCATTTTCCTCCGTCAATGATAATTAAATTGGGGAAATTTCTCTGCCCAAGCCCTTCAATCGTCCGCCGCATCATCACTTCTTGGTGCGACGCAAAATCATCGATTTCGCCATCGCGAAGCGATTTTATTTTATATTTTTTATAATTATCCGTATCGGGTTTTCCGTTTTTTATCACCACGCGGCTAGCATACGTGAATTGCCCATGCGTATGCGAAATATCGTAACATTCGAAAAAAATCGGTCATTTTTTGGGGATAGAATATTTCAATCGCTCCAAAATCTGCTCCATATGGCCGCGCGTAAGCGTATTATTTTCAAGCGACTGCAATTCTTTTTTGTACGCAAATTCGCGCACCTGATTTTTGGTAAAATCCAAAAGTTCTTTTTTGGTGCCGATTTGTGGCGTCAAAATCTGAATTTTTTTCATTTGCAAAAATGCTTCCAAAATTTCATCATCAAAATTTTTTTCCACTATCAAAATTTTGGGAATATCAGCAAAATCATCGCTGTATTGTCGCACTAAAAATTGCGAAAAAACCTCGGAAATTTCGGCTCATTTGGCGTCCACGCTTGAACGAAAAACACCGATAATTTTCCCATCACGAACGCTTGTCAGGCCGACAAAAATCTGATTATATTTCTCCAAGATCACGCACGCATCCACATCACCATCCACCATATCGCGCGCAATTTGCCGTTCAGAAAACATCTCGATGGCCGCAATTTCTTCTTTGATTTTTTGCGCTTTTTCAAATTCAAGATTTTTGGCAAAAAATTGCATTTTTTCACGCAGATTTTCGAGAATTTTGTTGGTTTTCCCTGACAAAAATTCTTGTAAATGAGAAATATTTTGATTGTGTTCGGCGATATTTTGTTCTTTCAAAAGGCACGGCGCCGGACAAATCCCGATATAATAATCCATACACGGCACGCCACGACCAGCCTTGTCAGTAATCGTGATTTTTCCACCAATATCAGCAAATTTCATCTTGCACGCACGAATTTTGAACATTCGCCTGAGCGATTTAATATTTTCCGAAAGATTCATTCCCTGCGTAAACGGCCCAAAATATTTGGCGCCATCATTTATTTTTTGGCGAGTTTTGATAAGTTCAGGAATTTTTCCTGTCGTGATTTTGAGATACGAAAGATTTTTGTCGTCCTTCATCAAAATGTTATATTTTGGTGAAAAATGCTTAATCAAATTGGTTTCCAGCACGAGCGCCTCGACTTCTGTCTGACACAAAATCGTCTCAATATCCGCGATTTGTCCGACCATATTTCGCTTGGCAACGGTCAAATCTTGCCCTTCACGAAAATACGAACTCACACGCGAACGAAGATTTTTCGCTTTTCCAACATAAATAATTTTCCCAGTTTTATCCTTCATCTGATACACTCACGGCGTTTTCGGAAGATTTTGCAAAATATGGGCGATATGCTCAGGAATTTTTTTCATGCGAAAATTATATCTCAAAAAATTTTTATGCAAGCAAAAATCCAGAAAAAGGACGCAATTTTTTTCTTGACTTTTTAAAAATTTATTCTAAAATATCTCTGTTGTTTTATTTGATGTTTATCTGAATAAAATTAACTTTTTCAACAATTCAGGGAGAAAAAACATGTCACCCAAACAGCATTTGCAATTCATTTTAATAAGTATCAGTACTGCCCTTGTCGGCACTATGATAGGACAAAATTTTGTGGATGGTATTTTTATTATAGGAGCATTTATTTTGGGAATCGTGGCTATAGATATTGCGCTCGCATTCGATATGCGCGATTATAGCGTTCATCAAGTAAACGTGCTCATCTCGTGGTGTTTCACAATAGGTCTGATGCTGGGAATATTATTCACATATGTCTTCGTGCGATTCAGTCCAATTGGCATGAGTGCTGCAACCTGGGAAACATTCAGACATGCAGTACATTGGTGTTCATACAGTTTTCTGGCATGTCTCGGATGGTGGCGATTTAGTCATTGGTTTTTTCCACAATCCTGATACCAATCCCTCACTTGATTGAGGGATTTTCTTTTTTAAAAATTTATTGACAAATAACTTTTTTGTCGTAAAATACCGAAATCAATCAGACTTTTTCATCAATTTTTTAGATAGGAGGTTAAAATGGATTCTGGTTTGATATTGACAGGTGCATTGGTGGCATATGCTTTTTCTCTTATGGTCTATCAAAAAACCATACAGGAATCATTTCTGATGTTCATAGTAGTGCATCTCGTAGCGCCGATATTAGCACTCTTCCCACTCGAATGGCTCACGAAAGGAACGGGGTTTCTCATCTTATCCGTTGGAACAATCTTGATTGGGTCAATAGTCTCAATAAGTATAATATTAGCCCTCTACGAGCCAATATCAGGCGCAACAGCAGTACGAAAAACTCAGGCTTTTCTCGTGTTTCTCGTACTCAGTACCGTCACATATTGGGCCTTACTCAAAAATGAGTACTGGGATTTTTACGAAACCCTTGAGCGATTGGAATTGCTCTTGATTTGGTATGGTGTTTTTGCAGTTTTGACCGTGTTCATCAGATTCACATTTGATGAGCTCGGCAAAAAGGCACTCGAAGACCAAAAATCGTAGATTTTTCCAAAAATCTGCTTGCCCCTCATTTGAGGGGCTTTTTCTTGACAAAAAATTTTTTTCTATATAATGCTCGGACCGATGAGATTTTCTGATCGGATTATTTTTTCTTGTTCAATTCTTGTTTCGAAGGAGTTCAAATGCAAAATCTACTCATGATAGATTTTTTATTTTTTATGGTGTGCTTAGGAATGATGGCGGCATTAGTTGCCAATTTTCCTGATAAACCCATAAGATTTCCTGCCATTTTGGGGTTTTTTACGCCAGTTTTGGTCACATTTTTCCCGTGGCACATTTTACAAAAAAATATCATACTGGGATTTTTTGGGATTTTTATATTGATTCTGATTGTGCTCATTTTTTTGAGCGGATTTCAAGAATCGCGAAGCGAAACGCCAAGCGAGCAAAAAGTACCAAATATTGCTTTGACAATGCATTTTGTTTTGTATAGCCTCGTTTCCAGCGGAATGATTTTTGTTGGGCTGATCGATGCGACAAAATATAATTGCTGCCACCAAGAAATTTATAATTATCTCGATAATATCAGCATGTTCGTTTTTGGAATCATGTTACTCAGCCTTTTAGGAATCGCGATGCGATGTGGTTCTCGATATGAGATGAATATTATTCGATAATTTTTTCCCCTCGAAAGAGGGGTTTTTATTTTAAGAAAAATTTGACAAAATATATTTTTTACATTAAAATAAATTCATCATTGTTTCAATTTTTGTAATCGAAAATTTGGGTCAATGATACTTGGCTCAGTTTTCTCTTTTTAGGAGATTTAAGATGAAAGCTCTCAGAGCAACGCTCAAAAGCGTCTCAAATATAAGCGTCCTCATGGTGTTTGTTTTACTAGTGTGTATACACCTCAATCTTTCGATTGTGTGGGAAACACTAGGAATAGGTGGAAGTATTATTTCCATTGTCGGGAAGCTTATTTTAAAAAAACGGAAAAGGCCCTTTTATGAGCATTGTAGAGACCTGATTGAAAAAATCGTCACTATCATGGTGCTCTCTTTGATAGGATACATGAGCTTACTTTGGCTGTACACTCAAACTCATGAAGGCGTAAATACTGATCCGTTTTCCCCTCCACTTCTGAGTCTTGCGTTTTATACCATGATTTGTGGTGTAGTATACGTGAACTTACTAGTAGGAGAAGGCCTTGATGATCAAAAGTCCGATGAGAATTGAGCCACAAAACCCCACTCTTCGAAAGAGCGGGGTTTTTCTTTTTTGGGAAATTATTCTTTAAACTTATTCCAATTCGCGGATTTCAAATCCCATTTTTTCACATTCTTCACGATTCTGTTTTCCTGTAATTACCACGCGGCTTGCATTCGTCAAATCTGACAAGTATTCTCGTGCAATACGCTTGAGATCATCAATGGTTGCATCAAGAATTTTCGCGCGTTCACGATTTTGAATTTCTTTCGTGTATCCACGCAAATGCATCATTGCGTCAGCAATCGCTTCTTTGGCTGGTGAACTTGGAGTATCAATCTTAGCAATAACACCAATTTTAGCTTCATCAAGGCGTTCTTCAGCGTGATTATTTTCCAAAAGCCATTTGATTGAATTTTCAAAATCTTCAAAAGTTCCCTGAATTCGTGGGTCGCGATATGAGAAAAATCTGAAACTTTCACTCGCAGCATCGTAGCCCGCTCCAGAGCCGTACGCACCGCCTTGCTCGCGAATCGCTGTGTGCAAAAATCCGTCTCGCAAAAATTGTCCAAGAAGCACGAAAAGTGGCGCATCTTCATGTTCTACTGGCACAACCTTCACAGCAAGCGCACAATATCCCACCGCCAAATCCGTGAGCCACGCCTCATTGGTTCGGAACGGCTCAAAATTTTCTGACAAAAATTCCTGAGTTTTTGGTGCTGATTTTTCCTCATTTTTTACAAAATTTTCTTTTGCAATCGTGAGCGTCCAGGCGTTATTTTGTAGCGCTTTTTGGTACAAATTTTCAGAAATTTCTGCCATTTCGGCATCAGATTTTTTGAGGAAATTTTTCAATACAGAAAGTGCATCAATTCCGCCAATTTTTTCAGAAATATTCGCTGCAAGCGTGTGACCATGACTCGCTCGTCGCATTGCTGTCACATTTCCAGATGAAGTCAGCGCCGATTTCATCGTGAGCAATTTTTCGTTGAAAATATTTTCCATCTGCTCAGTTTCGTGGAATTTGGCAGTTTTGAGCGCTTTTTCAAAAATATTCATCGCCTCCGCCGTATTTCGTTCCAAAAATTTTGCCGACGCAGAAAAATATCCGTGAAGATTTTTTTCGCCATATTTTCGATACAAATTCCACGACGCCGAAAAATTCATTTTTTGAGAAATTATTTTTTGTGCTTCTGTATAGGACAAATCACCAAATCCTAATTCTCCAATCAGGCTCGTTACCAGAGAAAAAATCGGCAATTCTGCGCTCGTAAAATTTTGAAGTGGGAAAAATTGGTTCACATAATTCAGACTATTCGTTGCCACCGAATAGTGCACATGATTCGCAGAAATCTCCTCGCGACCGCTCACAAACTTCATTTCACGCGGAATATCCGACATTGCGATTTTTGGCAACAAATTCATATCTTGCGGCGTTTTCTGGCTTTCTTCCAATTTTTTGGCGTTTTCGCGAATATCACGAATTTCGTCCTCACTCAATTTTTCTTCGATTTTTTTCAAATAATTTTTTTCCAAATTTTGTTCAACTTCCACTGCTTTTTGACTTGGAATCGCCACCACGCGCGTTCGATGCACATTTTCTACAAAATTTTCGCGAAGCAAGTCTGCCAAATATTTTGGGTTTTTAATTTTTTCGCGCATTTCGTCCAAAAGTTCGCTCGGATCGATCATATTTTTGAGGCTTTCATCGTGTGTTGCCGCACCAATCGCCTGCAACATCAGCGACAAGCCGTATGGATAACCAGTTCCAAGTTCGCGAAGTGACATTTCGATTTGATCCAAAATTCCCTCCGCCTCATCAGTTGGCACGCCATTTTCGAGAATTTTTTCAAAAACATCAAAAATCAATTTTTCTGTTTCGTCAGCATATTTGGCGTCATCTGTCACAATCCCCGTTGTAATACGGATTTCTCGGCCAGAATCATCCATCATGGTAAGTGGCGAAATCGATGCAGCAAATTCGGCAGTTTCAAGCGCATGGCGTAGTGGCGAGCCAGAATGCCCCAGCAAGTATTGATACAAAATTTCCGCTTCCAAATGCGTTTTTGCATTATTGGCGTGCCCCAGCAACCACGAAAATAAAATATGCGTCTGGTGTGGATTTTCCGTGTCACTTGACGGATATTCCAAAACAGTTTTTTGTGGTGACAAAAATCGTGTTTCGTCGTTTGTAAGAACTTTTTCTCATTTTGAAGGGAAAAATTGTAGCGCCAATTTTTCAAAATTTTCCTGATGATGTTCAGCAGTAATATCACCAAAAGTGAAAAAAGTCGCGTTGGTTGGGTGGTAGTGTTTTTTGTGGAATGCCAAAAATTCCTCATAAGAAAGCGACGGAATAATCTGCGGCGCACCACCAGAATCAAAATGATACGTCGTTTCTGGATGTAACAACGATTTGTTGATTTCATACAAGCGCTCATACACATTTCCGTACACACCCTTCATTTCGTTGAAAACTACACCCTTGAGCACGAGATTGTTATTTTCGTCAAAATCAAATCGATGCCCTTCTTGCATAAAATCCTGTTCGCGAAGATTTGGGAAAAAAACCGCATCCAAATATACGCTGAGCAAATTCTGAAAATCCTGCTTGTTCTCAGTGGCAAATGGATATGCCGTCCAATCTGAGGAAGTAAACGCATTCATGAAAGTCTGCATCGAGCGCTTGAGCATACCAAAAAATGGGTCTCGAATCGGGAAATTCTTGGAACCACAAAGTGCCGTATGTTCGAGAATATGAGCCACGCCAGTCGAATTGTGCGGCATCGTACGAAGTGCCACCATGAACACATTTTCCTGGTTTTTGCTCGCAAAATGAAAATGTTTCGCACCCGTCGCCTCATGCTCGTAGCTTTCAAGCGTGATATCCAGTGTCGGCAAATATTCGGTAGAAATTTTTTTGAAAGTCATAAAATTTTTTTAAAAAATACTATCTCAAAAATTATACAAAAAAAGGAGGAAAAACCAAAAAATTTTGAAAAATAAAATTGAAAAAAATACAAAAAATCCCACCAAATTTGCTTTGGTGGGAAAAGTACTACATTTTGCTTTTTTTGGATTTTATCTCAAGTTGATTTTTGATGTACTCTCGATAACTTTCCGCAGCTATGACTGGTCCATATATAATCATTAGCAGCAATATTATCGCGCCGAGAACATATATAGGATGCAGGAATACGGAGAGTATAGAACCTTCGGATCCCGATCTTTCCCATATGTAACTACCCATCATAAGATACAAGAATGTCACACCAATGATCGCTCTCGCCACATAAAACATTGCCTGAGGAGAATCTAGAAGAATACCAATACCCTTAGACCACGATGACATAACACTATGTGATGACCTCAGAAATTCCTGATAATCGGGTAGGTTTTTCGTATAATATTGATAACTCGCTGCAACCATCATCAATACATACATACCCATTGTCAGCAGTATTATCGGACCAATAATGAGTAATACCAAGAATATAAAATCTTCAGATTCTAATCTTTGCCATAGATACGACGCCATTATCAGGGATAAGAGCATCACATTGACAATTATGCTCGCCACACGCAACATGGTATGATGAAAATCAGAAAGACTACTCTCATCCTCAGACCACCATGACATCGTATTATATGATAGCCTGAGAAATTTCTGAGAAAATGGCCTTGTAATCAAAAAGATATTAAGTGGTTCAATCAACAATATTAGCATGCAGTTGATGAACAGAACCATTATTATCAAATCACCCATTCCATTGTTCGTTGTCGTGCTCACGAAAAAATGTTGCAACATTTCAAAACTCCTTCCAAAAAGAAAAATGAACAAAAAGTGTTTTTGCTATAAAATCTCCATTCATACAAAGTGAAAGAGGTTTTATAGGTTTATTTAGTATAAAATAATTTAAAATTTTGTCAATAAAAAATCCCTACTAGGGATCTTATTTAATAAATTTGAAAAGAGTTTCATTGGAAAGGCGGAATTTTGGGCGTGGAGTTTCTGTTTCTGCGCGGTATCCAATCGGTAAAAGTGCCACAGGAACCTCATTTTCTGGGAGACCAAGAATTTCTTGATACGCTTTCGGATCAAATCCAGACATCGGACAAGAGTCAATCTCAAGTTCAGCAGCGGCCGCAAGCCCGAATCCAAGTCCAATATATGCTTGTTCGGAAGCTAAACGAAAATGTTCAGAGTCTGGTATATTGCCAAAAAAATTATTCACAGAATCTTCGTAACCCTTGAGTGCGGCGCGTTTCTCCGCATTACCACCAGACAGTTCTTCAAAAAATTCATCAGACATTTTTTTCAAATCAGTATTCGCGACAAATACCAAAAGTTCAGACGAAGTATCGATTTGATCCTGATTCCAAGAGGCAGTCTTGAGCTTTGCACGCAATTCATCGTTAGAAATCACGAGTACACGGAACGGCATTACACCAAACCCTGTTGGAGTTTTTCGGATTGCTTCAAGAATTTTAGCCAAATTTTCAGGAGAAATTTTACGTGAAGAATCAAATTTCTTGGTTGCATAACGCCAATCAAGTTTTTCAAGAAACGACATAATTTTGATTTAAAAAGTAAAGTATTTTCAGTATATATTTTTCATATCAAAAGTCAAAAATTTTTCACAAAATAAAATCCCCTTTCGGGAATTTTATTCAGCAGAATCTTCATCATTTGCAAAATTTTCTGGATATTCTTTTGCATAATCCTCAATACGCCAAATTTTTTTCTTGATAATTGTTTTGCTTCCACCGCGAGATCGCACCGTGATAGAATCTGGAGTTGTTTCATCAAGGCCAAAGTTCCATTCTGGCGCCAAATACAACTGTCCTTCAATCAATCGATCTTCCAAATTTGTCGTCCCACCATATGGAATATATTCAAGTACATAGTAATCCAAAGCTGGATTCAAAATAGCACTTTTACCAAAATATGAAAGAGCCGTATCAATGCTGTATTTTTTATCAAATTTTCCAACACTCTCGCCATTCACAAAAACTTCGTGTTCACCATCAGCAATTTTTTGCTTTACAGAAGCCTTGGCAGCAACCTTAAACTCTTCACCAGAATCAATTTTTACAGAAATTTCCGCGTCCGTTGGATTGTCCACAATCACCGTGTTAAACTGAAATTTTGTATAAAAATATGCAGCCCCAGCAACGATGGCAACTACGACAAACGCTATCAGAATGCGCATCAAAAGATTTTTCATAAAATGGAAAAATTAAGAAAATAATAAAAGTATTATATGAAAATTTTGATTTTTGCAAATTTTTTTAAAACTCAACTTCGATGAGCATTGGGCAATGATCAGAACCCAAATGCTCCGTCAAGTATTCTATATTTTTGGTAGCGGCAAAAATTTTGGATTCGCCCCAAAACGCATCAATCCGCCAACCAATATTTCGCTCACGGGCTTTGGTTTTCTGATCCCACCAGGAATACATCTCGGTCGTAGGATTTTGCACTCGCCAAATATCTTTCCAATCATTCGCTGCACGATCATCAAGCCATGCTCGCTCTGCTGGATGAAATCCAATTTTTCCCTCATTTTCCTTCGGACGAGACAAATCAATCTCATTGTGCGCGCAGTTGATATCGCCACCCCAAAGCACCAAATGTCCAGCCTCGCGAAGTGCATCCATTTTTTTGGAAAAATTAGCATAAAAAATCAATTTTCCATCCCAAGCCTCACTGGATTTTCCCCCATTCGGAAAATAAATCCCAAAAATATCAAAAATTTTGTCATCTTTTTCCAGAATCACATGCGAAACGCGCCCTTCATTGGCAGTTGGATCTCACTCAAATCCCGTCTGCACCGAATCGACATATTTGCGAATTTCGTTTTTTATCCACACGCCCGTCCCCGCATAACCTGCCTTTTCTGCCGGATTATAAAATGCTTCATAGCCTTCTGGCGCGTTCAAATATGCCGAAAATTTGTCGGGCGTTCCTTTAATTTCCTGTAAAAAAAGCAAATCAGGATTATATTTTTCTATCAGATTTTGAATCTCACCTTTTCGCTCCACAGCGCGGATTCCGTTCACATTCCAAGAAATTATTTTCATATTTTTTAAAAAATTTTGGTGATTATAAGAATTTTTCGCAAAACACAAAATTTTTATTTTTTGAAAATCACACAAAAAAACTCCCCGACCAAGGGAGCTTTAAAGCTTTGAACCTTTGATGTTTCCATCGCGGAACACTGGCATTATATCAAATTTTTTGAAATTTCAAGCAAAATTATCAAAAATTCACACTTTTTTCACATTCTTTTTGATTTTCAAAAATTTTTGAAAAATACTTGCGAGGGTTTCTGGAATTATTTTTTCACGATTTTAATAATTTCGCGACCGACATTTTGCGATTCTCGGCGATACAAGAGCGAGCCATTTTTGGTATTGAGTTCCAGTTCGCGAGGCAATAACGACTCGATTTTAAAGCCATTTTGCTCAACAATTTCTGAAATATTTTCGAGAAAAACATACACATTTTGCACTTTCCAAAACGGAAAACTCATCACAATTTCTCCAGAAAATTTGGCACGCGCAAGCGATTGGAAAAATTTTTCATACAACCGAGAAATCGCTCTGCGTTCAGAAAAAACGATATCTTGCGTCATTTCTTCTTTTCGCATAATTCGCCCGAGGTATCCCTCAGAAATAATATTGATATTTTTGGGAATTTTCTCATCTACAAAGGCTTTTTCGATGAGAGTCGCATCCAGCGGAAACACTTTTGCCACCAGATTGGAAAAATCTTTTTGTGGAGTTCCACCTGCCGCTTTAATTCGTTCTTGCCACTTTTTTTCTTCTGCAATAAAATTGGTTAAACTTTCTTCAGAATTTGCTACCATTTCACGAGAAATATCACTTCCAAAAATGGTTGTAATTCCTCGATTAACCGCTTCAATAAGCGTCGTTCCCAATCCACAAAACGGGTCATATACACCATTTTTTTGTGCATTTTCTGACAAAAAATTGATCATCATCTGCACGAGTTTTGGCGGCATCATCCCTGTCACCATATCGCGATTTTTAGCAGTATCGCGGCGAGAATACGCGTCAATATCCTGACAAGCAAGCGAAAAACCGAGATAATTTTTGTCAGCAATATGGATGAGCGATATTTCCGTTCCAGTTTTTGCAAGTTTTTCACGCTTAAAAACCGCCGAATGAATATTTTCGTTTTTGGCGTTCAAAAGCCGTACAGAAAAATTTTTGGCGAGCGTTTTTTTGATTCGCATTCCCGCATCCGCAAGAGGAAATTTGAGCCAAAACGCCGCAAGTGCAAATGAAAATTTGGAATTTTTTTCTTTTTTGGAAAGAATCCCAATAGCGTCCGTCGCAAAGCTTTCTGGCGTAGTTTCGCTCACGATTTGAATAATTCGCGTCGTTCCACCGAGCGTGAGAATCGCTTTGGAATCAAGTTTTTCCAATTCAAAAATCGCAATTTCTTCATTAAAATCACGCAAGTTTTGCTGACCAAAAACATGAATCAGCTCCGCGAGTGACAATTTGTATTCGCGGCCAAGAATAAAGGCAAAAAGGATCATATTAGGCTACTACAAGAGGAGAAATAGAATATTCGGAATTTTCACAATATTGGGCAATATTTTCCATAAAATAATTTGGCAGAGCGCGCTGGATCTTCCCAACAGTAAAGTACGCACCGAGCATCATCGGACCATAATTTTCGCGATCAAAAATTGGTAAATCAAGCTGATTTTTTCCAAATTGTTGATTTTTTTCATTTCCAAAAACAACAAAAAGCTCATTATCATCAGGAATTACGGTCATCGCGTGCTTGATTTGCTCAAAAGTTGCGACATCGCGTGCCACTTTTCGTCCAAAAAGTTCGATAAATTTGGTTTCAATCATATTTTTGAGCAGCGCAAATTCGTTCGGAATCACTACAAAAAATGAAGAAAATCGCGAAAAATCAAAATTTTCCAAATTTTTTTCCAGATTTTGCAAATAATTTTTTACATTTTCAAGGGAATAATTTTGTGATTCTGATCAATAAATATAACCAAAATATGTAGAAGTATTGTATGTGTATGGTTCAGAAATTTTTGGAAAAATGTAGGAATGATCGGCCTTCCCTGATGCCTCAGAATTTGGCGTGGAAGAAATAAGGTGTGCGACCTTTTTGTGCTCGTGCGCGAGATCTATGAGAATGGGCGCGTGTTTGCTTCCTGATGCAGAAATCACCACAATTTCCTGAATTTCAGAAAGACCGATTTTATCAGGCGCATCCGATTCACTCGCAAAAAGTGCTGGATTTTTTCGGAATAAGATTTTCCCCGTTTCAATAGCATTTCCAGAGCCCAAAACGAGCGGAAAACGAAAATTTTCTGTCCGAATCGGCGTGAGATTTTTTTGATTTCGGAAAAAGTCGAGCGTTTTGATGACGGTTGTATCAAGAAAATCGAGCTGCATAAGAAAAATTAGATTGCCTCTATTATGCTCAAAAAAAATTTTTTTGCAAAAAATTTTGAAAAATAAAAACTCCGCCACAAGGGCGAAGAATTGATTTTTCGTGGAGCAGGTAATGGGACTCGAACCCACAACGGCCGCCATGGCAAGGCGGTACTCTAGCCAATTGAGCTATACCTGCAGATGAATTTATTATATCGAAAAATTTTAAAAATCAAGCCATTTTTTCAATTTATAAAAAATTTTGTTTTTATTGAAAAAATCGTTATAATTTCGCTGTATTCTCCCTCGCCAGTCCGAACGAGTTTTGATTTTTTTGAAAATTGGTTTGGATAGACGAGAGAATATTTTATTTTTATTGTTATTTTTATGATTCTTTGACTCAAAGACAAAGACGCTATTTCGCGTCAAATTGTCGAAAAAACATACGAAATTGCCGGCAAAAAAATCACTTTTGAAAGTGGTCGTTTGGCACTTTTTGCACAAGGTTCAGCCGTGATTCGTGATGAAAATGGGAATTTTTTGTTGACGACAGCTGGCATTGGCCAGCCAAAAAGTGGCGATTTTTTCCCGCTCACAGTAGAATATCAAGAAAAATATTACGCCAGCGGTAAAATCGGTGGAAATCGCTTCCAGAAGCGAGAAGGTCGCCCAAGCGAAGCAGCCATTTTGAATTCTCGATTGATCGATCGCCCGATTCGTCCGATGTTTCCAAAAAATACTCGCACCGAAGTACAGATTATTTCGACGATTATGTCATCTTCTGGTGCGTCAGATTTTGGTTTTTTTGGAATTACAGGCGCGAGCCTTTCGCTTATGCTCGCTGGTGTGAATGATTTTGAAGGACCAATCGCGGGCGTACGAATCGCAGCTGATGAGGCGGGTAATTTTATTTTTGACCCGACATTTGAAGAACTCGAAAAATCGCATCTCGATTTGACGGTTGCGGGAACAGCCGAGACGATTACAATGGTGGAAAGCCAAGGTCACGAAGTGGATAATGATTTGATGATTCGCGCATTTGAATTCGCTCACAAAATTATCGTGGAATTGTGCCACGCACAAAGCGATTTTGTAGCGGAATATCAGAAAATCTATGAACTTCCAAAAGTGGAACTTTCGCTTGCAGAAGAGGATACGGAACTCATAGAGATGACTAAAAATTTGGTTTCTCGTGAAATTTTGGACGCATTTTATGGACTTGGGAAAACAGAATTTTATGACAAATACAACGAAACGGTTGCCAATTTTGCCAATATTATTGCTGCCAAAAAATTCGAAAATCTGAACGGAAATGAAACTATTTCGCTCGAAGAAATGCTTGAAAAAATTGACCAAAATGCGATTGCGGACGCTCTCAAAGATGCTATCAAAACAGATATGCGAGCGCGAGTTTTGGAACAAAAAATTCGCCTCGATGGTCGCGCACCGAATGAAGTGCGACCTGTTCGCGCGAGCGTAGGACTTTTGCCACACACTCACGGTTCTGGACTTTTTGAACGTGGTGTAACGCAAGTACTTTCTGTGACAACGCTTGGTGGGCCGAGTGATATTCAGATTGTGGATGATATGTATGAGGAAGATCTCAAACGATATGTGCATCACTACAATTTTCCACCATTTTCCGTAGGTGAAGTTCGTCCGCTTCGTGGCGTAGGTCGTCGAGAAGTTGGGCATGGGCGTCTCGCCGAAAAAGCACTCGAGCCAGTTTTGCCATCAGAATCAGAATTTCCATATATGATTCGTGTAGTTTCTGAAACTACGACTTGTAACGGATCTTCATCAATGGCATCGGTGTGTGGCTCTACCATGTCGCTCATGGATGCGGGTGTGCCTATCAAAGCGATGGTAGCCGGTGTGGCTATGGGAATGATTTTTGACGAAGAAACGGGGAAATTCGTGATTTTGTCAGATATCCAAGCGCAAGAAGATTTCTTGGGTGATATGGATTTTAAAGTGGCTCGCACCGAAAAAGGAATCACTGCCCTACAGATGGATTGCAAAATTTCTGGCTTGACGATGGAAGTCATTCGTTCTGTCTTTGATCAGTCAGTTGAGGCAATTTCATACATTATGGGTGAAATGAAAAAAAGCCTCGATGCACCTCGCCCAGAACTTTCTCCGTACGCACCATTTTTGCTTGCGATTTTTGTGCCAGAAGACAAAATGCGCGAAGTGATTGGAAAAGGCGGTGAAACCATTCAAGGAATTGAAAAAAATTTTGGCGTAGAAGTGGATCTCCAAGATGATGGACATTGTACAATTACCGCCAAGACGCAAGAAACCGGACAAAAAGCGCTCGATTTTATCAAAAATATTTTGAAAGACATCGAAGTTGGCGACGAATATGAAGGAAAAATTATCAAAATTCTTGATACGGTTGGTGCCATTGTAGAGCTTGGCAAAGGCAAAGAAGGAATGATTCACATTTCAAAATTTGGTGTCAAGGAACGTGTGGCGAATGTGAATGATGTTGCCAAAGTTGGTGAAATCGTCAAAGTTCGTGTTTACAAAGTCGAAAAAGACAAAAACCGCATTGGCCTCGAAAAAATTGTTCCAGAAGGAGAAAAAACAGAAAAAATCGAAAATTCAAAACAAACAACAGAAACAGTATAATTTTTATTGACAAAAAAATTATTTAATGTATATTATGTAAGTCATCGAGTTTTCGCTTACTTGGTGATGAGGATTTGGAAATTGAGTGGTTTTAGAGTTTGCCCCTGCATGACCCTGCCTGATGGGGAATTTCCAAGTACTGGTGCGAGTGCCAAGCGATCACCGCACAACTCCTTACGGGATAATCAGGCACCGAGGGTGGACACCCGCCACCCTCACTCATCTCTCATTGTTGAATGAGAGATTTTTGTTGCTTCAATTTTTTACAAAATTCTTAAAAAATTATTTGACAAATAAAAATTTTTATTTAAAATACCAAAGCCAGTTGGCAAAGCGTGCTATAGTCAAAGCGCGGATTTTTTCATGAGATATGCAACAAGATGGAATATTTTGTTTGATATAGGATTAGTGAAATTTTATTTCGGAACGCCCTACTAGAACAAAATTAGTAAATCTACCCTTGCCTAATGGGGGTTGTGTATCGAGAACATAGCAGGTCGTTCCCTGTGAGTGGTCTCAACCTTTCTATTAGAAACAGAATTAGGCACCATGAGGTTGACCTGTACCTCTACCGATTCACTCCTTCTCTTGAAGGAGTTTTTTTATTTCTTAAAAAATTATTAAAATTTATTTGACAAAAATAAAATATTATTTAAAATACCGGAACCAGTGAGAAGCGAGAGTTTCGAGTGGTTTTTCATCATTTTATTGTTCGACTGGAGGAGTTTTTGTTGTTTTCGGGACGGTGGTTGTGTTATGAACACCCGATACAGCATTAACAAAATCCACCCTTGCCAAATGGGGGTCAACAATAGTTTGCGCACGTAGCCTGTTCACCTACAAACGCAAACTTCCTCTACCAGTTGGTTTCCAAATGCCATCTGGGACCGAACAACACAATCACGGAGGCTATGTGGTGTCTTTCTTGATAGAATTGTTTGGGAAAGCAGAATTTGGCACGAAAAGGTTTAACTGCACCTTTTCTAAGCCCTTCTTCGGAAGGGCTTTCTATTTGACGAAAAAAAAATTTGTATATAATAATGTTGTTTTATTCTTTTTAGAAAAATATGATTTCAAAAAATATGACGGTTGGGGAAATTGTCGCCAAAAATGTAGCCTTTGCAGAAATTTTTGAAAAATACGGTATTGATTTTTGTTGTGGTGGCGATGTTTCTTTTGCGGAAATTTGTGAAAAAAATAATCTCGACGCAGAAAAAATCATCGCAGAACTTCAAAATCTTCCAGAAAAACAAAGCGCGGATCATGATTTTGAAAATTTTGATTTGGGTGATTTGGCTGATTATATCGTGGATGTGCACCATACTTTTGTGCGTGAAAATATTCCACGAATTGACGAATATTTGAACAAGATTTGTCGCGTGCACGGCGAAAATCATCCAGAACTTTTTGGTGTTTTGGAAAATTATGAGGCCGTTCGCGAGGAGCTGCTCGCGCACATGCCAAAGGAAGAAAATGTGCTTTTCCCGTACATTCATCGCCTTGTAGATGCTGAAAAAAATAATATCGCGCCAGCGAAGCCACCATTTGGAACAGTGAAAAATCCGATTCGGATGATGGAAATGGAACACGACAACGCGGGCGATGCGACCAAAAATATTCGAAATCTGACGAACAATTTTACACTTCCAGAAGACGCGTGTAACTCGTATCGAATCACTTTTGAGCTTTTAGAAAATTTTGAAAAAGATTTGCATGTGCACATTCATTTGGAAAATAATATTTTATTCCCAAAAGCAATCGCACTCGAAGAAAAATTGTGGAACGCATAATTTGGCAACAAAAAATCTCCGATTTGGAGATTTTATTTTTTGAGTGCATCAATGACCGCACGCGCAATCGCTTTGGAACTCAACGGATTTTGTCCGGTAATAAGATTTTCGTCAATCACAACCTTGGAGCCCATAGGGAAAAATACTTTCTCATAATGCGCGCCACGATTTTTTAACGCTTGCTCAAGATTGAATGGTACCAATTTTTGCGTTGTGCAAAAAATTCTTCCAACCAACTAAATCCTGTAATCTTTTTTCCTGTCACTAGCTTTTTTCCATTAGAAAGTGTCATATTCAGTAGGCCTCCAACACCATGACACACCGCCGAAACAATTTTCCCTGCTTCATAATGCGCTGAAATTATCGCTTGCAAATCAGGATTTTCAGGAAAATCATACATTGTCCCGTGACCACCCGCCAGATATATTGCATCAAATTTTTCTCATGAAATATCCGGGAGGCGCACGGTATTTTCAAGAATTTTTCGAAATTTTTCATCATTCCAATATTTTTTGGTTACCGTATCGAGCAATATCGGGCGCAGACTTTCCGAATCAATGGGAACTTTACCACCCAAAGGACTCGCGATGGTCATCTCAATTTTTTCTTGTCTCGCCAAATCATACAAATGCGTAATCCCAGAGGGCCGCAATCCCGTCGGCGTGCCATTATCATAAAGCGACTGACTCGTTACAATTCATAAAATTTTCATACTATTTTGTTAAAATGTAAAAATTACAAAAATCCCTGCATTTGAGGGATTTTTCGTTTTTATTTTTCATCAGATTTTTTCTCAGATTGTGCTTGCTTCATAAATGGGAAATACTGCACTTCACGAATTGGTTTTCCTTCCAAGAATGCAAAAAGTCGCTCACCAAAGCCAAAACCACAAGTTGGCGGCATTCCGTGTTCCAACATTTCGATAAATTCCCAATCTGGCATCATCGCTTCATCATCACCACCTTCGAGCATTTCTTGTTGTTTTTCAAAACGCTCACGCTGGTCGATTGGATCATTCAATTCGCTGTAACCATTCCCCACTTCTGAACCGGCAATAATTGGTTGGAATCGTTCCACTTTTCCTGGGAATTTTTCTGAAACCTTGGCAAGCGGAGAAATCAATTCTGGATGATTCACCAAAAAAGCTGGTCCAGCAATCTGTTTACGCACATATTTCCAGAGCGTATCAGTCAATCGTTCGCGATTAGTTCCTTCGTATTTTACACCCAATTCTTCGAGCTTGCGACGCATCTCATCGTCAGTCGCTGTCAAAAGATTGATGCCAGTGCGTTCTTCTACCGCCGTCAAATAATCAATTCGTGGCCATTCACCCGCAAGATCGAATTCAAGGCCTTTGTGAGAAAATTTGGTTGTTCCATACACAGATTTTGCAATGTGTTGGTACAATCCCTGTACAAAGCGCATTCCATCTTCATAATCCGCGTACGCCCAATAAAATTCGAGATTCGTAAATTCTTGCAGATGGTCTGGGCTTGAACCTTCATTTCGATACGCACGACCGATTTCAAAGGTTTTTGGAAAGCCACCGGCCATCAATCTTTTTTGCCACAATTCTCCGATAGAAATACGCAAAAACACGTCTACATCATAGTCATTGTGATGTGTTGCAAATGGGCGTGCTTCTGCTCCACCTGTTGTATGTTCAAGTGTCGGTGTTTCCACTTCCAAAAATCCGTGCTGTTTCAAATATTCTCGTGTGGCATCCCAGAATTTTGATTTTCGCACAAACATCGCACGCAATTCATCATCAGTCGCCATATCAAGATATCGCTTGCGGTAGCGCTCTTCGTCACTTTCAATTCCATGGAATTTTTCTGGAAGCGGCCGAATCGCTTTCGTCAAAAATGAAAATTCTTCCGCAAAAATCGTCAATTCCCCCTTGTGTGTATAAAATAATTCTCCGCGCACACCGATAAAATCTCCCATATCCACGAGCTTTTCTGCAAATTTATACGCAGACAATTCTTCATTTTCGCTATTGTGAAGCATATCGAGCGACTGACCTCCAACGCGAATTTTACAATTTTCACGAGAAAAAAGAATTTGAATTTTTCCCGTTCCATCACTAATAGTTGCAAAACAAATTTTGCCAAAACTTCGGTGCAACATCACACGACCCGCCACAGAAAATTCGGATTTTGGCGATGCCACAACATCGTTCACATCGCGAAGTGGACTCGTCTCACCTTCAGCAAGCGAAGATTTGAATTTTTCAAGAATTTGTGCGATTTGATGCGTCGCGTCAAATTTGGTCGCAAATGGATTTACGCCAAAAGCCTTAATTTTTTCAAGTTTTTTGATACGATCCAGCGTTTCATTTGAATAATTTGGTATTGTCATAAAATTTTTTAAAACAAATGAACTATAATGAATTTTAAGGGAAAATCAAGCAGAAATTTTGGAAAAAATTCAGAAAATATTTTCAAAATTTTTCGTTCCAAAAAAATCCTAAGAAAAAAGAAGAAATTTGCGTTTTTATTTTGCTTTTTTAAAAAATTTGTATATATTGGAAAATAGCCTTTATTAACAGAAAAAATATGAATATTCCGAACAGAGTGAAGGGTACGCAAGATATTTTCGGCGAATACCAGCGCTATTTTACATTTCTCAAAAAACTCGCGCGTCACGAATTCCGAACGAACGGATTTACGCGCATTTCTACGCCAATTTTGGAGCACACGGATCTCATCGCACGTTCTAGTGGTGCGTCAAGCGATGTCGTTTCCAAAGAAATGTACGAAATGACCGACAAGGGCGGACGCTCTCTCGTGATGAAACCAGAGGGAACGGCTGGTGTGATGCGCGCATACCTCGAACATATGCTCGATGAGCCGCAGCCAGTATATTTGTACTACATTGAACCACATTTTCGATATGATCGTCCACAGAAAGGCCGATATCGTCAGTTTCATCAGATTGGTGGCGAAATTATTGGTGAAGAAGATCCAATTTTGGATGCCAAAATGATTCACATCATGAAAAGTCTCATGGATTCCGCGGGACTTGCTGGCACTTATACGATCAAAATCAATTCCCTTGGCGTAGAAAAAGAGCGCGAAAAATATCTCATCGAATTGCAGTCATTTTTTGAAGGACGCAAACATTTGCTCGATGAAACAGATTTGCACCGACTCGCGACAAATCCACTTCGAATTTTGGATTCCAAAAATCCTGATGTTCAAGAACTTCTCAAAATCGCTCCAAAAATGACCGATTTTCTCAAGGGTGATTCCAAAAAATTCTATGAAAGCGTAAAAGAATATTTGACAATTCTGGGTGTAGAATTTGTCGAAGATCCAACATTGGTGCGTGGTTTGGATTATTATTCTCACACAGTTTGGGAATTTGTGGACGGATCTGGACGCACACAGGATGCCTTTGGTGGTGGTGGACGATATAATTCTCTCGCCAAATCTATCGGTTACAAAAATGAAGTTCCAGCCGTTGGATTTGCACTTGGCGTTGAGCGTCTCATTGAAGCGATGATGGCGCGTGGTGTTAAGCTCAAAAATAAAGATTCTATTCATTTGTATATCGTACAGCTCGGTGACGAAGCCAAAAAACTCGCACTTCCGCTCAACCTCGAATCTCGTAAAAAAGGCATCAATTCCCTTTTGTCGCTTGGGACACCATCCATCAAGGTTCAACTCAAAAAAGCCAATCGTGTTGGTGCACGCTTTGTGGCGATTATTGGCATTATGGAAGCCAAAAAAGGCGTATGTCAGCTCAAAGATATGGAAAAAGGAACGCAGGAAGAATGTCGTCTTGACGATGTGATTCATCGCGTAGTAGAGGCTATTGGAACAGAAAATCTTTCATTCTATCATCCATCATTTGACTGGGTTATTGAACCGCCAAAAATTCCAGAAAATCCTGAAAATCCAGAAAATATCACGGAATAAAAATCCTCATTTCGAGGATTTTTTGTTTTTGAAAAATTTAGAAAATAAAAAAATTCCCCTTGCGAGGAATCTGAAAACCGAAGTTTTCTCAATTGACCGAACGGCATTGGTCGTGCACTATTATAGTGATTTTTTGAAAAAGTCAAAAGAAAAAATTGGCTTGCAAATCGGCTTCAAAATTTTATAATGGCAATAATATTTTCTAAATTTTTTGCCTATGTGTGGTGTTTTTGGATATATTGGACAATCTGGAAAAGCCTCAAGTGAGGTGCTCGCAGGCTTGCAGCGGCTCGAATATCGCGGTTATGACAGCGCAGGACTTTGCGTTCTCAATCACGACAAATCTTTGCAAATTATCAAAGCGGTCGGAAAAGTTGGCAATCTCAAAGTAAAAACTGAAAGTTATGAGCTCGGTTCATATCACATCGGAATTGGCCACACGCGCTGGGCAACACATGGTGGCGTGACCGAAGCAAATTGTCATCCGCATTATTCACATTCTGAGCGCTTTATCGTGATTCATAATGGAATTATTGAGAATTATGCCGAACTCAAAAAAGAACTTTCAGCAAAATATGATTTTTATTCTGAAACAGACACAGAAGTTGCGGTAAAACTTTTTGAAGATTTGTTTGATGGTGATCACATCGCGACACTTCTCAAACTCAAAGAAAAAATCCACGGCGCATACGGGCTCGTATTTTTGGATCGCGAAAATCCTGATATGCTTTTTGGCGTGAAAAAATGATCGCCTATGGTGCTCGGATTTGGCGGCGATGAAAAATTTATTTCCTCAGATTATCGCGCGCTCATCGGACTTATCGAAGATTATATTATTCTGGAAGACGGCGATGTTTTCATGATGACGCCGACAGATTATACGATTATTTCAGAAAATCCAGATGAAATTCGTGCCAAAATGCAAATTGACGAAACAGAAAAACAGGCTGAATTGGGTGATTTTGAACATTTTATGCTCAAAGAAATTTTTGACCAGGGAGCGGTGATTCGCGATGTTTTCCGTGGGCGCGTAGATTTTGAAAACGCGAGCCTACATTCTGAAACACTCAATGAAATTGCGCCGAAAAATTTTGAAAAAATCACAATCGTCGCATCAGGAACGAGTTATCACGCGGGGCTCATGGGAAAATATTATTTGGAAGAATTGGCGGATATTCCGACTGATGTCATCGTCTCAGCAGAATTTAAATACAAGAAAAAATTTATCGACGACAAAACACTTTTTGTGTTTGTTTCACAATCCGGCGAAACAGCCGATGCGCTCGACTCACTCAAAATCGTGAAAGAACAAGGCGGAAATGTGTTTGGAATCGTCAATGTACCAGGATCAGCCATCGCGCGAACGACGGGACAAGGCCTCTACACGCGCGCGGGTATCGAGGTGGGAGTTGCCTCAACAAAGGCGTTTACAACGCAAGTGGTGACATTTTTGATTATGGCGCTACATCTCGGAAAACGCCGAAATCTCGACTATCGTCGATACCGAGAAATCCTTTCTGGACTTGAAAAATTGCCAGACGCGATTGAAAAAATTTTGGAGAAAAAATCTGAAATCCAAAAAGTTGCCAACAATTTTGCGCATTACAAAAATTTCTTTTTCTTGGGGCGCGGTGCAGAATTGCCAATCGCAATGGAAGGCTCGCTCAAGCTCAAAGAAATCAGCTATATTCATTCCGAGGCGTACGCATCAGGCGAACTCAAACACGGATCAATTGCGCTCATCGATCATGATTTTCCGACGATTATGGTGAATGGAAAAACTTCATTGTATGAGAAAAATATTTCGAGTGTACAAGAAATCAAGGCACGCGACGGTCAAGTGATTGGCGTGGTCGCAAGCGATGATCCAAAAAAGGAAATGTACGATGCGGTGATGACTTTTGATTCTATCCAGAGCGATGTAGATCCGATTTTGGAAGTAGTGATCTTGCAATTATTTTCATATTTTGTAGCGCTGCATCTGGATCGAGAAATCGACAAGCCTCGAAATCTTGCCAAAAGTGTGACAGTGGAGTAGGAAAATTTATATAAAATAAAATCCCTTAAAATAGGGATTTTATTTTATATCACAAAGATTTGTAATTAGATAATTTTTGCAAACACAGGGATTATCATTGTATTCCCATACATGAAAGGCTGATGATATAATTTCTTGTTTTTTTGGTTGAAAAGACTTATTAACACAACTTGCAGCAAATCACAAGCAATCGTCTTCAGCTTGACAAGAACGAACAGTTGGAATTTGCAAAGGGGAATAACCATTATTAAGACTAAAATCTGAATACCAAATAAGAGACATGAAAATAAGCATTCCTAATAATAGAAATGCTATTATTTTTTGAAAAACGGAAATTTTTTTATTGTTGGAAGATAGCATAATCATATCAATAATGACTATTTAAAATATCAATAGATTTTACAATATTTCATCCATCACTGTCAATATCCCATTGCATTGCAAATTGATATGCTATCCAAGGTCATTTTGAGCAATAGAGATTATTATAATTTCATTTACTTAAACGAGACATAGCTTGTGCCATCATATCAGAATATGGTCGATTCAAAAGCATTGTATTGACATAACTTGTAAGAAAATTTTTATTTGTAGTGTTCAAAGACATTTTTTTAACTACAATTTTATCGTATTTTCTTCATTTTGCTTGCAAAAAATCAAGAATCCCTATTTATGGGGTTTTATTTTCATATGCAATGATGAAACACACATTGGCATTCTATATCATAGTTTATTAGAACTTGCGTAAGTCAATGCTTTAATCATCCATCATAATTTTTGTTAATGCAAATATTATTATATTCTCGAGCCACACACTGATCATCTGCTTGACAAGAAAATTTTTCTGTATAATAACCAAAATCAAAAACTGAAAAATATGAATTGCCTCACAGATAGAGCCAGGCTGATACTATCAAAATGAGTATGCATAAACAAATAAATGCTATCTTTTTTAAATATTTATAAATCATAGTAGTATTATTTTAGTCTACAAACAAAGAAAGAACATTGACAACTCGGGCTATCAGAAGTGAATACATAATGGCCTTTAAAATTGGTATATAAATTATTCCCACAAGCATTATGAAAATCTGAAAACTGGCACATATCATCTTCAATACAGCCTATCTGCCCTGGTAGCCACAAAATATCAACATCATGGAAAAATTTTAAATACACTGCCAAGGCAAAGATAATAATGAGAATAAAAATTGTCAAAAATATTTTTCCAAGTAATTCAAACATATTTTTTGCGTATAAAAAATTTCATCAAGAGCATTTTATGTAAGGAACAATTTTTTAAAAATCTGAAACAAAAAGCGAACAATTTTTTCTATACACATTCCTATCGCATAAAATACCGTGCACCACAATCAAGATAATATCAGAAAAACCATAAAATTGATACCTATCAGTACTTGATCGTGCAAATCAAAATCAAAAAAGCCAATATGAGGAATATTTACCTGTTCTTGAAAACAAGCCACCGAATGGTCAAGCGTTTTGACATGAGCCAGTCCATTTGTCTGAAAATCAATCGGACTATGAATAAATTTGGCAGGAAATCTTCCACTGAAAATATTATATGAGAGAAATGGAAAATAATCTGGATTTTCTAAAAGAAAAATATCAATGCCATTTGTCGTAACAGAACTGAAAGTTTGAGAGCATCGCATATTATTGTTGAATAATATTTACTTTTCATGTATACCGAGAAAATACCAATTCCACTGGAAATACAATATCTTTGCCATTATCACAATATTTTCTTCAAAAATAAATTTTCTACATAAGAATATATCTTTATTTTAAGCTTTGTCAAGACAATATGAGAAATTCTTTTACCAGAAAATTTTCCCAGAAATTTTTGGCTTGATTTTCGTGAGAAATCCGTATAATTTTGATATCTATAATCTCACCTTTTCTGATTATGGTCTACTTTTTCATATTTTGATACGCGTTCGTTGTGCTGATTTTTTATATTTTGGTCGTACAAAGAATGAAGTTTTTGAGCCAACGACACGCCGAAAACACGAAACTTGAATCCCTCGGACGCGGTTACAAGAAAGTACAACGACGCCTCGTGGTGTTACTTCTCATCCTCGTGACGATGATAACATTTTTATTTCTAATTTTTGCAAATTATGAGATACTATGAAAAAGATGGCTATATGTTGATACGCCGACACTGGATTGTCATGTTGCTTAATTATCTGAAATTTATTTTTCTGATGAGCCTCGCGGGACTTTTGTTCTATATCGCGATTGCTTTTCAGGGCGTTCTTGGGCGGGTACTTGTCGTGTATGTAATGTTTCCAGCAATTTTTTTGACGATCAATTTTGCGTTTTTGAAACTCATTTTTGATATGATAAAATACTTCAATCGCCTCATTGTGATCGATAATCACAGCGTTATTGTTATCAAAACTTCGCTTATCGAAACAGATAATATCGAGCTGATTGGACTTGGAAAAATTATTAAAATCGATACGGCGATGCGCGGGATTTTTCAGAATCTGTTTGTTTTTGGTGATATGATCATCGAGCAAGCGGATACAACTCGATTTTTTGACAGCGTTTATCGTCCATATCAGGTTGCCAATTATATCAAAGAAGCGCAAATTCGCTACGAAAAAGAATTAGCAAAATCCGGAAAATTCCCACAATAGTGGGAATTTCTTACGCAATATTTTATTTTTCAAATATGACTCACGACACTTTTTTACCAAAAATTTCTCAGAAAAATCTCGCCAAACTCACCGACGATTGGGATTTTTTGTTTGCGATTTTGGATTTATATTATGATGAAATGGAGAAAAATGGCGAAAAATCCGTTTTTTCCCGCGTCAATGACCATCAGGCGATTTTGCTAATTTTTAACGATTTGTACGGACAAGTGACCAACGGCGGATTTGTTCAGCTCATTTATAATGGGTACGGATTTAGCGTTTTTGAAAGTGAGTTTATCAATCTTTTGGAGCCGATTGGAATCACAAAAATTCAAAATATTTTGGAACGCGCCAAGATTTTGTACCAAAAATATCACGAAAAATTTGAAAATGTGAATCGCGAAAATTGGGACGATTTTGCGGCATTATACGAAGAATGTCCCGAATTTGAAGCGCTCGACGAAGAATTTTACGAAGTAATGGATGCGGAAGTTTCGATTTTGAAAAATTTTGTCGAAAAAAATTTGTCAGATTTTGTTACTCTCGTCGCATAATATGGAACTTCTCAACATTCGCGAGCACTCAGGCGAATACAAATCGCACCGCGACATCGAGACGGCCATCGCGTGGTCAACTGTCAAAAAATTTCTCACAGAAAAAAATTTGGACGCGATTTTTGATGAAATCTCAGGCATTAAAATCACTGAAAAAAATATTTCCATCGTGGTTCGCTCGCAAATCGCCAAAACCGAACTTTCGCTTTACAAAGAGGATATCGCAACACTCATCACTCAAAAACTCTCCAATATTTATGGCTCACATACGCGAAATGTGCGAATTATTTAATTTGAAAAAAATATTTTTCTCGATACAATACCGAAAAACTCACAATGGCTATACAATCAACCAAACACATCGACGAAAATCCTCGGCCCGTTTCGCCAAAGCAACAAGAAATTGATATTTTGGCGGAAATTTCTTTGCGTCCGAAAAGATTGGACGAATACATCGGGCAAAAACAAATGAAAGAGCACCTCAAAGTAGCGATAGAATCGGCAAAAATCCGAAAAACACCGCTTGAGCATATTTTGTTTTACGGACCACCTGGGCTTGGAAAAACAACGATTTCGACGATTATCGCGCACGAAATGTGAGCGCCCATCAAGTCGACGAGCGGCCCCGCCATCGAAAAACAATCTGATATTATTTCCCTTTTAACAAGCCTCACAGAAGGAGAAATTTTGTTCATCGACGAGATTCACCGCCTTCGTCCACAAATCGAAGAAATCCTCTATTCAGCGATGGAAGATTTTCAAATTGATATCATTATTGGTTCTGGAACAGGCGCTACGAGCGTTAAAATGGATATTCCAAAATTCACACTAGTGGGTGCAACCACCAAGCTTTCTTCCCTTTCTCATCCGCTTCGTGACCGATTTGGAAACATTATGAAGCTTGATTTTTACGATGAATCGGATTTGGAAAAAATCATCGCGCGGTCATTTGTGATTATGGATTTTGAAAAAATTTCAAAAGAGGCTGTGGAGTCGATTGCCAAGCGTTCACGCGGGACGCCTCGAATTGCCAATCGTTATGTAAAAATCATTCGTGATTATGCGATTGTTGGAAATCCTGTCGAGACGCGAGCTGATTGTGAAGCGGTTTTTGCAAAATTTGGAGTCGATGTGTACGGGCTTGATATTTTGGATAAAAAATTATTGCAACATCTTTATTCGGATGGAAATCCGCGCGTGATGGGCCTTACAACGCTCGCATCGTTGATTGGCGAAGAAGTTTCGACCATCGAGGACATTGTTGAACCATATTTGCTTCAAATTGGTTTCATAGAGCGAACGCCGCGTGGCCGACAAATCACAGCCAAAGGAATAGAATATTTGAAAAATCAAAATATTTAGCATTATTTTAAAAAATATGACACTCGATATTCGTAGCATTTTGAAATCCCCACTTTCACAAGAATTTTCCCAAAAAGAAAATGGGATTTTTGAGTACATAAATCCTGATTTTATCATTGGCGACAACAAAAAATATATGGGAATGTATGACAAATTGGCGCGCTGGTACGATTTTGGTGAAAAATGGATTGGTTGGCTCAAATATGGGAATTCAATCGCCAAAATGCGAACACATCTTATGAGTCAACTCGAATGGAAAAATAATGCGCGTGTGTTGTATGTTTCGATCGGGACGGGCACGGATTTGCAATTTATTCCCAAAAATATTGACCTCAAAACGCTTGATTTTGTTGGACTCGATATTTCGCTTGGAATGTTACAAAAATGCCAGAAAAAATGGAATCAAAAAACAAATTTATCGCTCGTGCACGGCTCAGCAGAAGATTTGCCATTCGCGGATAATTCGTTTGATGTGGTGTTTCATAGCGGCGGAATTAATTTTTTCTCCGACAAAGCGAAAGCAATTTCTGAAATGATTCGCGTGGCAAAGCCTGGAACCAAAATTTTGATTGCCGATGAAACGGCGGATTATATTGATTCTCAATACAAAAAAAGTTCATTTTCCAAAGAATATTTTGATGACGCAACTTTTGATTTAGGAGAAATTGAAAACGCTATTCCTGATTCTGTTCACGAAAAAAATTTGGAATTTGTGTGGGACAAAAAATTTTATGCAATCACATTTCGAAAATAATTTTAAAAAAGACCCGAAAAGGTCTTTTTGTTTTAGGTTAATTCTGTGTCGTTATTTTGCAAGTTTGTCGGCGTTAAAATTCGCTCGCCAGGAATATTTTGAGAAGCAAAATCTGTGGATGATTTGATTGAGTTTTCGGGAGAATTTGTTGCAAAACGTTGACCTTCGGGTAGTTCTGGTGGTGTATTATTTTCCAAATTTTGCTGTTCCTGCTCTGTGCTCGTCAACTGACGAAGCCCGGTCGCAAGCCCTTGTCGAACATCAAAATTGAGGTGCTTCGGGCGCTCAAATTTTACCATAAAAATTCTCGCGGCTTCCTCGGGGGTTCGTGCATTCGCGAGCGCCACACCAGCTGTGCGCTCAGTAGTTTTCAATTCATGAAGTACAAAACTTAATTGCTTTTCAAATTCAGTCGCGCCAGGAAGATTCGCGCGCATATTTCGAAATTGTCTCGCACGCGCACCAATCCACTGAAAAATCCCGAGTCCATGTTTGTGAGCGTCCGTACTGAGTCCATTTTCCGCGATTCCGTTCGCAATAATTCCCATTGCGATGTGCATCGGTACATTTTGGCTCGTCAAAAATCGAATCCCCTCATGCGCGCGCTGAACGCGTTCAGGATTCATAAATTTTCTTGTGTGAGAATTTGCGTTTTTTGTGCCATCAATCACATCGCGAGTTAATTTTTTGAGAGATTGTGGCGAATGTTGTTTCAAAACATTTTCCAAATCCTTCGAAAGCATTTGGTTGCGAAGCTTTTGTGTTTCTGGATTTCGTGGCGCACGAATTTTTCGGCGCGGGCGCGGGCGATGCTTTGGCTGTGAGATGTTTTCTCATGATGATCGTTCCAGTCTTCGGTTCATACAATAAAAATTAATCTTTAACAGCGTACACTATTTTTTTCAAAAAAGCAAATTTTCGCTTATTTTTAGGAAATTCTTACTCCATCTACTAAAAATTTATTATAAATATTTTTCGCCGAATAATCTTTGAAAAATCTTGACGAAAAAAGAAAAATTCATACAATACATTTGACTTTATTATTCACAACCTATGGTCGCACAACTTGGAACCACATTTTCGGACATTTTTTCCCGCGAATTGTAGGTTTTTTGTTGTAAATTTATTTTTCCAATTCCTCATTCGTGGGGAATTTTATTTTTTAATTTTTTCGTTATGAATAAAAAATATATCGCGATTATTATTCTTGCGTTTTTGGGAATTATCAACGCAGCGTACCTTTCACATCAGGCGTATCTCGCGCTCAATCCTGATATGCTCGGTTTTTTGAATGGAAGTTTTTGTGATATTAACGAAACTTTTTCTTGTACCAATTTTCTCGCGCAGCCAGAATCTCGCGTTTTTGGAATTCCATTTCCTTGGATCGCGGCGGTAGTGTATCCGATTTTGTTCGTGCTCGCGCTCATCGGAAATGCCAAAAAATCTGTTTGCATCACCAAAACAATTATGATTTTGGCTTTCTGTGGACTCGCATTCAACGGATATGTGATTTACAACGAAGCGACGATTGGCGTTTTCTGTCCGCTCTGTATGATGTGTACTGGGTATATCGTAACTATCGGAATTTTGGCGGCACTTATTCTCAAAAATAAAGAACTTAAATAATTTATATGGATCTCGCAACAAAAAAACACTCTCTCGCGCACATCATGGCGCAAGCTGTAAAAGAACATTTTCCTGATGCCAAACTCGGAATCGGACCTGCAACGGACGACGGATTTTATTATGATTTTGATTTTGGTGATGCGGTCATCACAGAAAATGATTTGAAAAAAATCGAAAAATCAATGAAAAAAATCCTTTCACAAAAACAAAAATTCATTCATTTTCATGTTTCATACGACGAGGCTCGCGAAATTCTCAAAGTCATGAATGAAGAATTTAAAAATATTCTCATCGACCGATTTGAGAGCGGAAATTTCAAAAATGAAGAAAAACTCGAATCTGGAACAATTGGCTTTTCTATCAATACTTCCAAAGGAAAATCGAGCGAATATTATGCGAAAATTCAGGAATTTTTGAAAGAAAAAAATTTCTATGATTTTACGGAATTGGATGGCGATCAGGTAAAAAATCTCAAATTTATCGATATGTGTGCTGGGCCGCACATTGATTCGACGGCAGACATTGATCCAAATAGTTTTGCGCTCGCACGAATTGCTGGTGCGTATTGGCTTGGTGATGCCAAAAATCAGCAACTCACTCGTATTTATGCGTACGCTTTTGAAACAGCTGAAGAATTGGATTCGCACCTCAAAATGCTTGAAGAAGCCAAAAAACGCGACCATAGAATCCTTGGAAAAAAGATGAAATTGTTCACAATTTCAGATTTGGTGGGTTCAGGACTTCCCCTTATTCAGCCTCGCGGGATGATCATGCGCAAGGCAATTGAAGATTATTTGTGGTCACTCCACGCGGACAAAGGCTACGATCGCATCTGGACACCTCATCTCGCCAAGGAAGATTTGTATATTACTTCAGGTCATGCTGGGCATTATCTCGAGGATATGTTCTCGGTTTGGGGTGGAACTTCTCAGGAAAAATTCTATGTAAAACCGATGAATTGTCCGCATCATATGCAACTTTTTGCGGATAATCAATTTTCATATCGTGATATGCCGATTCGTTATTTTGAACCAGCAACCGTATATCGTGACGAAAAAACCGGGCAACTTTCTGGATTGACGCGCGTGCGATCTATCACACAGGATGATGGACATCTGTTCTGTCGTGTAACGCAGATCAAAGACGAAGTTTCAACGATTGTGGGAATTATCAAAGAATTTTACAAAACATTCGGGCTTTTGGATGGATACTGGGTTTCTCTTTCTGTTCGTGATCCTGAAAATTTGGAAAAATACTTGGGTGATGAAAGCGTTTGGCAGACAGCCGAAAAAGCGCTTGAAGATGCAGCAAAAGCCAATGATCTCAATTACAAGCGAATGGAAGGTGAGGCGGCGTTCTATGGACCAAAATTGGATTTTATGTTCAAGGATGCAATTGGTCGCGAATGGCAACTTGCGACGATTCAGTGTGACTTCAATCTCCCAAACCGCTTTGAGCTTTCTTTCAAAAACGAGGAAGGTCAGGAAGAACGTCCGGTAGTGATTCATCGCGCGATTTCTGGAAGCTTGGAGCGATTCATGGGGATTATGATCGAGCATTTTGCGGGCGTATTTCCGCTCTGGATTGCACCAGAACAGGTGCGAATTGTGCCAGTTGGTGAAGCGTTCATGGAATATGCTGAAGATGTTTTTGTGGAAATGAAAAAACACGGAATTCGTGTCAAGCTCGACGATTCAAGCGATTCCCTTTCCAAAAAAATCCGAAATGCGGAAACAGCACATGTCAATTATATTCTCGTGGTGGGTGAGCAGGAAAAAAATTCTGGAACGCTTGCCGTGCGAAATTACAAAACCAAAGAACAAACGAATGAAAATATTGCGGATTTTGTCTCGCGAATCCAGCAAGAAATCAATGAAAAGACATTATAAAAATTCCTCCCGAATTGGGGGGGATTTTTTGTTTGAATTTTTTTAGTTTTTGTATACAATCTTTAAGCCAAAAAACTTAATTGAAAAATCCTGTATCAAAAATGATAGTAAGGAGGAATTTAGCTATTCCTTCCTCTTTGTGTTATTTTTGATGCAGTTAGGTTTTTTGGCGATATAATAGGAAAAACTAAATTTCTCCTTTTTATATTGCTAAAAAACTGTTTATTATATAACGTAAAATTTTTCTGAAATATAGTGAGACCTATTTTTCATGAAATTTTATTTTTTGGCACTTATTTAAGTGCTTTTATTTTGTATGAACAAATTGCACTTAAATTTATTTTTTAAGTGCTTTTATTATGCAAAATTTTACAGAAAAAGAACTCTTGGAACAGATAAAAAACCTTCAAGAAGAACTTCAAAAAATTAAAAAACAGAAAAAATACTGAATTGTATGGGAAGAAAAATCAGAAAACATTGACAAAGATCTTTTGCCAATTCTCGAAGAACAAAAAGATTTAAGAATAGAAGAAACAGAGAATAAGCCCTATAATCTTATAATTGAGTGAGACAATTATCATAGCCTCTCTGCCCTCAACTACACACATCAAGGTAAAATAGATGTTATCTATATTGATCCACCATACAATACTGGGAACAAAGATTTTATTTATAATGATGATTATGTGGACAAGGAGGACTCTTATAGGCATAGTAAATGGCTCAGCTTTATGAGTAAAAGGCTACAATTAGCAAAAAATTTATTAAAAGATGATTGAGTGATTTTTATAAGTATAGATGACAATGAATTTGCTCAATTAAAATTGCTTTGTGATGAGATTTTTGAGGAGGAGAATTTTGTGTCAATTTTTTCGTGGCAAAAAATAAATTGAGGTAAAAATAATACAAAATTAGTGAATTCTAACCATGAGTATATCTTATTTTACACATTAAATATAGATTTAATATCAATAAAATGAGATGAAAAAACAAATTTAAAAGATTATAAAAATCCAGATAATGACCCAAGATGACTTTGGACTAGGATTTCAATGTTAGCACCAAATTTTAATGAAAAAAATAGATATGAAATGGTTTTTAAAAATAATAAAAAATATCTTCCAAAAGAATGACACTCATGGCTTTATTCAAAAGAAAAAATGCTTGAAATGGAAGAAGATGGAAGAATATCTTTCGAACCAAATATGCCAAGAAAGAAAACTTTTTTAAATGAAACTTGATTGCAACCAACAAAGTCATTACTACTTCAGGATATAGCTTGAAATAACCAACAATGAACATCGGAACTTATGGAAATTTTTCATAATAAAACAACTTTTTCATTCCCTAAACCAAAAAAATTATTAAAATATTTAATATCAAAACATTTAAACAAAAACTCCACCATCCTCGACTTTTTTGCTGGATCAGGAACCACTTGACACGCAGTTTTGGAACTCAATAAAGAAGATTGATGAAATAGACAATTTATTTTGTGTTCAAATAGAGAAAATACAAAAGATAATCCAGATAAAAATATTTGTCGCGATATAACGTATGAAAGAAACAAAAGAGTTATTCAAGGCTACACAAATGCAAAATGAGAAAAAGTAGAATGATTATGATGAAATCTGAGATATTATAAAACTGAATTTATTCCCAAAAATAAATCTATTGATGACTTAAGAGATAGTTTTATTAACAAATGTGATGATTTACTTTGTATAAAAGAAAATACATTTACAAAAGTAAATTTGTGAGAAGAAATTCCAGAACTCAAAATTTTTAAAAATAAAAATAATTTTACAGTGATTTTGTATGATATTTTTTATTTTGAAAAACTCGTTGATGCACTAAAAATAATGGAGGACAAGAAAGTAAGTTTGTATATTTTTTCTCAATCAAAAAATATTTTTGAAGAAGAACTTGAAGATTTTTCAAATATCACTTTTGCAAATATCCCTAATGAGATACTTGAAACTTATAAAAAAATTTTTGGATTATAATTTAAAAAAATATGAAACTCAAAAAATACCAACAAAAGGCTGTAAATGAACTTTTGATAGAGACTAAAAAATGCCTTGCGAAAAATAAATCCACTTCCCTTGTTTTTAAATCTCCAACAGGAAGTGGAAAAACAGTGATGATGCAGGATTTTTTGAAACTTTTTGCAGAAAATACTTTTGATGAAAAATATGCTTTTTTATGGATTTCTGTTAATGATTTATCAAAACAGTCAAAGAAATCTTTTGAAAAAAATCTTGTAGGGAGCAAGTTGATTTTTTCTGAACTTTCTGATATAAAAGACAAAATTTTGCAAAATAATGAAATTTTATTTATCAATTGGGAAAAAATAAGGACAACAGATAAAGAATGAAACTGGAAAGTTCTGGCGATGAAAGACAATGAAACAGAAGAAAATTTGCCACATTATCTCGAAAATACACACAATTCTGGAACAAAAATTATTTTAATTGTTGATGAATCTCATAAAAGCCTTAATACAGAAAAAGCACAAAATTTGATTCAAAATTATATAAAACCTATTTTGCAAATTGAAGTTTCTGCAACACCTGACAGTAAGGACTATGATGCAAAAGTGGAGGTCGATATTGCTGATGTGATAGAAGAATGAATGATAAAAAAAGAAGTTTTGATAAACCCAAATCTCAAAGAATTTTATGAAGAAGAACTTGATTCGGATGAATATATTTTGAGTCAGGCTTTAAAAAAGCAAAAAGAATTACAAGAACTGTATGCAAAAAATAATTCTTCTATAAAACCTCTAGTTCTTGTGCAACTTCCCAATGAATCTAAAAAGATCAGCGAACTTGATAAAACAAAACTGAGTAGAACTATTGAAATTTTACATACAAAATTTGATATAAATTTTGAAAATAAAAAGCTGGCAATTTGGCTTTCTGATGATAAAACAAACAAAGATTTAATTGATGAACCTAATTCCCCTGTTGAAGTTTTGATTTTTAAACAAGCAATTGCGACTGGTTGGGATTGTCCAAAAGCCCAAATACTCGTTATGTTTCGTGATATACAAACTATCACTTTTGAAATTCAGACTATCTGAAGAATTTTGAGAATGCCTGAAGCAAAGCATTATGAAGATGGGGAGCTTAATACTGCATATATTTTTACGGATCTAAACAAGGCAGAAATTTGAGTGTGAGAAACGGCGAAAAATCTCATAAAAATACAAATTGCAAACAGAAAAGACAATGTTTTTAAGCCTTTTTATTTGGATTCTTTTTATAAATCTCGTGAAGATTATGGGGATATATGATATTCTTTTTATAAAATTCTTGCAAAAACTCTGATAGAAGAAATTGATGGTAGTGATGAGATTTTGCAAGCCGCAGTAAATCTAGAAAAACTTGCTGAAAGAATTGATGTTTCTTATAAAGAAGTAAAAAGTGAGATATTATCTGATGGAAAAATTTTGGTTGATATAGATGAAAGAAGTGGAGAAAAAATTATTTCTGATGTAAATTTTGAGGCAAAAAACTCTGAAGATATTATAAAACTTTCTTTTGATAATTTTGCAAGAAATGAAGTTTGACCACAATTTACAAATATAGCACGAAGTTACACATCCATCATTGAGGCTCTGTACTTTGCATTTGATAATTATTTTTTTGGAAAGAAAAAATCAAAATTATTTTATCAAAAACTTGTCTTGAATCACAAAGATTTTTTTATACACATTTTAAATGTTGCGAAAGATACATATACTCCAATAAGAAAACAAGAGATTGCCTACAAAAAACAAAAATCATCCAAAAATACTTCGTGGCAAATTCCTAAAAATCTTTGATTTACAGAAAATTATAAAATTTTTAATTATAAAAAATGCATCATGGAGCCTTGTTTTCTAGATCTGGATAGCAAACAAGAAAAATATTTTATTGAAGAATTTTTGGAAAAATCTGAACTTGTAGAATTTTGGTTCAAAAATGGAACCAATTCGGAAATATTTTTTGGTATTCCTTATGAGAATGGAGATTGAGACACAAAAACTTTTTATCCGGATTTTATTGTATATTTTAAAAATGGAATCATTGGGATTTTTGATCCAAAAAATGGCTTTACCCTTTCGGAGGGTAAGAACAAAGCAAAATGATTAGAAAATTTTATAGAAAAAAATTTGAAAAATGGGAAAAAAATTATTTGAGGTTTGATTGAATGTATACATATAGAAAATACGGAACATTTTACTTTTAGAATTAATACAAAATGGAATTACAGCCTTGATAATAGAGAAGATTTTGCTATTTTTGGAGATGATTTTATAAAAAATTTTCAGTTTCTAGAAAAAATCTGAATGAATGAGAATTATAAAAAAGAGCTTGAAGAAGATATTCTCAAGGAAACTAAAAAATTAGAAGAACTCAAAAGCCATTATCACGCTTTTTTGGAAGAGCAAAAAAACTTCTGAGATTTTGATATCGGAAAGCGTGCTGAATTGAGAAATAACATTGACATGGTGGAGCAACGAATTCGTGGCATTGAACAAGAATTACTAGTCTAATCTTCCTATACAGGAAGATTTTTTACATCAGATTCTTTTCATTTTGACAAAACACAATTTTTGTGCTAAAATAATAAAAATAATTTTTCAATATGTCTATCGAAAACCTCAAACCAAATTTGGAGGCCTCCCCACAAGCAGAAAATCCTCCAAAGATGCCACCCGATCATCCTGAAAAACAAAATCTTTTTGGAAATATTTCTGATACCCTTCGGACGCTGAGTGAAAGCTTTTGAGGGCTTTTTGGACTCAGTGAAAACGGAAAACCCAATAAATTGCAGGAATTTTTTTCGAAAATTCTTGGGATTTTTGGCGGCATCGATATTGAAAAAGGCGTAACAATCAAGAAAATTGAAGATGTTCAAAAAGTGCGTGAAGCCTTTCGGCCGATTATTGATCTGAATGATACGGCGATTGAGCTCAAACCAGGCGATTTTATCCGATACAATAAAGATTTGGGGACAGTGGATTTTTATCCTGCGGATTCTCAAGAAAAATCTGGACACAGTTTGACACCGAATGGAATTGTCCCGATTACCAAGCGTCAAATCCCAGTCCCAAAGGCCGAGGACACCAACAAAGAAATTCAGCTTAGTGGTGATCTCGAAAAAGGCGCTACCATTACTTCCAAACAACTTGCACACTATATTACGCGGCGTGGACCAGCCAAAACAGGCGCAGATAGTTGTGGAACGGCTGTTGATGTACTTTTGAATGACTTTGGAATCAAAAATGTTGCCCCAAAAACTGGCCGCCATGGAAAAAATTGGCAAAGTTTCCTAGAAAAAGATCCACGATTTAAACGCGTTGAGGTTCATAGCCTTGCTGATATCCCCGAAGGTGGTATTATGACTTATAATGGCCGCGGTACGCTCAATGGAAAACTCAATGGAAGCGCCATGAATCAAAAATTTGGGCATGTGGAAATCAAAGGAAGCAACGGAATGTTTTATAGTTTTTACGCGAGCAATAATCCTGGTGGTTCTGCCAAAGAGCCTCAACTACACAATAATTTTGAGAAATGGAAGCAAGCGACAGGATTTACGGGCGTGTATGTCCCAGTTGCTCTCACAAAAGCATGAGCTACAAAACATGAGACCACAACGCAAATGAATACTCCAACAGAGACTCAGCCAGTAGTAGCGCAAGCTCCTCGCGAAAATAAAAATTTTCTAAGCACACAACTCAATTCTTTGCGCGAAAAATGATTCTCGTCCGGCGAACAAGCCATTATCGTTTCTTCAAAGACGCAAACCGCCTATCTCGTAGATTATCACGGAAACATCGCAAAATCGTACCCTGTTTCAACTGCAAAAAATGGTATCGGAAATTCTGATAATTCCGAGCAAACACCATCTGGAACGCTTGAAATCAGTCATAAAATCGGTGGGAATGCTCAAAAAATGACGGTTTTTAAAGGAAAGCGTGCGCAAGGAATTACGAATCTCAAAACCGTCGACAAGGATGAAGATAATATCACTTCTCGAATTTTGACGCTCAGAGGTCTTGATTCTGCGAATCAAAATGCGGAAAATCGAAGCATTTATTTCCATGGAACAGATGAGGAATTTTTGATTGGACAGCCAGCTTCTCATGGCTGCATTCGTATGAAAAATGATGATATTATCGAACTTTTTAGCCTCGTAAAACATCGCACAAAAGTGCAAATCGCGTAAAATAAAAAATCCCTTTTCGGGATTTTTTATTTCTAATATTTGCAAT
Source organism: Candidatus Altimarinota bacterium (assembly GCA_013332525.2). Classification (GTDB taxonomy): domain Bacteria; phylum Patescibacteriota; class Gracilibacteria; order BD1-5; family UBA2023; genus GN02-873. The sequence goes on from JABCOP020000009.1 coordinate 63,058, forward strand.
AAAAATTTTTCAGGAAAAATTTTCCCTTATTGAAGCCAAAATATTATTACAAAAATTTGCAATAATTATTATTTAAAAAATAAACAAAAAATTTTGCAAAAAAATATTTTTCCAGTATACTGAGCGAAATTTTTTGAAACTATGGTACGAATTCCTCGGTGCGAATGTCCGCACATGCAAAAACTTTTTACAATTATTGGAAAAAAATGGGCGCTTTTTATCCTTCATTCGGTACAGGAAGGAGCGCACACTTTCACTGATATCCGCAAAGAAATTGGTGATGCAAACACCAAAATTTTGACTGATCGACTCGCAGAATTGGTAGAAAATACCCTGCTCCACAAAACTGATGACGGCAAATATAAACTCACTCAAGTGGGCGACGAGCTCACTTCACGACTTATGGAAGTGGCGCACTGGTGGGGCGATTTGCAATGCCAAGACAAAAAATAACCCGATTATGGGTTATTTTTATTTTTTTTCATGACCAAAATTCGAAGTGGCTTATCATCTTTCCAGCGCTCTGCGTGGGGCAAAAAAATTTCATCAATGATAATTTTATAAAATCGATGTGAGCGATTGAGGACAATCATCGAAACTTTGGAAAGAAGCGAACTACGAAGTTCCGCAGGAATATCCATAGCATCAACTTCCTCTACACGCCCAGATCATTGAATCCCAAAGGCATTCCCCACGGTTTGTGAAGAATTGTAAATCGAAAACGCAACCGACGGATTTTTAGAAATATTTTGAATATGGCGAGAATCAGGCGAAGAAATAAAAAACAAATTTCCCTGTGTTTCGTCAAATTCATACACCACAGGCGATGCCCAAGGTTGTCCATTCTCGTCGGCCGTTGCGAGTGACAAATATGTGTTCCCCGAAAGGAGTTCATATAAAATTGCAGTATATTCCATGTACTCATTGTAGCAGAATTTCACTATTTTGCAAAAAATCGCAAAAAAATCTGTTTGACAAAATCTCTTTTTTGCCCAGAGAAAATTTTAAAAAATCTCACTGAGGAGATTTTTTAAGAAATCACAAGCCTATCGGGATTAGCGAGTTCTGCGAATTTTCCACCACGAGCCACGAGTTCATCGTATGTGCCCGACTCAATAATTTTCCCATGTTCAATCATGAAAATTTTATCAACATTTTTGATCGTCGAAAGTCGATGAGCAATAATAATCGCAGTTTTCCCTTTCATAAGGGCATCAAGGGATTTTTGAATATTTTTTTCGGTTTTGTTATCAAGAGCGGAAGTCGCCTCATCAAGCACGAGAATTTCTGGGTTTTGCAAAAATAATCGCGTGATAGAAAGTCGCTGTTTTTCTCCGCCAGAAAGCTTGAGGCCACGCTCACCAATCATCGTTTCGATACCTTTTTCGAGTTTCCAAACAAAATCGGCCGACGCTTTTTGAAGTGCTATTTTGAGTTCATCATCAGTCGCATCAGGCTTGGCAAACATCAGATTTTCACGAATCGTTAAGTTGAAAAGCGAATTATCCTGAGTCACCATTCCGATATAAGAACGCAAATCAGCCTTTTTGAGCGTAGAAATGTCTTGCCCATCAAGCAAAATTTTTCCAGAATTCGGCTCCCAGAATCTGAACAAAAGGCTTACAATCGTAGTTTTCCCCGCGCCCGTATTTCCAACAAGCGCAACTTTTTCTCATGAAAAAATAGAAAAATTCAGATTTTCAAAAATTTTTCGTTCATCGCTGTAGCCAAAATTCACATTTTCAAAAATAATTTCACCATTTTTGGGTTCAAAATTTTTCCCATCATCCAACTTTTCTGTATGAGATTTTTCAATCATTTCATAAAAAATCCCAACTTCCACTTCCCACCGCTGAAAATCTGGAAGCGAGCCAAAAAGCGACGAAAGGGGGAAATAAATGCGTTCCAAATATGAAAAAGTCAAAATCAGCCCTGCAATCGTGAGTTCGCCTTGCATGATAAAATAAACGCCAAATCCGATGACCAAAAATCGAGAAATCCCTACAAATACGCCCGTGATCATATCCGAAGCCGACCACCAACGCGAAGTAAATTTTTGCAAACGAAGCGCTTCAGAAATTTCTTGCACAAATTTGGAGCGAAAAGTTTCTTCCAATCGAAGAATTTTCCCGAGCTGCATATTGGAGAAAAAATTCCCAATATGGCCAAACGCATCCGTCCAGCGTTTATTGTTTTCTTCCTGCGGCTTGTCCGTTTTACGCGCGATTCAGAAGCCAACAATCGCCATGAATGGCAACATCGCGAGCGCCAAAATCGTCATTTTCCAATTAAAATACATCATAATTGTCAGCGCTACAATAAATGACATAATAACTTTTACAAATGTCAAGAAAAAGAAAAAAACAACGCGAAAAAAAGCATCCATTCCGCGATCAAAATCTTTATAAATGCTACCAGATTTTTTGGATAAAAAATCACCATACTGCATCAAAAAAAGGTTTTTTGCGTATTTTATGGAAATAAAATTATGAAATTCGAGCGCGGTTTTGTCAGAAATAAAGTATCGATGAATATAATTCAACACCATATTTGTCAACAAATATGCGCCCCAAATCGCCAAAAAAATCAAAAAATCATTCAGCAAAAAATTGCCAGTTTTTTGAAAATCTTCCAAAAATCCAATCGTTCGCGCCATAAAAATCGGCTCCAGCATCGCCACAGCCGCTACAAAAATTGTCACAAAAACGAAAAAGAAAAATTTGGTATATCCCGCAAATTCGATAAATTCACTAAAAACTCGTTTGAGATTTTTCATAATTATAAAACACTAAAAATGTCATTATTTTTGCATTTTTTTCTTCGCCCAAATATGGTACGCAACATAGATAAGAATCACGCTCAGTAAAGCAATTCCGAAAGTGTTGAGATTTTTCAGAATCAAATCTTGCTGATTCGCAAAAAAATAACCAATACACAACAAAATAATGTTCCAAATTCCAGCGCCAATAAGGGTAAAAAGTGAAAATTTCGCAAAATTCATTTTAAAAACTCCCGCCGGCAACGAAATAAGCTGACGAACCGCCGGCAAAAATCTTCCAAGAAGCGTTGTTTTTCCACCATTTTTGGCAAAATATTTTTCCGTCTGTTCGTAGTGTGACGGCTTCAAAAAGACAAATTTTCCGTATTTTTCAATAAATTTTTTGAGGAGTGGTCCACCCAAAAAATACCCAATTACATAATTGATTGAAGCCCCGAGCCACGCTCCAAGTGTCCCAATTACGAATGCAAGCCAAAAATTCATCTGACCAGCATGTGCGAGCGCACCCGCCGGAATCATTGCTACCTCAGACGGAAACGGGATAAAACTCGATTCGATCGTCATCATCACAAAAATTCCCGTGTAGCCCATTTGACCAAAAATTCCAAGAATCCACTGCGCAAAATCGTGCAACATAAACAAAAATTAGATTTTTTTATTGTAGTGATTTTTCTGAAAAACACAACTCAAAAAATAGAAAATTTTGCCATTTTTTGCAATAATATTCTCAAAATTCATTATTGCAATTTTTTGCATTAAATTTTTTTATAAAAGATTTTCCCTTATATAGGGCATTTATTATTGCAAATATTTGTAATAAGTATTTTTGAAAGAAAAAATCCCTATTTTTGGGATTTTTTTAGCGATAATTTCGAACTTTCATAGAATCAAATACTCGTTTCAAAGCAATCGCATACGCACCTTTTCGGAGATTTGTATTTAAATTATTTGTCATCGAAAATACCTCTGTCATGGCGTTTTCCATTTTTTTCTGAAGTTTTTCAACCACCTCTTCCGCTTCCCAATAAAAATTGGTATTATTTTGTACTTGTTCGAAATACGAAACTGTTACACCACCAGCATTCGCCAGAATATCAGGAATTACCGGAATATTTTTGGACGTCAAAATTGCATCAGCTTCGGGAGTCGTCGGTCAATTTGCAAGTTCGACAATGAGTTTGGCAGCAATTTTATCAGCATTATTTTCAGTAATTCGATTTTCCAGAGCGGCTGGCACCAAAATATCACAATTTTTTTCGAGCATCGCCTCATCAGAAATTTTTTCTGCATCAGCATAATCCATTACCGATTTTTTCGCATTTTTAAGAGCAATAATCTTGGAAACAGAAATTCCATTTTCGTTAAAAATAGCACCGCGAGAATCAGAAATTCCAACAATTTTTGCGCCCAAACTTTCAGCAATTTCCGCAAAAATAAGCCCAACATTTCCAGCACCTTCAACGATAATTTTTTTCCCTTCAATAGAATCATTGGTAAGCTCAAGATATTTCAAAAGCACATACATTCCACCTTGAGCCGTCGAGCGAACACGACCTTTAGATCCGCCAGAGCCAACAGGTTTTCCAGTAAAACTTCCTGGGGTGTATACTCAGGCGAGGCGAGAATATTCATCCATCATCCAGCCCATAATAGCAGGATTCGTATTTACATCCGGCGCAGGAATATCCGCCAAAGGCCCAATTTCTTTAAAAATAGCGCGAACATATGCGCGAGAAAGTCGTTCAAGTTCACCAGCTGACAATTCTTTTGGATTTACAATAATTCCGCCTTTTCCCCCACCAAGTGGTAAATCCAGAACCGCACACTTAATCGTCATCCAAACAGAAAGTGCCTTCACTTCATCTTTGTGAACAGACTGATGAAAACGGATTCCACCCTTAAATGGACCACGAGCATCATTGTGCTGACTTCGATACGCCACAAAATTTTTAATAGTTCCGTCGTCCATTTCCACCGGAAGATTTACTTCCAAAATTCTTTTTGGTTCCTGAATAATGGTCAATTCATTCGTATATTTTCCACCAAAATTTGCAACCGCATACGCGTCAATAATCTGTTTTTTTGCAGATTCAAATGGATTATTCTTCATACAACAATATTTAAATAATAAAGCGTTTTCATTCTATTCTATTTTTTAAAAATTTCAAATTATTATGAGACAAAATCTCATAATTCGATTTACAAAATAAATTTAGTAATTATAAATAATCCTATTTTTCTCATTTTAAAAAGAAAAATCTCCCAAAATCGGGAGATTTTTAACAGCCTTTTTCTTTGAGCCAAGCAACAAGATTTTCAATTTTTACAATTTCCTGTTCGCCAGAATCTCGGAAACGAACTGTTACTTGACCTTGATTGTAATTTTCTGGTTCAACCGCAATCGCGAATGGAATTCCCATTTCTTCGCTGCGCTGATAGCGCTTTCCAATCGTTCCCGCCTCATCATATTCACATACAAAATGTTCTGAAAGCAGTTCATACAATTCACCGGCTTCATTCGCAAATTTTTTAATGAGCGGATATATTGCCACCTTGATTGGTGCAATCGCTGGCGCAAATCGCATCACAACTCGCTTCCCTTCGTCATTTTCGATTTCCGTATATGCATTTGAAAGTGCCGCCAAAAAAAGTCGCGTCAAACCAACAGATGGCTCAATTACATATGGCACATATTTGGTATTATTGTACGGATCAAAATATGACAAATCTTGCTTTGATTCGGTCATATGTGCTTTCAAATCAAAATCTGTTCGATCCGCAATTCCCCACAATTCACCCCAACCAAATGGAAATTTGAACTCAATGTCCGTCGTCGCATCGCTATAGTGTGACAACTCATCTGGTTCGTGATCTCGCATACGAAGAGAATTTTCGGCAATTCCAATCGTTTTTACGAGAAAATCCCAGCACGTTTTTTTCCAAAATTCATGCCATTCAAGGTGTTTTCCTGGAGCAACTGATTCAGGTTCGCAGAAAAATTCGATTTCCATTTGTTCAAATTCTCGCGTTCGGAAAATAAAATTCCCTGGCGTGATTTCATTTCGGAAAGATTTTCCTACTTGTGCGATTCCGAACGGAACTTTTTTACGAGAAGTTCGCGCCACCTGAGAAAAATTCACAAAAATTCCCTGTGCCGTCTCTGGCCGCAAATACACCGTCGCAGAGCTATCTTCCGTCACTCCCTGCGAAGTCTTGAACATAAGATTGAACTGCTTTGCGTCAGACCAATCACCCACCTCGCCCGTATTTGGATTTTTCACTGCCTCACCAATCATCACTTCCGTTTGTTTTTCAAGTGGCCAAGACTCTGGAATAAGATTTGCAACGCCATATTTTGTTTTCAGGCTTTCTGCGTCATCGCCCATTTTTTCAATCAAATCTTCCAAAAGCTTGTCCGCACGGAATCGTTCTTTGGTTTTTTTGTCATCGATAAGCGGATCGCTGAAACCACCCACATGCCCCGAAGCCACCCAAACCTGCGGATTCATCAAAATCGCAGAATCCAAAAGTACCATATCGCGGCGTTTTTGGACAAAATTTTTAATCCAAAGGTTTTTGATATTTTCTTTGAGAAGCGCACCAAGTGGCGCATAATCCCATGAATTCGCAAGCCCACCATAAATCTCAGAACCCTGATAAACAAAACCTTTTGTCTTTGCAAAGGTCACGAGCGTCTGCATATCTGTCGTCATATTTTTGAAAAATAAAAAATAAATTTTCTTTTTGAAATTTTGCATCAAAAAAACCCCAAAAAGATTGCTCTTTTGGGGTCCATTTCGTTATTTTTGGACGGTTCCACCCAAATTCTTCAAAAAAATTGAAGCACTTTTGGATTTTGAATTTTCTCCACCAACGCCACTCGGTTTCACAGAATTTTCAAAATTTCTAAAATTATTTTAGAAAAATTGTGAAAATTGTCAAATTTTTTTCTGAAAAATCATCGCAAAATATTTGCAAAAAAAAATGAAATATGGCAAAATATTTTTGTACAAAATTTATCTATTTACTATTTTTCCTATGGCACTCAACGGACGCAATTTTTCTGAAAATTCTGAATTTTCTACAACCGTAAATTCTCTCGACGAAATCCGAAAATTTTTGGCAGAAAATAAAATTTCAAATTTTGTCATCGAAAAAGTTGCACAAAGTTTTATGGCGAAAATTCCAGCCGGAACGCGCGTTTCGCTTATAGATGGGATTTTGAAAGTTGGTGATTCTGTGATTTCACTCGGAGAAAATATTCGCGAGGCAGGCGTAAAAATTCGCGCTTTGGTTGAAAAAACACATTCTCACGCAATGCAAATCGTGAGCTATCGTCCGCCAGTTGTACAGCCAAAACATCGCGAACTCGCAGCCGCATAAAAATCCCCTTTTGGGGATTTTTTAGTAAACATCAAATCGCGCCACACGCTGATTGAATCGGTGATAAAAATATGGAAATTTAAACAAAATTCGAAAAATCATGGGGAATTTTTTCTGATCAAAATCACTCAAAAAATATTCTTTTGTCACATGAATTTTTGGGTTCCATGCCTCGATTTCAGAAATTTTTTGCACTCCCCACTGGAGTTCCGCATTTTTCACTTTTTTGAGGGAATCATGCGATTTAGCTTTTCCTACAAGAATTTTTGGCAGCAAATCCATCAAAATCGTCACTTTTGGAATTTTTTCAACGATTTTTTCAAAAAATCCACGCACTTCGTCCGGCGAAAAATACATCAAAACACCTTCCACGATAATAAGAATTGGCTTGTTATGTGACGTCACTGTATCAATCCACGAATAATCAAACAATGAAATCGGCAAATACGAATTTTGTTCGGATGCTGGCAGCAATTTTTCACGCGTCTCTATAGACTCTGGCAAATCCAGATCATACCAATGTTTCACATTGGGGCGACCAAGTCGATCAAATCGTGCATCCAGCCCCGTTCCGAGTTGAATCACGACACAATCAGGATTTTCTGCGATAAATTTTTTCGCCTCATCATCAATGAGTTTCGCACGAATTGAGCATCCCACTTGCGAAAGTTTGGATTTTTCAAATTTTGCAAAATCATAATCAATTTGCTCCACGCATTCAACCGCTTTCTGATCGATAATAATCGGATTTTGGGCTTGCGTTTCCACCGCACGTGCCCACACCGTGATGAGCATTGTCTCGGGAACATTGGTCAATTTTTTCGTTGTTACTTTTTCCATAAAATAGTAAAATTATGAAATAAAATATACTACATATTGTACTCTCAGAAAAGTTTTTGTCAAAAAATAATTTTTGAATTTGTGATTTTTTCGTATAATATCGCCATGAAACTCGATAAAAAAATTCTTCACACAACCGATAGTTATATCAAAAAATTGGCAGACGCAGGAATCGCGACGACAAAGGATTTTTTGATGAATTTTCCCAAAGATTTGGAAGACAAATCTGATCTTTTGACGCATTTTACAAGTATCAATGTCACCGAAAAACAGGCGATAAAATGCCAAATTGAACTCATCACGAGCGAGGTCACGCGTAACAAAAAAACGCTTATTAAAGCGGTTCTGACTGATATTGATGGCAACTATGCAGAGGCTGTTTGGTTTAATCGCAAATTTTTGTTGCAAAAATTTTTCCGTGGCGATACGGTTGTGATTTTTGGACAACCAAAATACGAATACGGGAAACTTTCCTTTCCCAATGCAGAAATCGAGCATTTTCGCGAAACTCGAAAAGAGGTTGTTCCGCTTTATAGCGATGTAAATTATATTCCATGAACGTGGATTCACGAAAAAATGGAGCTTTTGAAAAATTTTATTTCAGAAATTCCTGAGCAGATTCCTGCGGAAATTCGTGAAAAAAAATGACTTCGAACGACGGCAGAAAATATTTTTGCCATTCATTTTCCCAAAAATGTAGAAGATTTTGAACGAGCCAAAAAAGAGCTTGGTTATGCGGAAATGTTTGCTTTCCAAAAAAAGGGGTTGGAGAAAAAATATTCGCTTCGTGCGGCTTCAGAATGAGCCTCATTACATATTCCGATTGATGCGGAACTCATGAAATCATTGATCGAAACATTGCCTTTTTCGCTGACTAACAAGCAAAAAATTGTAATTTTTCAGATTCTCAAAGACATGGAATCCAATTTTGCTATGTCTCGAATGTTACAAGGCGATGTGGGGACTGGAAAAACTGTGGTGGCGCTTCTGGTTGCGATTCATGCGATTGTACAAACGCGAAAAATTTATAATCAAGAATTGCAGGTTGCTATTATGGCGCCGACGGAAATCTTGGCACGACAGCATTTTCTTGGGAATGAAAATTGGCTTTTTTCACTGGGAATCACAGCAGATTTGCTCGTTGGATCGCTCACGGCAAAACAAAAATCTGACGCAAAATCTCGCCTCAAATCTGGTCAGACGAATATTATTTTTGGGACACACGCACTCATTCAGGATGATGTACAATTTAAAAATCTGGGATTTGTGGTGGTTGACGAACAACATCGTTTCGGTGTAGAACAACGAAAAGCGCTCGAAGAATATTGTTCGCTCGGATTTTGTAAAAATGCTGAAAATTCTGAAAAAACTGGAATCATCCCACATGTGCTCAATATGTCTGCAACACCGATTCCCCGATCGCTCGCAATGACAATGTATGGCGATCAAGATATTTCCGTGCTTAATGAATATCCAGCTGGTCGCAAAGCGATTCACACGCATGTTGTGAAGGATTTTGAGCGCGAAGAAATGTATCGTTTTATCGAGGAAGAGGTCAAAAGTGGTCGTCAGGTTTATTGGATTTCACCGCTCGTAGAAGAATCTGAAACGCTCGATGTAGCATCCGCAACACAAATGTTTGAACTTTTGGAAGCGGTTTTTCCTCATTTTTCGGTTGGACTCATTCATGGGAAAATGAGTGGAAAAGAAAAAGATGCGATCATGCAGGATTTTTATGATAATAAAATTCAAATTTTGTCATCAACTTCAGTGGTTGAGGTTGGTGTGAATAACCCAAATGCAACGATTATTTGTATCGAGGCGGCGGAGCGATTTGGACTTTCCCAATTGCATCAATTTCGTGGGCGTGTTGGGCGCGGTGAGCATCAGTCGTATTGTTATCTTTTTACCACCAAAGAATACAAATCCGAGCGACTTCGCGCGATGGAAAAAACCAATGACGGCTTTGAACTCGCAGAAATCGACCTCGAATTGCGTGGACCAGGTGAAGTGTACGGCGTTCGCCAATCGGGCGTTCCTGATCTTAAATTTGCTGATTTGCGCGATGTAGACGCGATCGCAGAAGTTCGTGAAGATATTGAAAATTATCTCAAAAGTCAAAAAAATAATTAAAAAACAGGCCAAATAATAGACCTGTTTTTATTTTTGAAACATAATTCCAAAAAATTAGTATTCAATATATTCCATGATTTTCGCGTATTTTTCGCGAATTTTATTAACACAATGTTTCATGGAATTTTTCAATGAACTATGATTGATAGCGATTTTAAGATTATGGCGATAATCTTTTTTGACAACCGTAAGCAACCAGCGAATCTCTGTATTTAAGCCACTACGCATAATTTTTTCTTGGCAAAAACGCTCAAATTGTTCCAGATAATTTTGGTGCTCAGGATTTTTTGCATCATACGCTTGTGCAAAAGCCTCCATATCATGCGCAATCGCCAAACAAATATCAAGTTCCTCCTGTTTCAGTGCCGTGAATGCATGCTCATTGAGAATTTCTTCTACATCAATTTTTCGCCAACCAAGCGGCATATACGAGGCAAAAGTGCGTTTTTCCATAGGATAAAATGATAATAACAAAAATGATTATACAATTTATTTGGAAAAAGCAAGTTTTTGAGAAATTTTCTTGACAAATAATGTTTTTTCCGTAAAAAGTATAAAATTTTCGTAATTTTTCGTATATGGCTCAAAAATTGCAAAACGGGTATCAAATTCTTTCGCATGGCGGAATTGGGAATCGAGAAAAAAATTATAATCTCACTGGATCGTGCCATGAATTGCGTGTGGCGCTGCAAGGTGAGATTTATCGTATTCTCGTGGATATGGGCGGATATCAGGGTCCTGGAAAATTGGACCGAAATCTCGACGAAATTTTGGAATGAAATAATGGGGCGAATCCGGGTGTTGATGCTGTTGTTTTTACACATGGACACATGGATCATATCGGCGATGCGCTTCATCTCACGCGCCATAATGTGTGAAAAATTCTCGCGTCATCTCGTACGCGCGACATTATCAAAATTGCGCTCGAAGACGCCATCAAAATCGCGGAAACTGAGTTTGAAATCAAACAAAGTAATTTTCAATCATACACCAAAAATGTGCTTTCCAATGCGGTACAAATCGTGAAAGAATATGAAAATGGCGGTATTAAGCGAAAAGCGAATGGCGACCGCATCTCTACAACAAACGAAGAACGAAATCGTAATGAGAATTATCAGAAAGCGAAAACAATTCTCGACAAAGCAAATATTAACGCGCATGACAAAAATTGGCGCCAAAAACTGACTCCACCAAAGAAACCTGAATTCAACATTGATGACCTCGGAAAATTGCTCGAAAATATCGAAACGCATGATTTTTCGGATGGCTGGAATCAGATTGTGCCAGGAAAAATCGCAGTTTGTATGTTTAATGCTGGTCATATTCTCGGAAGTACGAGTCCACTTTTTCGCATCACAGACGCTCAAGGCGAAGATCATTTCGTGCATTTTTCTGGCGATATTGGCTCATATCAAGGCAACCTGATGCCCGCAGGACTTCCGACTGCTCCGAAAAATTTCCCGATTGAAACACTACTTATCGAGTCCACATACGGCGGGCGTGTGCGTGAAAATTTTGACAAAAATTTAGAAAAATTTGAGCAAGATTTGGCGCATGATATCAAAAAATACGATACCATCGTGCAAGCCTGTTTTTCGCTGGATCGTTTGCAAAAAATCCTGTTTTACACGATTGACATGCAAAAAAAGGGACTGATTCCGAATAATCTTCCGATTTTGGTTGATTCAAAAATGGGCGCCGAATATATCAATCCGTACCTCAATGAAGCTAAAAAAATGCTTCGTGAAGCATCTCATCCGAGCGTTCCTAATCAGCTTGCAGTTAATACCAAAAATCTTGAAAATTTCATCGAATACCTTGATCCAAAAAATAAAAATTATGAAATTATCTCGACGGAGACACGCGCGGGCGTGCTCGGCGAGCTTGAAGGCAAGAAAAAAATTATTCTCACGGCGTCTGGAATGGCCGAAGGCGGACCAGTGATTGAATATTTTAAGCGATTTGCAAGCGACGAAAAAAGTGTTTTTTATTTTCCAGGATTTTTGGTGCCAGGAACTCGCGGCCACGCAATCGCTGCGGAACGCCCAGAATGAAAAGAAAAAATCGTAACCATCGAAGGCAGAACGCTAGAAATTCGCGCCAAAATGGAGCAAAAATCTGGATTTTCTGGACATGGCGATGAAAAGGATTTGCTCAAATATTTACAATCTACGAGCCTCAAACGAGACGCACACATTCTCGTCGTTCACGGCGACACCAAAAGTTCGTCTATGGCACTCAAACATACCATCGAACGCAAAAAATTTCCGCAAACCGTTCATGTTCCTGATTTGGAAGAAATTTATACCGTCAATTTTGATAAATAATTTATGTCTCGAAAAAATCGAAAAATCGCTTTTGATCCAGAAGAGCAAATTTTGCAAACGAAGGAATTTTTCTTGAGTGAAGGTCGCAAAAATTCTAATGCCGTGCTGAGTGATGTTGCGCACCGAATTTATGGGATTTTGTCATTTGAAAAATTATCAGAAACCTCGCGAAATTCCTTGAAAAACGCTTCCAATACGGCTGATTTTCACGAAGCTCTGACGAATATTTTGCATCATACAAAAAATCTTGCCAATATGCTCGCGTATCGTTCGCACAATGGCATGCATTGGCAACGCGATAGCGCTCACAAAATGAAGCAACATCTGTTTCATCAATTTAGCGGCGGGCGCGCGGCAGAAATTATTTTGTGTGAAGCGATGATGCAATGCGATCCGCAAAGTTTTCATTTTTTGCCAGTCAAAGAACTTGATCTCAACTACAAAACTGACATGATTTCGCGCGTTCCCTATCATCAAAACAATGCGCTCAAAACACTCGCAATTGGTGCACAAATCACGACCGCGCCGATTGACACAATTTCTGAAAATTTTCATAAATACGAAGAAAAATTGGAACAAATGCGTGCGGTGGTGCCATTTTTGGAATCCAATCAAACGCAACGCGACCTCAAAAATCGCTTTGGAAGACTCACAACACCTGATATGATGTCATATATCGCGCTCAATGGCGAACTACGAAAAATTTTTGCACAAAATTCTAATTATTCGGAAACAAAATTTCAAGAATGGAAATCCAAGAATTTTGAAGGAAATGGCTTATTAGAGCGATTTAAAAATGGTTATCGAGAAGATTTCCGCGTCATCGCAGAGGAAATTTCTCGCGCGCAGCATTTGATTGTACGACCATTTTTTCTCGAAAAAATCCAGGAAAATTTTGAGGAAAAATCGTCATTTTATGCGATTTATGAGCGAAATCTGTCATTCAATTCTGAGGCTAATGAGCTCACGCTCAGCATCAAAAAACTCGATGAAACCATCGCTCGCGCTATTTTTTTCATTACATCCAAAATGCAGAAAAAATTGGAAAAAATTCACACAAAAAAATCCGCACGATAACGCGGTTTTTTCTTGACAAAATTTTTTTGGAAATATAATTTTTGTATGAATCAAAATTTTTTACAGCAATATTTGCAAAAACTCAAAAAATCTGGAATTGAGCGAAAAATTCCAAATATTTCCGAAGAAAATGCGCATTTTATCGGGAAAATTCTACGAGAAAAAAATCCAAAAAATATTCTGGAAATCGGTACCGCGAATGGATTTTCGGCACTCAGTTTTCATCACGAACTTTCCAAAAATGCAAAAAATCCTGACGAAATCACCAATATTTTCACGATAGAATACGCCTGGAATGTACATATTGAAGCGACGGAGCATTTCAAAAATTGCAAAATCAAAAATATTTTCCCAATCTGGGGCGATGCCAAAAAAATTCTTTCCGGATTTGCGGACAACTTTTTTGATGTGATTTATATCGATGCAATGAAAAAAGAATATTTGGATTATTTTGTATTATCGCTTCCCAAAGCCAAAAATGATGCTATTTTTATCATCGATGATGTCGAAAAATTCGCACACAAAATGCAGAATTTTTATGATTTTTTGCACGAAAAAAATATCGCCTATCGGTTGGAAAAAACCGATTTAGACGATAGTATCATGATTATTGAGAGAAAAAATATCACGCTCTAAAAAAATCCCCAAATGGGGAATTTTTAACAACCAGATACTGGCATTGACTGCTTGAAGGCATCAAGACCCTGAGTACAAGCCTGTGTCTGAAGATCTGCTGGAAGTTCAGCAAAACCTTTTTTAAGCTCATCTACTGCCTGAGTAAGTGCATCACCAGTGAAACCACTTTTTTCCATTGCACAAGAGTAGTATTTTACATAATCGTCACAACCAGCAGACAAAGAAGCTGAAGAAGTTGAAGTAGTTGTTGCTTCAGTAGATTTAGTTGTTTCTGTAGATTCTGAAGATTCAACCTGTACACCATCCGCAGTTGCTGATACTGATTCTGTCTGAACTTTAGTATTAGCATCAGTTTTTACAGTCTCGGCAGCCTTATTTCCACAAGATGCAAGAAATGTGAGTGCCACAAGAGCAATAAGAGCTTTTTTCATAGAATTTTTAAAATAGAATATAAAAAGCCTGCACATTATAAATATTTTTTTTAAAAAAACAAGATTTTTCACGATTTTTTCAGAAAAATTCGACATTCAAAAAATAGAAATACTTTTACAAAGGGAAAATCGATTTTAAGAAAAATATATTGACTTTTTTATAGAAATATCAAAAAATAATTATAAAAAATATTTTTTCTTAAAAATCAATTTAAAATTTAAAGTTTATTAAAAAAATAATTGCTTTTTGGAAAAAAAATGATACAATAATTCCACTATTTATTATTTAGCAAAAGATTATGGCACTACAAATTTCAACTGACGCAACTTTTTCAGGACTTACTTCAAAAGGACTTGTGCTCGTGGATTTCTGGGCGGAATGGTGTGGACCTTGTCAGATGATGCTTCCTCGTCTCGAAGAGCTCGCTTCTCGTGTAGACGGAAAAGCAATCGTCGCAAAACACAATGTAGACAACGATTCTGAAACTCCTGCTTCTATGCGTATTATGTCAATCCCTACTATGATTCTTTTCAAGGATGGTCAGCCAGTAGAAAAATGGGTTGGAGTTCAGGAAGTTTCTGTTCTTGAAGAAGCCATTGCAAAACACGCATAAAAAATTCCCAATTTGGGAATTTTTTTGTTACTTTTTCGTATATTGCAAAAATTTGCAATAATATTTGGCTTATATAAAGGAAAAATTCTTATAAGTTATTAATACAAAAATTTGCAATAATATATTTTTTTGAAAAAATCAGAAATTAATTGCAAAAAATTGCAGAAATAACCATTTCAAATAAAAATAAAAGACTCTTTCGAGCCTCTTATCCCTTATGAAAAAATTTACCTTATCGCTAAGGCAGATACATTATACATAAAAATATAGAAAGTCAAGTATTTTTTAATTTTTCTTTTGAGAATTTTCAGAAAGGATATTTTCGGTTGCCTGATGTGTGTCTTGAAGCGCGCGAGTTAAACGCTTACTCATACTCTGCACACCCGCCCACGACGCCAAGTATTCGCGAAATACATCAATAAGAGACGCTTCTTTTCCATCAATCTTGGAAGCCAAATTTTCATGATGTGAAGGATTTTTTTCGTTCATATTCATTTTTCTTGATGATAACACAAAAATCGAAAAAAGTCAAATTTTTGAAAATTTTTCGGTTTTTTGACTTTTTTATAAAATTTTTATCATACGGATATGAAAAAATCATCACCAATTTTACTATTTTTGTTGCCCTGGGAATATTTTTTGCGACTTTTTTGAGAGGAATTTCTGATGCAGAAGCATGTGCTGGTCGCAGTTCTTCGCGAAGTGGCAAGGGAGATGGAATGGGAAGTGTTGTTGTGACAGCTATTGCGGTGCTCTATTATGCGATTTATGAAATTCGTCACCAAAAAAGACTTAAAATCTTAAGCAGAGCTGACCAAACTAAAAAATCTGATTTTCTGATAGAAAAAGACAAATTAAATCTACTAAATAAAGTTTCCTTCAATATAATAGACTTAATTTTTCATGCCTCCTCTACCTCCAGATAATTACTAAAACCAGTATAATAGAAGGGAAAAAGAATGTCAAGATAGATAAAGTTTGACATATAATTAAATTCATATACAATATTCTTGTATATAAAAACAACATAGCTTGTATAAAATAAATATGGAGACTATGAACCAAAAAGTAGAAACTTTACTGGATGACTGGCAATTTGCTGATCCCGCCCTATATGAAATCGTCAATAGTGTTCGCACGAAAATATTGCAACTGGCAGATAAAGTAGACGAAGAAGTGAAATATGGCGGTATTCTGTTTGCCGCACCAGAACCATTCTGTGGCATTTTTGTTTACAAGCAGCATGTAACCGTGGAATTTGGTCATGGCGCCGAGATGGCAGACCCACACGGTTTGTTGGAAGGCAAAGGCAAAGGACGTCGCCATTTGAAATTGCATACGCTTGAAGATGTGGAAAATAAGCATTTGATAGATTACTTGCGATTAGCACAACAAGCAGCAGAAAATTCTTTCTAGCGAAGCGGGCCTCAAAAATATTATGAAAAATATTCGCATCAACAAAATGGAACTGATGTCAGTACGAAATTATCCTGGCAAAGATGGTGACATGTTCGCGATGGAAATTGAGGGATCAATAATTGATTATACGATTCGTGAAAGCGACGGTTCTTTCGTGAGTTCGCCCACTTATCGTAACAAAAATGAAGATTTTAAAAGTTATGAAAATCATGCGAAAACTGAGGCCTCATCCTTCACAGAATATTATATTTTTATCCGAGTGGATAATGTTTGGAAACTCAATAATATTAAATCGCAATTCTCCATTATTAAGGACATAATCGGATTACCCGAATCAAAACTGAAAAAAATTCTAGAGCAAGAAAAAAATTCGACGAGCGTAAATGATGACGTTTTTTATAACACTTCGGTTGATAAAAATATTGAAAATCGGACCGCACAAGATGTTGACGAAAATCAGGAAAAATCGCCCAAAAAACGAAAAAATGAGCCCATCAATGAGCAAGATAATCCATTTTTCCCAAAATAAAATTCCCCAATGGGGAATTTTTTATTCTTCATCATCAGATTCTTCAGGAGTTGATTCAGCAAAAGCTGGAGCATTTTTTCCGTTTTCACGAACTTTCTGCTCGAGTTCTTTCATGATTTCTGGATTTTCTTTGAGGAAATTGCGAGAATTTTCACGCCCCTGACCAAGTCGCGTATCGCCATAAGAATAGAACGCACCAGCTTTTTTGATCACGCCACGTACTACACCAAGATCCAAAATTTCACCCGCAAGAGAAATTCCTTCATTAAAGAGAATATCCACTTCTACTTCGCGGAATGGAGGCGCTACTTTGTTTTTCACAACTTTGATTTTCACTTTGTTTCCCATCGCTTCCTTGTTGTCACCAGTTCCCTGTTCAAGTTTTTCTTTACGGCGAATATCAAGACGCTGAGAAGCGTAGAATTTGAGCGCATTACCACCAGTCGTCGTTTCAGGAGAACCGAACATTACACCGATTTTCATACGAATCTGGTTGATGAAAATCACTGTACAATGCGATTTGTTGATGGCACCCGTGATTTTACGAAGAGCCTGAGACATTAGGCGCGCATGAAGCCCCATGAAGCTGTCCCCCATATTTCCTTCGATTTCGGCTTTTGGCGTCAAAGCAGCCACAGAGTCGACAATAATCAAATCTACCGCTCCTGAGTGCACGAGCGCATCCACGATTTCAAGCGCTTGTTCTCCGTGATCTGGCTGAGAAACAATAAGTTCGTCAATATTGACACCAATTTTTTGAGCATAAGAAGGATCAAGCGCGTGTTCCGCATCCACAAAGGCCGCCACACCGCCCGCTTTCTGCACCTCTGCAATTGCATGAAGTGTCAAGGTGGTTTTACCAGAAGATTCTGGACCGTAAATTTCGATGATTCGCCCTTTTGCATATCCACCACCAAGCGCATCATCAAGTGCAATAGATCCAGACGAACTCGTCTCCACGCGCATATGCACGCGTTCCCCGAGTTTCATGATTGATCCTGCTCCGAACTGCTTTTCGATTTGAGAAAGTGCCGTCGCGAGGGCTTGTTTTTTGTTATCGTTCATAATTTTGAAAGTTAAATGCTGTGAATATTTTTTCAAAAATCCAAAAATTTCCAAAAAAATTCTTTCCTGATTATACAAAATTTTTCACTTTTTGCAAAAATAAAAAATAGGATTTAAAAATTATTTGTTCGCAAGAATCTCATGAATCTGATTTTGAAGCACTGGAATAATCTCGTTTTCAAACCAAGGATTTTGCTTTCTCCATCGGAAATTGAGTGGACTCGGGTGCACAATCGGAAAAAATTTTGGTAAAAATTCTTGATACGCACGGACGGTTTCTGTGAGGTTTTTCTTGTTTTTATTTCACAAATAAAATTTTTGGGCGTACGCACCAATGAGCACAAAAAGTTGAATATTTGGCATATGTTCGATCAAAATCGGGTGCCATTTTTCAGCAAATCATTTCCTGGGTGGCAAATCACCATTTTTCCCCTTTCCTGGATAATAAAAATCCATTGGCAAGAGCGAAAAAATTTCTGGATTATAAAATTGTTCCGCTGTGACGCCAAGCCACTCTCGGAGTGTTTCGCCACTTTTGTCATTCCATGGTTTTTGCGTTTCCTGAGCCAATCGACCAGGAGCCTGGCCGACAATCACAATTTTCGCACGAGAATTGGCTGTATAAAGCGGTTTATATCATTTTTCACGCATCAATACATTGAATGGATCGTCGCAGATTTCGGTGAAAATTTTTGAAAAAATATCGCTCATACACAATTTTAGAATATGCAAATAGTATGAGTTTTGCGTAAATTTACAAGAAATTTTTGAAAAAGAAAGAAAGTTCTA
>JABCOP020000010.1 GCA_013332525.2 Candidatus Altimarinota bacterium
AAAATTCTCAACTCGGAAAAGAAGTGATTTCCGTTGTGGCGCTCGAAATTCTTGTGATGATGCACCCGTACATTCCGCACATTACAGAAACGCTTTACGGTCACATTACTGAGGGGAAAATTCTTGCGACTGAGACTTGGTCAAAGATGTATCGCAAGCTAGATGTCGTGATTGAAGGTGATATTGAAAAAATTTCAAACATTGTGCGCGTGATTCGAAATATTCGTTCTGAAAAAAATATTAAACCAGGCGAACTCAAGGATGTTTGGATTGCTACTTCGCCGATGCATCAAAAAATTGTTGAAGAAAATGCTAATTTGCTCATTGGTCTCGCGAAAATTAATAATTTTAATTTCTGTGAAAAGCCAGAGAATCCTGATGATTTTGCATATGGAATCGTTGGTGATATCGAAATTTTTGTGGACGCGGCGATTGATGCTGATGCACTCGAAGATGAGAAAAATCGTATTCTTGCGCAGATTGAAGACAAAAAATCTTATTTGCGAGGCATTACTGCAAAGCTTTCCAATGCATCATTTGTGAAAAATGCACCAGAAAAAATTGTTCGTGCTGAGATGGAAAAGCGTCGTCAAGCAGAGGAACAATTGGAAAAATTTGAAGAAAAACTTCGAAATATCGAATCTCGACTCAAATAAAAAATCCCAAACGGGATTTTTTATTGTTTGCGGATGAGGAGAAAGATTCCAAAAACCAACATTGGAAGGGAATATATCATACCCAGTGTGATAATATTCGTACCGAAAAGATAGCCAATATTCGCGTCTGGTAAGCGAAAAAATTCGACAATAATTCGTGAAATCGCATATCCAATGAGAAAAATGCCTGACAATTTTCCTGGAAAATTTTTGAAATTGGTCCGGAAAAAACAATACATGAGAATTATCCCGAGCAAAAGTCCTTCCAATACAAGTTCCAAAAGTGGGGAAGGGAAGTGTGGAACGCCGCGAACCATCATTGCGAGAGGGCCATGATAATCAGCAAATCCGTACAATTCGTTATTGAGAAAATTTCCAAATCGTCCGAATCCGAGCCCAACAGGCACGATGACAGCGAGCGAATCGATGAGCTGCCAAAATCGGTAGCCGGATTTTTTTCCAAAAATAATGGTCGCAAGAATCACACCAACGAGTCCACCATGAAAACTCATTCCACCTTTCCAAATCGCGAAAATCTCGAGAGGATGAGAAAGGTAAAAAGATAGATCGTACAAAATCACGAATCCGAGGCGCCCGCCGAGAATGACACCGAGCCCCACTGCAAAAATAAAATCGTCGAGATCACTCATTTTTTTCCAGACAAAAAATTTCTTCAAAAAGAAAAAACCCGCTACAAATCCGAGCACATACATGAGCGCATAGTATGTTGGTGCGATCGTAATGCCACCAATCGTGAGTTCAAAAATTTTCATAAGGAAAAATGGAAATAATTATTTTTTTTCAAATGGTCGCTTGAGAACCACCAAAATTGTTCGAAATAAAATGATAATATCCAAAAAAATCGAATAATTCTCGATATAATATGTATCGAGCAAAACCTCTTCTTTGAAGGTATTTTTATCGCGACCATAGACTTGAGCCATACCCGTAATTCACGGCTTAATTGTCAGAACTTGCTTATCACTCTCGTCATACAGTGCTACTTCACGCGGCTGATGTGGACGCGGCCCAACAATTGACATATTTCCCATCAAAACATTAAAAAGTTGCGGTAATTCATCAATCGAAAAACGCTCCAACATTGATCCAAATCGCATTTTTCGTGGATCGTTTTGGATTTTATAAAGTGGCCCTTCACGCCCATTATTTTTTTGTTTCAAATTTTCCTCAAACGCAATAGCTTCATCGGTTTCACCTTCTTTGAGATAATCTTCTTTCGTTGAATATTTCCAGTACATATAACGAAATTTGAACAGCGAAAAAATTTTCCCATTTTGTCCAATTCTGCGATTTCGATAAATGGCTGGCCCGCTCGGATCCTCGATTTTGATACCAATATACGCAATTATCATAATTGGCAGTGTCAGAATGATGAAAAAAATTGCGAGAAAAATATCAATAATTCGTTTGAGAATCGCTTCTCACGGCGTTATAGAAATCGTCGAAAGCGTCACGACAGGAATCCCCGCGAGAAAACTTTCTTCCCGAGAAAAGTGCTTCATATGGGGCATTACGCGAGGATGCGCGCATTTGACGCCATAAATTTTGGCAAGCGAAATCACGTTTTCGAGATTTGGGTCACCAAATTCACCCGAAGTCAGAAGCATTGCATCAATATCACCTTTTCGCACAAGATTTTCAATTTTTTGCGTTTCAGAAATATCGATCAAAATATATTCAGCGTCGTTTTTCTCAATATTAAAAATAATTTCTTCGTTTTTTCGGCTTTGAATGATGAGAATTTTTTCTTTTTCAAAAAAATTTTTCTGATACAATTTTTGTGTCAAATGATGCAAAATTGAACGAAAAACAACCGAAAAAGTCGTCGCCAAAAAAAGCGTATAAAAAATCATCAATCGCGGAATTTCTTTGAAAAACAAAAAACCCTGCGTCAAATATACGAATCCAATGAACACGAAAAACCAGAAAAAACCGTATGTAATCACGCGTCTGATTTCTTCAAAAATCGGGCGTTTGATGTGCGAATAGAGTTTTGCTCGCGTAAAAATAGTGAGCCAAATGATGATTCCTGCGAACACAAACGGCGCGAATTGTGCTTCATTAATATATGGAATTCTCAGCTGTACAAAGGGAATTCCGTCCGTCACGCTTCGCAGATAATACGAAATCCAAAAAGCCGAAAAAACCCCAATAATGTCCAGAATCGGCTTGGCGATAATCAAAAAAATGTCCGGGCGATATTTTTTCATACGCGCATTATAATCCTGACGAGCGATTTTGCAAAACAAATTTTAAAAGTTTGCATTTGATTTTTTTATGAAATTTTTTATAATATCCAAAAAATTATGGACTTGTACTATTTTCTCATCGCGATTGGGGTGATTTACCTCGTAGTGTATAGCGTTTTTTTCTTTTTGTACAGCAAAAAAGTTGCCAAAATTGAAAATGCGATTATTTCACGATTTTTGCTCAAAGTTTCCAAAATTCCATCGCTTATTGAGGTGATGCGAAATTTTGTAGCTGACGAAAGTGCCTTCGATTCACTCACGAAACTTCATTCAATTGCGATGATTCATCGATACGAGACGATTTATGTTCTTTTGGAGCACAACGCTCGGATTCAAGCGGAATTTGCTTTTTTGATGAAACTTTCTATGCAGATTCCCAATTTACAAAAGCATGCACAATTTGTGTATATTCGCGATTTTATCATCAAATATGAGCATGATATCAAGAAATTTTTTGATGGTTACAATACGGAAGTGGAACGCTGGAATCGCTTTGTGTTTCTCAAAAATTGTACAATTATTGGACTTTTGCTTCCTGGTCGCAAAAAAGATTTTATCTAAACGCTTCGGCGTTTTTATTTTGAAAAAACTTGAAAAATCCCCAAAAATTCGTAAAATCTCGCTAACTTTTTTATTTTTATGGAAAAAAATTTCTACATTACAACTCCGATTTATTATTCGAATGGTGTGCCGCATATTGGGCATTCGTATTCGTCATTTTTGGCTGATACGATTGCAAAATATCAGCGATTTCAGGGAAAAAATGTTCGTTTCACAACGGGCGTGGATGAAAATTCACAAAAAGTTGTAGAATCTGCTCAAGAAAAGGGAATGCAGACGATGGAATATGCGGATATGATGGCTGGAAAACATCGCGCGATTTGGGATGGAATTGGAATTGAATACACTAATTTTGTGCGAACAACTGCCGAAAACCATAAAAAATTCGTGCAGGAAGTTTTGCAGAAAACTTTTGATGCGGGCGATATTTATGAAGGGGAGTATGAAGGGCTTTATTGTGTTGGTTGTGAGGCTTTCAAAAAGGAAAAAGATTTAGTGAATGGCCATTGTCCAGATCATCCAAATAAAGAAATTCAACACATTCGTGAAAAAAATTATTTTTTCCGACTTTCAAAATATCAGGATAAATTGCTCAAATTGTACGAGGAAAATCCTGATTGGATCACGCCGCGAACTCGTTACAATGAGGTGATTGAATTCGTAAAAGGTGGGCTTGAAGATTTTTCGATTTCTCGTGAAACAAATAAATTTGGAATTCCGCTTCCGTTTGATCCAGAACAGGTAACATACGTTTGGTTTGATGCGCTTTATAGCTATATGTCAACGATTTCTCACGAACTTGGCGATTTTTGGCCAGCGGATTTGCATGTGATTGGGAAAGATATTGTCAAATTTCACGGGATTTATTGGCCCGCAATGTTGATGAGCGCGGGTTATGACCTTCCGAAACAGCTTCTTACGACGGGGCATTTTACTGTTGATGGTCAGAAAATGTCAAAAACTATCGGAAATGTGATTGATCCAGTAGAATATTGTCAGAATTATTCTCGCGATGCGCTTTTGCTATATCTTTTTACAGCGTTTCCAATTGGTGAAGATGGAGATTTTGATCAGGAACAAGCGATTTTCACTTTCAACGCCAAGCTTTCCAACAATGTTGGAAATCTTCTCAATCGTGCGATTGCGCTCACACTCAAGATTGGCGGCACGCTCAACAAGCCAACCAAAATTTTGTCAATTGGTGATGATTTTGTCAAAAATTATGCATCAATGATGGAAAGATATGATCTCAAAAATGCGCTCGAATCTGCTTTTGAATACGCGACTGAAATCAACAAATATGTTGATGACAATACGCCCTGGAAGCTTGATGCCGCGACAGAAAAAGAAAAATTGGAAGAAATTTTGTACACGCTTGTCTATCACTTGCGTCGCGTGGCATTAATGCTTTTACCGTTTTTTACTCCAAAAATGCAAGAATTGTTGAGTCGTGTTGGTGCACCATTTGATGCGGACACAACAATTTCTGAGCAACTTGCGCAAATTCCTGAAAAATTTGTGATTGCAGAAAAGGGTGAACCACTTTATATGCGAATAAATGTGAAATAATATGAGACCGCATCCGAGTATTCCAGCGCATGCTGAAAAGGTTTTTGATGGCGTTCGCTGTGAGATTTTTCAATGGAATCAAGCAATGTATGATGGCACGACAGCGCGATTTGAACGCGCGAGATTTATGGATGGTGCCTTTGTGCTCCCTGTTCTCAAAAATGGAAAAATTCTTCTGACGCGACAGGAGCAGCCGATGCGAAAGGCTTTTATTTCACTTCCTGGTGGCGCTATTGATGAATCTGATGTTTCTCCGCTCGAAGCTGCTAAGCGCGAACTATTAGAAGAGGCTGGTGCGATTTCTGATCAGTGGGTCAAGTGGTTTACTTTTTCGGGAACCGCACACACAGCGACATATGTTGATTATTTTATTGCGCGTGATTGTGAAATCGTTGGCGCGATAAATCCTGATGGTGGAGAAAAAATTGAATTATTCGAACTAGATTTTGATGAGTTTCTAGCACTTTCTAGCAATGAAAAATTCCATCACCATTGGAACCTGTTGCCAATGCTGTACGAAGCGCGCCTTGATAAAGCCAAGTATGATGAATTGAAAAAAATAATTTTTGGAAAATAAAAATCCGATTTTCGGATTTTTTAGTTTATTTCGCGAGTGTTGCGCAGGATTTTTTCAAAAATAATTGGCTGATTTTTTGAGAGTATTTTGGCAGCGTCTATGATAGCATCTTTCTCTTTTTTATCAGGATTTTTTGATAAAAATTTTTCCAAAAAAGGATTATCTGAATCAGGAAATTCTCGTAAAATGGAATCTACTTGCCCTACAAAATTTTCTCTCAAAATCATGATTTCGAGAAATCTTTTTTGTGTCGGATTTTTCTGAAAATTCTGAATTTCTGCGATCGTTGTATTGTGTAAAGTATTCATATTCACTATTATAACAGGCTTATTGTATCGTATTTTTTGGAAAAAAGCAAAATAAAATCCCTATAACAGGGATTTGACTATGAAGATTTTTTTTCGTCTTCAATATCGAAGCAGCCGTGAATTGACCAGCGCTTTCCAGCAATTCCGCATGCAGCCTTCATTTCTTGATCGATGCGCTCTACTCGTTCGCGATCAATTCCAAAAGATTCGAGTGCTGCCATTCGATTTTTTTGACGCATAACATCGTACGCGCCATAACGATATTTTTTTGCAGATTTGTCATCTTGAATGGTCGTCATATACGAAAAATAAAGAAATTGAATAAGAGAATATCTTGATTTTACAATATTTCGCTCAATAAGTCAAATTTTTTTAAAATTTCTTGTTTTTCTCGTGAAATTCGTATAATTCTTGTATGAATATTTATGCTCGTGCTTCGCATTATATGGCTCGTTATGCGCCATCCAAAACTCGCTTTCTTGCGTATTTGGAGAAGAAAAACGCTTCTTACCCAGAGGAGATTTTGGCGACGATTGGTTATGACGAGAGCGTAATGCTTGATGCTTGGATGAGAACTTTTATCAATACAGGGCGACCTATTTTTGACATTAAAATCAAATTATTGAATAAAAAATTTGAACGAGAAGATATAGAAAAGAAGATTGAAACTTTTTTTGCAGAATTGCATGATTGGGGGAATTTTCGATTCAATATTGAAAAAATAATTCAAAACAAATTGCAAAAAGGGAAGTCTTTGCGAGTTTTGCAAGGTGAATTATCGTCCAAATTTCCATATTTTCGTGACGAAATTGAGGAACTTTTAGGACATTATTCTGATGATTCTGGTCTTTCGAAGGAAATCGAAAAATACTCGCGCAAATATAATCTCGCGGATCAAAAAGAGTTGCAAAAATTTTATCAGGCACTGATGCGAAAAGGTTTTCGGTATGATGCGATTAAGAATTTTCTCAATTCAGAAGAATAATTTATTTTTTATTTTTAAAATATGTTTGTTTGCTCAAATTGTAAATCAGAATTTCCAAAATGGTCAGGAAAATGTAGCGCGTGTGGCGAGTGGAATACGCTTGAAGAACGCCAAAAACCGGTAGTAAAAAAATGAAAAATTCAGTCAGGATATGCTCGCGAAACAGAAAAAATTCTTCCAAATGCGGACACGGAAATTTCTCGTTATACATCAAGTTCTGTTGAATTGGATGCGGTTTTGGGCGGATGACTCGTGGCCGGATCGCTCGTGTTACTTTCGGGTGAACCTGGAATTGGAAAATCCACACTTTCATTGCAAATGAGCGATTGGTATTCGAGTACTGAAACGCCTGTTTTGTATGTTTCAGGCGAAGAATCGGTTTTGCAAATTTCTGGTCGCGCGCGTCGACTCGGGGTCCATGGTGAGTATATCGATATTTTGTCAGATTCTGATTTTGAAAGCATCATTGCGACCATTGAAAATTCTTCTGCGAAAATTATTATTATTGATTCGTTGTCAGTTCTTTCTGCATCCAGTCTGGACGGCGCGCCTGGAAGTATTTCTCAGATTCGTGCGATGACGGAAATGTGTATGCAAGTCGCTAAAAAACTTGGGAAGGCAATTATTTTGATTGGACATGTCACGAAAGATGGCTCGATTGGTGGGCCAAAGGCGCTTGAACATTTGGTGGATGTGGTGCTATTTTTGGAAGGCTTGCGAACCGAAAATTATCGTATTTTACGCGCATTCAAAAATCGTTTTGGCGCAACGGATGCTGTCGGACTTTTTCGAATGGATTCGGACGGACTCAAAGATTTGTCGAATCCTGGAATGGAATTTATTGATGAGAATAATTTTTCACTTTCGGGCTCGGCGCTCACGATGACTATCGAGGGAAATCGGCCTATTCTTGTCGAGATTGAGGCACTCACGACATATACTAAGTTCGGCTATCCAAAGCGTTCAAGTCGGGGGATTAACACAGGAAAGTTAGATTTGCTGGTGGCTGTTATGACCAAATTTGCGGACATGAAACTGGATTCATCGGATGTGTATATCAATGTTGCGCGGGGGATGAATCTGAATGAGCCAGGGGTGGATTTGGCTTGTGTGATGGCGATTTTGAGTTCCAAAAACAATATATCGCTTGGGCGAACGATTTTTTTGGGAGAAGTATCGCTGACCGGCGTTATTAAAAATGTTTTTTTGTGTGAAAAACGCCTTTTGGAAGCTGCGAAACTCGGATTTACAAATGTTGTTATTCCTGAAAATTATGACGGGAAAGTTCCCGAAAATCTCAATATTACGCGTGTGAAAAATATTTCTGAAATTGCCAAAAAATTTCATCGCTAAAAAAATCTCCGATTGGAGATTTTTATTTTGTGAGTTCTTGTGCGAATTCTTCCTGATCTTGAGCACCCAAAACTTTCACTTCTTTGAGTTTTTGCGAAGCATCGTCAAATAATTTTTTCTGCGCATCAGCCTCGATTTTTACTTGAGCGCGATAAGCTTCAATAGTATCAAAATGATTTTTGAGTTTGGTTACATTATCTACAAAAACTGATGCGGAAAGTACTGGCTTGGATGAGAGCTCCTCGGATTTTCGAGAAGATTCGATAGCTTTATCGGTGAGTTCGGACGACATTTTATCAATCGTAGAACCCATAATATTGATGGCCTTCATAGAAGCATCGAGTGCTTTCTGAGAGCTTGTCTCAATGAGCGCTGTCGACAAAAGCGTCTTAAAAATCGGTCGAGACGAACTCATCGCAAGCGAAAGTTTGCTCGCAGAATCTAGTCGCATCAAAAGACGTTTCCGCGCCATATCAAGATTTCCGATAAGGACAACGAGATTTGACTGAAAATATTCTACATGACGAATGAACATTTCATATTTCATTTTTTCCGTTTCATCTGTTGTTTCGAGACCTTTTTGTTTAAATTCTTCGATTTTAATGGAGAGAAAATCTTTGTATGCAACCACTTTTCCAAGATTTTCGTCAATTCCTTCGAGGAATTTTTTCTGCATATCAATGGAAGTATTGAGGGAATTGTACGAGGTATCAAAACCTGCAAAAATCGTCGCGATTTTTCCTTCCATATTTTTGATATTGAAGCTTGCTTCGTCCCATTTTGCGTCAAGCGATTTGGCGAGCGAACCAATGAGTGGGAGTGATTTTGCTATTTTCATCACCGTTCCGTCGTTGTCGATGATTTCTTTATAAACACCCTGCACATCGTTATTCATCGCTGTGAGCGTATCAGAAACCTGCATAATCGGATCACTATCAATCACTTGAGCTGTTTCCGAAATGATAGAATCAATTGGCGCAGTGATTTTTTCACCAAGCGCACGAAAATCTTTTGCCTCAGCAAAAGTCTGTTCCACTTGTTGCTGTTCAAGCGCTGAAAGTGGGCGTGCCGTCGTTGTGCTCACAATAGCCTCGGCAGCCACCTGATCCTGTGTTTGAGTTTGTGTTGTCATAATCTTAAATTAAGATAGTTTCATTGTATTTCAAACATTTTTTTTGGCAAATTTTTTTCTCAAAAACTGGTGGACGATTTTCCAAAATAACCTACAATAATTTTCTGTCAAAAATTTTTAAAAATACTCTCCAAAATTTCATTTTTTCTCAAAAAATATTTATTGCAAATATTTGTAATAATAAACTGCTTTAATAAGCCAAAAATTTTTTTAAAAAATACTAATGCGAATTTTTGCATTAGTATAAAAATGAGTATTAAAAGATAATTTTGATTTCAAAAATATTATTTTTGCAAGAAATTTTCATTTCCCAGCCAAAATTTTCAATAATTTTTTTGATCATTGGAATGCCGAGTCCGTATCCTTGCGAGTTGCGAGAATTGTCAACTTGATAGAAAATTTCCTCGATTTGCTTAAGCTCTTTGGCTGAAAGATTTTTTTCAACTTGATTGCTGAATTTCAAAAATTTTTCATTGAGAGAAACAGAGATTTTCCCATCAGATGAATATTTGTGAGCATTTTCAAAAATATTTTCTACAAGCAAAATGAATAAATCTTCGTTGATCTCTTTCTGAATTGCTGTCTCAAAATTTTCAAAATTTATGCTGAGTTGTGGGAATTTTTCACTGGATTTTTCGATAATATTTGCGAGGTTTTTGATTTCATATTTTTCGCCACCGGATCGCTTCTGAATCAAGAAAAGGAGGGAATTGATAATATTTTCAATGTGTGTCAATTCTTCCTTGCTGGATGCGATGAATTTTTCATTTTTTGTGAGTTCGAGCATATCCAGATTGGAACGAACGACGGAAAGCGGTGTTTTTAGTTCATGTGCAAGATTGGTGTTGTAGAGTTTGAGTGAAGTATTGTGGTCCTGAATCGGCTTGATCATAAGGCGCGAAAAATAAAATCCCATCGCGAAAAAAATCAAAATACTTGCCCATAAAATTACATCAAGGCGATACAATAAAAGTCCATAATATTCTGATATTGATGAGGTAAGTGAGGCATAAAGAATTGAGTATTTTTTGTATGTGATTTTATACAAAAAATAAAATCTGTCGCCAACTTCTTTACTTACGGGAGTCCCTTCTGGAATATCAAACATTTCATTTTGGGAATCTTCTGGAATGTATTGATATTCATTGACAATAATTTTTCCAGTTTCATTGTTTCGAATAATCGCATCAGAAAGCCGATTTCCACTCGTATCAAACGGAAGAAAACTAAAAAAACTGGCATTTTCACTAATTTTTGCTTCCAGATCATCATCAATAATATTACTGTCCAGAAGGCTCTCCATATAGAGCGGCACATAGCGTGAAAAATCCTCAAATAACGCATTTTTGAGGAGAGAATATTGCACGACCATCACAAGCGTAATGGTACTGTAAAAAAGTACCAACGAAATAATCGTCACCTTGATGGCAACTTTACTCGCAAGCCCGAGTTTTATTTTTTTCTTTATAAAAATCATAAGTGCGATTTTAAGCGATAAGATAACCCGTTCATTTTACGGTTTCGATAATATTTTTCCCGAGTTTTTTGCGAAGCCCAGAAATATGCACTTCAAGCGTAATAGAATTAAAATTGAGTTCCGCTTCACGAAGCCCCCAGGCAGCCTCCAAAATTTCCAATTTTGTTTTTGGAAAGCCTTTGTGCCGCGCTAAAAATTCCAAAATTAAATATTCTTTGGATGTGAGAATAATATTTTTTCAATTTTGTATGAGCGTGTGTTTTTCTGGGTACAAAATACAATCAGCGAACCGAATTTCGGTTTCGATCGTCGTTCATTTTCTTCGATACAAAGCCAATACACGCATTTCGAGTTCGCGCATATCAAAGGGTTTTGTCAGGTAATCATCCACGCCCAATTCAAAAATTTCAGCCTTATTTTCGATTGTCGAGTTACTCGTGAGCGCAATCACTGGCAAATTTTTTTCGGTTGTGCGCATTTTTTCCAAAAATTCTTTTCCGTTCATTTTTGGCATATTAATGTCCAAAATCACGATATCGTACATCGCGTGCAACATCGTGAGCGCCTCGTAGCCATTTTCGGCGCCTTCCGCGAGATGTCCCTGAATTTTGAAAAAATCAATAATATTTTCGCGAATTTTGAGATTATCCTCAACCACCAAAATTTTCATAATGCTTTAAAATCCTTATAATGCGAGAATTATAGAAATTTTTTTCTTTTTTGCAAGCCAGGACTTTTGTAAAAATATACTTGACAAAAGTTGAAAAAATGAAAATTTTTATTATAATTCAACCATTCTAAAAAATATATGGTTGATTTTGACGTCAAAAAACCAAAATTTTCTCCCACAAAAATGGTACTTTTAACGAGTTTACCATCTTTTATTTTGGCGGAGATTTTTTTTGCGTTTCTCTATTTTTTGGTTTCACATGGCGTTTCTTGGGTATATTTTTTGCTCTCAATCTCGACAACGGAGCAGGTAGAAGCAAATATGCAGATTTTTTCGCCCACTAATATTGCAGTTTTTTTGGTTGGAATGGCGCTGATGTCGCTGATTTTGTGTCTTGAAATTATTACAATTATTGCGATTACTACATACGATTATTATCGTAACGATCACATTCCGCTCAAATCGTTGGTGAGCTTTTCTTATGAGCGAATGAAATCGTTTGTCACGATCAAATCGGCACCTTTTTTCCTTTTTTTGTTCTTTTTTCCAAAACCGCAACTCACAGAAAAAACGCTTTTGTTGCTCAATATTCCAGACTTTATCACGGACGAACTTTTAAAAACGCCACTTTATATGGCACTTATTTTGTTCGTTACAATGACTATCGCGTATTTGGTATATCGCTCGATTTTTGTGTTGCACTATTTATTTTTGGAGCGCACAACGATAAAACGCGCCTTCAAATCGTCATTTGCGCTTACCAAACAAATCGGCTACAGAAAAATGTTCAGCTCATTTTTGAAAAATTTCTTCTGGATAATGCTTTTTGTCTTGCCAATTATCGCTATTGGGTTCGTGTTTTCGCGACTTTTGCGCGGACTGGAGCCATATATTGGAAAAGTGATTTGGATTGTCTCTGATTGGATCAATTCTGGAATGGAATTTTTATTTATTGGGCTTTCTGGTGCGATTTTTCTCGCAGGACTGACGATTACCTATATTCGTCATTCCGGATTTCAACAAAAACATTTTGAAAGTCGTTTTCACTTTTTGCAAGAAAATCCTGAATTCACGCCGCGCTGGAAAAATGTGAAAATTTTTTTCGCCAAAAAATATTGGATTGTTGCATCGGTGATTTTGCTGATTTTGTCGCCGTTTTTTGTCAAAATTATTCTGGATGCAAAATATATCAACCCGTCCAAATTTGTTTCTAATCCGATTGTTATTTCACATCGTGGAGTTTCGGAAAATGGATTTGTAGAAAACACGCTTGAAGGTATTCTGGAAGCCAAAAAACAAGGTGCTGATTTGATTGAAATTGATGTATACGAAAATAAAGATGGAACGCTTATTTTGTCGCATGATTCAAATTTTAAGCGATTGGCTGGTGATCCACGCTCCATCGCAGAACTCAGTGATGATGATGTCAAAAAAATAAATTTACCAAATAATCAGAAAGTCCCGACACTTGAAGAAGTTTTGCAGGCAGCCAAGGAACACGATATTGCTTTGCTGATCGAGCCAAAAACGCACGGTCAGGAAAAAAATCTTGCCGAAACACTCGTAAGATTATTGAATAAATACGATATAGTTGGGAAAACTTCTATTCATTCGTTCAATATCGATCTCCTTAAAAAAATTAAAAAACTGCAACCACATTTGCAGGTTGGACTTCTGATTTTCGGTGGTTACGGACATTTTGGAATCACGGAAGTTGATTTTTTCTCGCTTCAAGAGCGCGTTGTTACGCCATGAACGATTCAAAATATTCACAATTTTGAAAAAAAAGTTTTCGCATGGACGCTCAACGATACTGACAAAGTTGAACGGTATATGAAGCTAGGTGTGGATGGAATTATCACAGACTATATTCCTGAAATTAAAGCCAAAAAAGAGCAAATTCGCAAGATTTATGACGGATCATCAACGATCAAATTTCGGCTTTTTGGCATTGAAATCTCCCCATCCAAAATTCTCAAATCGTGGAGCTGATTTTTTTCAAAATAAACAATCGGTTGGTTGTTTATTTTTTTATTGTTTTTATTATGAAAAATATTACAAAAATATATAGTAAAAATTTGCAAAAATATATAGTTTGAATATACTCATTTTATGATTAAAAATAATAAAACAATTTCAAACATTTTTGTGAAAAAAATTTCAGAAAAGTGAAATTCTCTCATGACAAAATCTGAACTCGAAAAAAATTGGGTTCGCGCTGGTGGCTCACTTTCGCGTTTTTCTTTCGCGCTCAATTTGCTCAAAAATCACGAATTATTGACGCGTGTCGCGAAGGATTGTTACTATATCGGTAATGCGAAAAGTTTAGATTTTTTGTATTGGAAAATCGTTGATAAAATTGTTGGGCTTTATGCTTCGTTAGTAATTGTTGCCTGAGAAAAGGCTTTGGAATGGCAAATGATGAACCAAATGCCTCCGGAAAAATTGGTGATTTTTACGCAGGATTTTTCAGCGCGTATTCGGCTTTTTGACAACCGCGAAATTCATTTTCGCACGATTTCTGCGGGTGAGCGTTCGGGTGGAAAAAATTTATTTTCGATGCTCAAAAAATTCGTCACGAAAAATGAAAATTTTAAAAATTTGCGGTTTTTTTCTAAAGAAATTGCTCTTCTGGAGGCGCTTTCTGTGCATGAAAAAAATGCCTGAATGAATGAAGTTTTGATTTTGCAATTTTTACAACGATATCATGAAAAACTCGATATGGAGATTTTTTCGCAAATCGCAAAATATCGATATATTCGCGCACTCAACCGCTTGAGAGTCATTTCCAAAGAACAAAATTTCCAAAAATTGTACGAAAAAATTTTAGAAATTATCAAAAAAGATGGCGCCGGTTGCTTTGTTTCGTTCTAATTTTTGGTTGTATTTTTCAAAAAAATTGTATAATAAAAGAAAAAATTATGAAACTTCAAAAATATTTGGCCCATGCAGGCCTTTGTTCCCGTCGTAAAGCGGAAGAATATATCGCCAATGGTCTTGTGATGGTTAATGGTGAGACAGCGCATATTGGTCAGGTCATTGACCCCGAAAAAGACGAGATTTCTATCAACAATCAGATTGTGAAAGATCAGGAAAAGCTGGTGTATTATATTTTTAATAAACCGCGTGGAATCGTGACAACGTGTCTTTCTGGTCATCCTGATGAGAAGGGAATTATGGATGTGATTGATTTTCCTGAGCGAGTTTTTCCGATTGGTCGCCTTGACAAGGAGACGACAGGCCTGATTTTGCTTACGAATGATGGGCGACTTTCCAATTTTTTAATTCATCCACGATACGAGCACCAAAAAGAATATTTGGTCGAGGTGTACGGAAAAATCGAAGATGAAGCACTTGAAAAAATGCGTCGTGGTGTAAAAATTGAACTCAAAGAAAATTCTCGCAACAAGCGCACTGAGAATCTGCCGCCAAAAATGTACCGAACCAAGCCTTGTTTAATTGAACGCCTTTCTGCTGGGAAATTTTCTATTGTCCTTGAAGAGGGGAAAAATCGCCAGATTCGTCGAATGGTGGCGGCTGTTGGACACGATATCAAGCGCCTCAAACGCGTGCGAATTGAGAATATTAAACTCGGAAATCTCGCGGAAGGCGAGGCACGCCCACTGACAAGTTCCGAAAAAAATACACTTTTTTCTCAGCTCAATTTAGAAAATTTTTCTGAAAAATAATTCGAAAATCTCAAAATATGAAATCGATTTTTTCGCTTTTTTGGAGCGATATCAAAAGTATTTTTTCGCGCCCATACGCGATTTTTGTGATTCTAGTGCTGATGGTGATGCCGGGGTTTTATGCGTGGTTCAACATTGTGGCGTCGTGGAACCCGTATGGAAACACTCAAAATATTAAAGTAGCGATTGCCAATGAGGATGCGGGCGTTGATTTTTTGGGAAAGAATATCAATATTGGCGCGAGCGTTGTGGAAAATCTGCAGGAAAATCATGCGATGGGCTGGCATTTTGTGAGCGAAGATATCGCGAGAAATGGTGTTCAGATGGGGGATTTTTATGCGGCAATTATTGTGAGTCGAGATTTTTCCAAAAATCTGACAACTTTTTTGTCGGATGATCCGAAAAAACCACAATTGCAATATATTGTCAACGAAAAAATCAATGCGATTGCGCCGAATATTACAAAAAAAGGCGTAGAATCGATTCGTGACTCGATTGAGGCGAATTTTATCAGCTCGATGTACGGCGAATTTTTTAAGCAAACCAACCTTACTGCCGAGAAAATTCAGAGTTATCAAAAAAATATTTCTCGTGCGCGAGAAATGATAAATCGCCTTGCAGACTCGCTTCCAAGAATTCATGAAAAATTGGAAAAATGACAAAATGGACTCGCACGAATTCAGGAAATTCTTCCGAAAATTGAGGAAGCTTTGCCAATCCTGAGTGAAGATTTGTCCAAAATTCAGACCGCGACTGAAAAAGAAATTCCGATTGATGATATTGCGAGCGAGATGAAAAATTTTGTCAAAGCGCAGATTCAGATTGTGGGATTTTTGATGGATTCGGGGATTCGTAGCCTTTCGAATATACACGAGACGGCTGAATATTACAATGACAAATTGCAGCCGACGCTCAATCGTGCGAGCCAGATTTTGGCGCGAGCGGATCGGATTTTTGCGACTTTTGGAAAAATGTTTCAGTCGCTCGAAAATCTGACGGGGAAGCGTGGAATTTTCCAACCAGCAATTACTCGAAACAAAAATTTTCGAACCAAAATTTCGAATTATCAGGCGACCGTAATGCGTGCTTCTGCGGATCTCAATCGTGGCGAGACGCTTTCTGAAGAAATTCTCGGAAAAGTTTCGAGTGGCGCGAATATGATTTTACAAGAATATGCGGAGTTCAAAGATTTTTTTACAGAAACCATTGAACCCAAATTTGAACAAGTAACCGAAAAATTTCAGGAATTTATCCAAAAAGTGCACGATGCTTCTATCCAGTTGCAGGCCGAAATACCTCATATACAAGAAAAAATTGAAAAAATTTCTACTGCTGCACAAAATGGAAATGAAAAAATTGAAAAAATCTTGAATCATTGGCAAGAAATCGAAAATGCAATTCTAAAGTTGCAAAAAATTTCAAATAGCATTAGCGACGCACGAATCGAAGAATTGCTTGAAATCATGCTCCTGGACCCAGAAAATGAAAAAAATTTCTTCCGTCATCCGGTCGAGATTATTTCTGAATCGTTGTTTTCGAGCCCAAATTATGGCTCGTCTATTGCTCCATTTTTTACGGTTTTGGCACTTTGGGTGGGTGCTTTGCTTGCAACTTCCATGCTTTCCGTTCGTTCTACAGAAGCTGAAAATCAGCAAAAAATTCGTGCAGGATTCGTAGCTCGAATGATGGTTTTTGTGATGATTGGTCTTGGACAAGCGACCGCGATTGTACTGGGAAATATTGTTGTTTTTCATGTTTATATCGTGCATCCGGTCGTACTTTTTTTCACGGCACTTCTTATCATCACTTTTTTCCATATTTTTATTTTTAGCCTTGTATATCTTATCGGAAACGGCGGGAAAGTACTTGCGATTCTCATTTTGTTGTTGCAACTTTCGGCGGGAAGTGGGACTTTCCCAGTGGAACTCACGAATGATTTTTTTGTAAAAGTTCATCCGTTTATTCCCTTTACATACGCGATTAATGTGATGCGTGAGGCGAGTCTTGGGATGGTGGAAAGCATTTTTTATTACAATATTTTTGTGCTTATTTTGATGATGTTGATAGTATTCTTCGTAGCTTTTTTGCTCGCACCAAAACTTTCTCGACTTGCCATCAAATCTGATAATCGCACAAAGGGAATTGATATTTTTTCGCATTAGAATCATTTTTAAAAAGCGTGAGAAAAAGAAATTTTGATTTGTAATTTTTCAAAAAATTCTTATACTCACGCTTTATTTTTGAAATTTTTACAATGACAACAGAAAAACAGATTGAAAAAAAAGATGAAAGCCAAACGAAAAATAATTTTATTCTCGAAGGTTCGATTTATAAAGGATTATTTTTTTTGGCGATTCCGATTCTGATTAGTAATATTTTGCAAGGATCATATCAGTTCATTGATGCTTATTGGATTGGAAAATTATCGCATGAGGCGGTAGCAGCATCCTCTGCGAGTGGAACGGTATATTTTTTGATTTTGTCACTCGGAATGGGATTTTCGATGGCAGGAACGATTCTCATCGCACAATATGCTGGAGCCAAAAACCAAAAAATGGTGAACAAATCCGCATCACAGACACTTTCGGTAGATTTATTTTTAGCAGTTTTGCTCGGTGCAGTCGGATTTTTTAATGCCGATGGAATTTTACAATTGATGAATGTCGAACCATCAGTACGATCACTCGCGGTGCCATTTTTGCAAATCACATTTATGGGAATGATTTTTTCATTCATTTTCTCAATGTTTCAGTCGATTTTACGCGGAGTTGGCGAAGTAAAATTCCCAATGTATATTGTCGCATTCACCGTTGTTTTGAACATGATTCTGGACCCGATGTTTATTTTTGGATTTAGATTTATTCCGGCGATGGGAATGTCAGGTGCTGCGTGGGCGACGATGCTGGTACAAGCTATTTCTGCTATTATCGGTGTTATCGTGCTTTTTCGAGGAAATTATGGTGTGAAGGTTTCGCTTCGTGAAATGTGGCCAGATTTTTCATTTATCAAAAAAGTATTTTTCCTTGGTTTACCTTCGTCAGTAGAAATGTCGCTTCGTTCGTTCGGAATGGCGCTTATGATGACGCTTGTAACGACCTTTGGAACAGTGGCGCTCGCGGGATTTGGTGCAGGAGGATATATTGTTCAGATGATATTTTTCCCAGTTATGGGCTTCTCAATCGCTACTTCAACGATGATTGGGCAAAATATCGGAGCGCGACAACTAACGCGTGTTGATAATATTGCCAAAAAATCAATGATTTTGTCAGCGAGTGTTTTAAGTATTGTGGGCCTTCTTGTCTATATTTTTGCACCATTTCTTGTTGAGCTGTTTATTCAAGATGCGCCAGAATCGACCCGATTGGCCGTAGATTTGCTTCGTATTAATTCTTGGAGTTTTGCATTTATAGCAATTCAATTTGGTCTTACGGGTGCATTCCGTGCTGCCGGAAACGCGACACTCGCGATGAATCTTGGGCTGATTTCGGTTTTTGTGATCCAGTTTCCTTTGGCTTTCTTATTGTCACGAACGGCTCTCGAAGTGGACGGAATTTGGTGGGCGTACGCGATTACAAATGTCGCGATGACATTTATTTGTCTCGGAATTTTTGCTCGTGGAAAATGGAAACATAAAAATTTGACCAACGATACTAAAACTGAATGAGATGTTGCTCGCGCATCAAAATCTGCACAAATAAAATAAAATCCTCAATTGAGGATTTTATTTTTTGGTTTTTTGAGATTTTTTGGTTTGTCGTTTTTCTTGTTTTGCTTTTGCGATTTCAATCAGTTTTTTAGCTTCCGCTTCAAGGTTTTCAATTTCTTGTTCAGAAATTTTTGGTCAAGAAACTTGATTTTCTGTTGGTGTTGAAAGATGTTTCCAAAGTACGAGCGCCAAAATGAGAATGATTCCAAGGTTTACAACAAGCCCAACATTGATGGTTTTTTCGATTGTTTGGTATGGAATTTTGAGCATTACATCAGAAATTATCTGCTCTGTTTCACGTCCATCGTCAGGATTTACAAAATTCATTTTAGCTTTTGCTGTTGCGAGAAAAATTTGCTTTCAAAGAACGGCTTTTTCATAAAAACTGACATTGTAATTATCTTTGTTTTGAAAAATATCCGTGAGTGTCTGAAATTCTGTAATAGGCACTTGATTTGTGGCGTCAATATATTGATCACCAAACCCTTGCCAAAAAATTTCAAAAGTATGCGTTTCGTGCGCTGGAAGAATTTTTTTCTCTGAATTGATGAAGATTTCATCGCTGAGTGCGCCAGAGCTTGTCTCGGTTGCGTTAATGGTTGTAATACTTGAAATTTGTTTTCCATTAGCATCCCAAAGCGTTACAGAACCTTGCGGGATGACATTTTTTTCTGTTGTATTTTCCACAGCGAGAGGAATTTTCACAGGAAATTCAGAATTTTTTTCTTCTGTTGGAAGTTTCCAAAATGGATTGAGATTTGCGATAATTGCATCTGAAAGGCGTGTTTCAGGAAATTCGCGCATCGTAAAATGCACTTGCTGTGACACAAGTGCTACGAGTCCGAGAAAGATACAAAATGCGAGAAAATTTCGAACAGAAAATTTCATAAAAACAAGTTAGAAAAGCATGTCAATCACGTGTTTTTTGAGAATATTTGCCATTTGATCGCGAGAAAGCATTGCATTGATTTCAAGGTATTGTCCTGTCTCATCTTCGAAGATACGACGATATGTCTGAATAATCTGCGCTTGCGTTTCTTTGATGAACAATTTTTTATCATTTCGAGTCATCTTTTTTCCATCTGGCGCATATACAAGCGTATTAATGAAATGAAGCGCCAAAATCGTTCCATCATATTTTGCTTTTGAGAATTTTTTTCCGTAATATTCTTTTTGCTCAATGATTGTTCGCTTCTGAAGGCGGTTCAAAGATTCGTCAGTTTCTACTGTGAAATAAATGGTTTTTGCGTTATCAAAAAGTTCTTTGTAAATAGTATTTCTCCACCACAAAAGTCCTTCTCGAAGCTGAGTTTCGCTCATTCCAATCATCAAACCACGAACGAGTAGAGTTTGAATTCCGCGATCCAAAAGTACGATATGACCTTGTTTGAGGGCGGGGATTACTTCGCGTTCAATGCGATAGAGAAAGTCTGCGGCCTGCATGAAAAGTGAAGTTTCGGGCAAGATACGGTCAGCAAATTTCTGAAGCCCCTCGTTTTGATGCATGAAACTTCCAATCACTGGAGCTGATTTCCATTCGCTAATTGTAACGATTTTTCGTTCTTTTTCTAGAAGTTTTTTCATCGCGCGAACCTGCGTTGATTTTCCTGATCCATCTGGTCCTTCAAAAATAATGAGCGTTCCTGGTAGCGCGTGACAATTCGAAATATTTGGTCTCATAATTATTGGTTAAAAAAGTTTAGTTTGAAGATTTGTGAATTCCCATGAGTTCCACATCGTATTTTTTCTTGAAATATTTGGCAATTTTTTCTACAAAAATTGGTGTTGTTTTATAAATTGGTGCGACACCATCGATCACATGCATATTATTTTCTTCCGCCAAAATATCGTATCCTTCAATAATTTTTGTCTGAAAACGCTTGAAACTTTCGATGATATTGTCAGAATATCGAACGTCCATTCCAGCTTCATAATGCTTGAGAGGATTGCGTCCAATAGCGCGTTCACAAGCCGTTTCTACTGGCACACGGAAATAAAACGCCATATCTGGAATCGGAAAATACAAATCATAAAATGGTTTCAAATATCCCATCTTGATTCCACGAGCGTATCCACGAGCGAGCGCTGTGTACATGTATCGGTCACAAAGAACCACCATTCCTGCCTTGAGAGCGCCACGAATTTGCGTTAAATATCGTTCAATAAAATCGGCTGCATAAATGGTATCAAATACTGCGGCTGGCATATGAGGATCAAATTTTTTCATGCGCTTTTGCATAGTGTGGATTTTTTCTGAAGAATTCCATTCACTATGCACACAGAAAAAGCCATTCGATTCAAGCAAATTTTTTGCAATCAAAAGTTGTGTTGATTTTCCAGATCCGTCAGAACCTTCTACGATAATGAGTGTTCCTGGTCGTTCTTCTGCTGAGAAAAATGTCTCATTTTTTGGTGCGACAGAATTTACTGTTTTTTTGGTCTTTGTTTCTGTAATTTTTTTCTTTGCAGTTGCCATAAAATGTGTTAAAAAGTAATGTACATTCATAATATACTCCAAATCATCAAGTAAGTCAAACCTATTCGATGGACGATTATTTCTTTTGTGTTATAAATATAATTTAAAAAATAAAAAATTTTAGAATTTTTCTGATTTTTATCAAAATAAAAAATATACCATTGGTGGTATATTTTTCTAGAAAAAATCTTCTCACAAGAAAAAAATTTCTAAGAGGAGTTTTGGGTTTTCGTAGGTACTTTCGAGGGCAATGAGAATTTTTTTGCACTCATTTTGTTGAGCAAAATTTAAGTAAGGAAATACTTTTATTAGTATTGTCTTTGCTTTTTCTTGGGAAAAATCATTTTGATACAAATATGAAATCCAATTTACTTTATCAGCGTTCGAACCAGTGAAAAATTTTTCCAAAAGGGAAATGGTCGCATCATCGACTTGATGCAGATTTTCGTCAAACAAGAGAATTGTTCGCGAATCAATCGTTGGCAACAGCTTTCGTGGATTTTCTACAATAAGAATAATCACTGCATAATCAGGGCATTCTTCAATCATCTTGAGCGTGGCATTTTGCGCGGGTACACCCGCTGTATCAAAATGATTCAACACAAAAATATTTTTTCCATTATATGGCCTGAGCGAAAGTGCTGAAATCACTTCCTTGACCGTATCAATGCTAAATTCTTTTTTTCATTCTGGAATGGTGAAATAAAAAATTTCGTGAAGTGAGGCCTCATGAAGCTCTTCCATCGAGGAAATATTTTTCCCAAAAATCTCATTCACAATCGCAAAAAAATTTTCCTGATTCATCACGCTTGCGATCGTGGCTTTGGGGCTTTTGATATTTTCGATGTATTGCGCGAGACTTTGCTTCATAAAAGTTTTACAAAAAATCTATAATCTATATAATGAAAAAAATTTTTTTTTCAAATTTTTATGCGACAACGACTGATTGCGGTTCTGATTTTGCTGATTATGCTCGGAATTCCGGGTATTTTGTATTGGATTTTTTTCGTGAAAAATATTTCGAGCGTGACGATTTCTCTTGAAAATAATATCTCGGCTGATGTGCGACTTTCGGGAACTTTTTCGTATTCTTGGCTTCCGCTGGCGGATACGATTTTGAATTTTTCTCAAAAATGTAACACTGAATGTCATTTTGAAAATATTCCCGCCGCCAATTATATCATCACGATTGAGAGCGAAAATCATTTGCCGATGAGTGATAATTTTTCACTTCATAATGGTGAAAATATTCAAAAAATATATCGCCTCACGAGAACCACGGATTTGACCAAAAACGAAGTCCCGACGCCGCTTACGCGTGATGAAAAAATACTCCGTAATGCTGATTTTACCAAAATATTGTGAGAAAATTTTCAAGTGATTGATCGTGATATGGAAGGGAAAATTTGGCTTTCCAAAACTGAAAATTCTGAAACGACGATTGGATTTGTGCGTGATGAAAAATTTGTCAGCGTGGCTACTGTTCCGTATATTTTTGAGGAAATTTTCTTAGATTTTTACGAAAATGCATTTATTTTGCGTTCTAGTCAAGGAGAAATTTTGATGACGATGGACGGGGAAAATATTTTCCAAACAAAGCTTCCAGATGGCACTTTTTCTGTATTTTTTCAGGAAAAAATGTGGCATGCGACGACTCAGGAAAAGACATTTTTTTGGAAAAATGGTGCGTGGC
Organism: Candidatus Altimarinota bacterium; assembly: GCA_013332525.2. GTDB lineage: Bacteria > Patescibacteriota > Gracilibacteria > BD1-5 > UBA2023 > GN02-873. The sequence goes on from JABCOP020000010.1 coordinate 23,123, forward strand.
GCGAGAATGTGCGATTTTCGCATTGGCGTGATTTGGATGATATTTGGCGTGCGGGATTTATCCGTGCAGACGCAGAAAACTTGTTAAAATTGAGTAATTATTCTTTGGAGGAGGGAAGTGTTTTGTTGCTTCTGAATCGGCAAACTGGTGAAATTTTTCAAGTTGCTCGCACTCGTGATATTTCGCGATTTTCGATAATTGATGGCCAAATATATGCCGCACAAAATGACGATTTTTATATTTTAAAAATTCCAGAATAATGATTATTGATACACATTCCCACTGTTATTGGGACTCTCTTGCGGATGATATTGATGGAATTCTGACAGCAATGCGCGAAAAAAATGTCGTGCTCGCCGTGCAGATTGGCTGCGACATTACAACCTCACAAAAAGCGATTACACTCGCGAAAAAATATCCCGAAAATTTTCGTGCGACGGTTGGTTTTCATCCTTGTGATGCGATGAATGACGGAAGTTGGCGTGATTTTTTCTCGTTTTCAGAAAAAATATTTGACGAGGATTTTGAAAATTTTTTGAAAAAAATAAATACTGAAAACTCTGATTTTTGGAATGAGATTTTCATGAAAATTCCTGTTTTGTCTGAATTTGAAAAAATGATTTCCGAAAATCGCGATTTGGTGGTGGCGATTGGCGAATGTGGACTTGATTTTCATTATCTCGATGGGACAAATAGCGGAGAAATTCCGATGGATTTTTCGCAAATTTCTGAAAAAGCGATTTGGCAAATTCAGAATCAAAAATTTTATTGGCTCGCACAATGGAGACTTGCTCAAAAATATAATTTTCCGCTTGTGATTCATACGCGTGATGCTCGCGAGGCGACGCTTGATTTTATGAAAAAATTTGAAATCAATCGTCTGGTGATGCATTGTTATTCTGAAAATCCAGCGATGGCGCGAGAACTTTTGGATTTTTCTGACGAAATTTATTTTTCGTTTTCAGGTATTGTCACTTATAAGAAATCGCTTGAAATTCAGGAAACCGCAAAAATTGTGCCACTGAATCGAATTTTGGTGGAAACTGATGCACCATTTTTGGCACCGCAACCCGTTCGTGGAACGACGAATCATCCGGCGAATACGCGCTACAATCTTGAAAAAATTTTTGAATTGCGTTCAGAAAATAATGAGCAAATTGAGGCGCAAATTTTTGAAAATTCTAAAAAATTTTATTCAATTACATAAATTACCAAAATAAAAAATCCCAAACGGGATTTTTTATTTGATTTTTTTCGCGATAATCGTCGCAAATCGTGATTTGATACGGTTTCCATTCGCGTCGCGACGATGAAAATGGCCAACCATATTATCCGCGTGAAGAATTTTCCAATGATCATTTTCATAAAAATTGAGATAATTTTCGTATGGAACAAGATTTGAAAATGGAATTTCACAGCCAACATCGTCCGAAGCGATTGGTACGATCAGAAGGTTGTAACCGCCAAGATTCGTGTGATCTACGACAGACTGCCAAAGTTCGTGCGCTGACTTTTTTTCCAAAAATTGAAGCGAAACCGTCGCGATAATGACATCAAAATTTTCTGTAACGCGCTCAATATTGAGATTTTTTTCTTCGGTTTCGAGATTGAGATTGGTGCGATCTGCCAAAAATTGTGTTTCAGCAAGGCCTTCTACATTTTGATCCCAACTCATTACTGAAAGCCCGTTATTTGCCATCAGAAGGGAATTTCGGCCGCCACCAGAACCCAAATCGAGTGCCTTTTTTCCTTCAAAATTTTCTTGCGAAAGAAGTAATTTGAGTTCGTCGTGCGGTTTTTTATCAGGAAATTTTTCTGCAAAATCTGCTTCGATTTTTTGAATATTTTCTGGTTTTTCTTGATAGAATTCTACAAAAAATTTCACGTCACCGATTGGCTCGACTTTGTGCCATTGTTGCGGTGCAGAAACGCCATGCGATCCTGCTTTGATGACAACTTTGTAGTCAACTTCACCTTTTGCATCCTTGAAAGCTGTGTATGCGAGCGCACCCTCAAGTACCAAAATTTTCCCATACACGCCCGCTTTGGTGTTGTGTTTGTTCAAAATTGCTTCAGGAATCGTATCATTCGTCCAAATATCCGTCTGCTTGTAACGGTAAAAATTTTCTGGAATTTGCGTCATTTTTGAAAATTAAAAATAAAACAAACGCATTATAATCAAAAAATTTTTTTTCACAATTCCAAATTTTTGAAAAATTTTCAAAGAAAAATCCCTTCAGAAAGGGATTTAATTCATTTTTACAAGCCAATTTTCATAAATACTCATATCCACCATTTTGAGACTGGACGGCATTTCCAAAATGGTTTCGCGCAACATTTCCATGGTGATTTTGTGATTTTCAAGGTGTTTTTCGGTGAGTTTTCCATTTTCTGCTTCATCGATCAAATCAAGCAAATTTCTCGAAGCGTCGCGCGCCACTTCGTCACAAATGGCTTCAATATCGGCCGAAACATAATTGGTCGTCAAAATCGCTAGTTCGTGATAATCCAATTTTTCGTGTGGTCGCCCGATTTTTTCGATATACATACGAAAAAGTTCCTCTCGTGCCGTCTCGTCTGGCGGTCCGATATAAATTTTTTTGTCGAGACGACCAGAGCGCAAAATGGCGGAATCAAGATGGTCGGGACGATTCGTTGCGGCGATGACAATCAGATTTTTTGCTTCTTCCAATGCATTAAATTCTTGCAAAAATTGCGAAACTTCCTCCGCTTTGTTGCTGTCAACATTATTCGTTCGAGCCGACAAAAGCGAATCAATTTCATCCAAAAATAAAATAATCGGTTCGTTTTCGGCAATTTTTTTCACACCATCGAAAAAATCTTTAATATTCTTGGTTGTCTGATGCAGATATGATGATCCAAATTCACCCATATTTTTTGAGACAAATCCACATTCAATTTCTTCCGCCAGTTTTTTTGTAATAAAGGTTTTTCCTGTTCCTGGTGGTCCGTAGAGAAGCATTCCAGTCGGAATAGAAATTTTAAATTTCTCATATTCGCTGTACAATTTTTTCAATAATTCTGTATTTTTTTCTGATTTTTCGTTGGTATTTTTTTCAGAATTTTGGCGTAATTTTTCTATCAAAAATTTGAATTTGAGCGGTTTGATGAAACTTTCGGTCAATTCGCGTTTAAGGTCAGTCATCCCAGCCACACCATTAAATCCCCAAGTTTCGGGATTTTTTTTCTCAGGACGCCGAACCTCAATTTTTATTTGTGGCTCATCGTCAGTCGGTTTTCCAGTTTTTGGAGGAGTTTTTTCATTTGAATTTTGCACTGAATTTCCAATTTTTTTCGCGTCTTCTGTTGCAAAATTGGTATCAAATTGGCGCATTAGATCATTGGCTTTGGTAGTGGAAGCCTCGATTTCTCGAAGATTTTTTTCAAGATTTTCAAAAGAAAAATCTGCGGAATTTGTTATTTTTTCGCTAGTGAGCGCGCGAAATTCGGGCGAAGACGAAATATTTTTAAAAAATTCGTCAAAAGGGGAAGTGTTTGTCATAAAAAATTATACGAGTTTTTCTTGATAAGAATGCAAAATTTGTTTCATTTTTTGAAGTTCTTCAAGTTGGATTTGAAGGCGTTTTTTCTGCAATTCAAGCGGTTTTTGATGGCTTGGGTCGGTCGTTTTTTGGATTTGCGAATCCAGCGCAGCGATCGTATCAGTTACGATATTTTCGTTTTTTTCGAGTAGGGAAATAAGTTCTGCAATCGGCGTGAGGACTTGATTTTTAATCCAAGTATCATATTTTGGAAAATTAAAAATATCATGATATTTCGAATTTTCGAGCATTTTTCGGAGTGTGACAGAATCGTTGGTCGTCGAATTGGCAAAAATATTGAGTTTTTTGAAAGCACCATTGATACGGCCGGAAAGATTTTCGAGCCATTCGTTGTTTTTGGCTTCATTAAGCGACGAAACAAGTGTATTTTTTTCGTTTTGTAATTTGTGTGAATTATTGTCGATTTGAGTAAAGAGCGATTGGATTCGGTATTCGGTATTGCTAGTCACGAGCAAAATCGCGTGCATAATTCGCGCGTACAAACCCGCCAAAAGGTAGACAATCGGCACGCCGATAAAATACGTAATTCCCATCATAATCGCAAAAAGTAGTCCACCCACGATGAAAATTAACAGAATAATTCCGGCTGAATTATTTTTACTAGAATTACTGTTCTTGTTGACACTTTCGAGGATTTTGGCGCTATTTTTGAAAATTTTCCCAAGTTGCGTCGTGAGCACACTTTTTTGTGTTTCGATATAATTGGGCAGGCGAGAACTTTCAAAAAGTTCTTCGTGAAACAATTTTTTCGTTTTTTCAAAAATCGGATTATTTTCGTCAAAATTGTCTCGCTCAAAAATTTTGGAATGCGTGATGAGATGATTGTCGGTAAAAATCACGTTCGCAACGCGAGGATACAGGCTTCATTTTTGAAGCATTTTGAAAATCAAAAAAAATCCGACAAACAGATAAAAAAGAAACAAAATCCCAAAAATTGCGAGAATGATTCCGACAATATTTCCGAGTACAAACCCCAAAACTCCCATCACAAAAGTCACAATCGCGAGCGGAATCGAACTTTTGGTAGCGATATTGAGATAATCGGCACGAATACTCATTTTGAGCTCTTCTCGCGAAATCCATTCATACAAATAAAAACCACGCTCATCGACCGTTGCCTGGATTTCTTCACGAATTTGCTCTTTGGAATCAAGATTTTCAGAATTTTCCAAACCTTCTTCGTATTCGGAATTTTCTGATTCGTATGTGTGTTGACGAGTTTTCATAAGATTATTGTATGATTTTTTTGATTTTTGCAACCAAAAAATTGAAAAAAACTTTTGACAAAATAAAAAAATTTAATAGAATCCACTCACATTTGATAAAGGGATATGTGATGACCTATAATAATCACAAACTAAAACCAAAACACAACAATCTCCACATCACTTATCAAGAGGCAAAATATTTTCTTGACAGGTTTCTTCATACATATGGAGAACCAATAAAATATCATAATATCTTGGAAGATATGGAGTACTACTATCAGAAACCTGCATCTGAAAAAGTAAAAGAGTTATTATCGAAGCGTTTAAATGATATAAATCGCTCACGAAATAAGAATGAAACTCGTATTTTACAAGAATTTCTATGATGCGTCGTAAAAGCCTCTATTAAGAGGCTTTTAGTTTGGTTGACAAATTTTTTTCCTATAGTCCTTCGCTTGGAAACACAAGTAGAGTTACAATGGTATAACTCTGACCATGAGGAATACATATGTCCGAAATACATCTCTCACCAGGAGATCTTCTTATCGCTGCAAAGCAATGAGCTCATGTAATTGTACTTCGTTCGCAGCGTTTACAAGAACTGGGAACACACAGTAATCCGCAAACTCATGAGTTAAAGGAGGATATCAATCCTGCCGCGGACACGGAATTGTAGATTTTTATTTTTTAGCTCCACTTTGATGGAGCTTTTTTATTTTTTCAAAATTTTTGACAAAAATCATATTTTGGCTATAATGCACTAACTTGCTCAGCAAGGAGATTCACAATGGTGTGAATCTAACAATAAAGAAAGGTTCGTAATGAATAAATTGAAGGAAAGCAACCCGAGTGTGCCCATCTTAGTTGAGCATATTACTGCTCGGGAGGTATACAATTATCTCTCGGATGACTACACTGGCTCTTTGGAGAAGTGGATTATTGTCAGAGAACTCACAAAACTGCATCAAAAACGGCTTTCTCGAAAAGCTGAAGCGATGTTGAATGTGAGGATTCGTCGAATTAAAGAAATTCGAGACAAAAAGTCCAAGCTGTCTTCTTGAAAAATTATCAGTATAACTTCTGATTTTTATCTCTCTTGTCCGCCCCGATTTTTCGGGGCTTTTTATTTTTGAAAAAATAAAAAATTTCTTGACAAAATTTTTCTTTTGCATAATATTACTTTGCATTACAAAGTAATATTAAAATTTTATGGAAAGCAAAATTCAGTCGCAAATGCGAAAGGGGATTCTGGACTTTCTGGTGCTGGGGATTTTGAAAAAATCTGATACGTATGGCGCCGAAATCATTGAAATTCTCAAAAATAGTGATCTTATTGTCGTGGAAGGGACGGTGTATCCGCTCCTCACGCGCCTCAAAAATGACGCGCTCATCTCCTATTATTGGGTCGAGTCTGAAAGTGGCCACCCGAGAAAATATTTTCAGCTGACAAAAAGTGGTCAGGAGGCCTACGAACTTATGGCTGCGAGTTGGCTCGAAATCAAAAATACGGTTGAAAAAATTCTTAACGCTTAAAATATGGACACAAAATTGCAAAAAATTATCAATCTTTATAAAAAAGATCTTCAAAAATTCATCGAAAAAAATTCGCTCAATGCTGATTATTATACGGATATTGAGGAACGAATTGATGAAAAAATTACTCTTCTCGAAAATCCGACACGCGATGATATCAAAAATATTTTGTCAGAAATTGGTTCGCCAGAAGAAATTTTCCGCGAAGAACTCGAGTCTCGCGCTATCGAAAAAGTTACCATCAAGAAAAAATGGTATCAAAAATTTCTCGCATCTGACCGCGTGATTTTCCTCGGGGTATTCAAGGAACTTAGTGAAAAAACGAACATTTCTGCCGGGATTTATCGCATGCTGTTTTTGCTTATATTGGGGCTTGGCTTTGTAACGAATACCGCTGCATTTATTGCGATTCCGTGTATTCTGTATATTCTTGGATTTTTGATTTTGAGAACAGGAATTTTCCGATTTCTTTTCTCCATTGGGATTTCATTTTTCTTGCTCATTTTTCTCGTGATTTGTGGCATTGTGTTTGCGCTTTATCTGTCGGATTTTTCTTTTGGAAATATTTTCGTTTTCATGGATATGCCGATTTTGCTGCCGATTGGGCTGGTAGTTGGGATTTTCTCGCTCATTATTTTGCTCGTATTTTTCGTTTATTACGCCTTTACTGGAAAAACGCTGGGCTGGAAATTTTTCATGACAGGGATTACGACTTTTGTAATTGCCGGAATTTGTGGTGCGGCCTTTGTATTTAATATGATGAATCGATATATGCCGTACACTGAGACGACCATTGCCGTTTCTTCCGATATTGATGCTGAAAAAAATAATCTTGATGAGCCGATTGTTTTCCGAAATTGGGATTTTGTGAATATTTTTCAGTCGAATAAAGATTCTCACTCTGAAAAACTCTCGCCTCAATTTCCATGGTACCAGCAAATTAATTTTTTCCCACACAATTTATCGTATGCTGCTAGTTTGTATTATATAGAGCAGTTGGAGCCTTCTGATGATGATAAAATTCATATCGAAGTTACTAAAAGAGCTTTTGGAAATGCTGAAATTCAAGAATTTTCTCAAAAATTTTTCACCGATTTTTCTCTAAAAATTGAAAATAATCGCGTACAATTTGTGGCAATTACGAATCCGGAAGGAAAGTATCCGTTGATGTTCAGTAATTTTTCAGCCAACAAAGTTCGTGTTCCGCTCAATGTTCGCTTTCAGGTGCTAGGAATGCCATGAATTAGAGACCTTATCAATTTTGATAATTACGAAAAAGTCTCAGAATTGGATGAATATATGCGGTATTCCATTGCTTCGCAATGTACGATGCTCTATTTTGGTGATGATAAAAAGCTCCATTGTGATGCTCAAGAAGTAGAAACAATTCGCCAGATGATTCAGACGTGAGAAATTATTGATGATACTCCTCATTACTCTCGAGAAGTAGAAAAAATTCGCTAGATGATTCAGACGGCAGAATCATCAGAAAATATGCAACTCACTCACTAAGATAACTATTGCAAATAATTTCATTAAAAATATTATTGCAAAAAATTGTAATAATGAAAAAACATTTAAAAAAGAGGCTTTGGCCTCTTTTATTTTTCTTCGTCAGGATTTTGAGCATTTTCTTCTTCGGCTTGTAGTTTCTTTTCTTCCTTGGTGTGATGATAATATAGATACAAAAGTCCGATTGGTGCGATAAAAATCGCAAAAAACCAACAAATCATCATCATCAAAAATTTGAGAATCAACATCAAGAATGCGTTTACAACAAACATATTGTTACCAAAAATAAAATCCATCACGCTATGATATACGAATCTCGAATATGGATAGAGAATTTGTGAGAGAATTGCCGTCAAAATCACTCCAATCGGCGGTATAGTCATCCCTTTTGCATAATAAGGATAGAAAAAAAGTACGACAAATATAAGCCCGAAAATAAATTCTCGAAAATAATATTCTCGACTGAGTCCGCCGAATGTTTTTTCAAAAATTGCTTTTGCGTTCATATTAAAAATGTATTAAGAATAAAAACAAG
>JABCOP020000011.1 GCA_013332525.2 Candidatus Altimarinota bacterium
TTGCCATGCGCCGCCGTTTTGGCGGCTCCTCTCCAGCACGATTTCGCTGTAGGGGCGGGCGGTGTCCAGGATCCATTGCGTTTCCTGTTTTTGGCCGCCTGCCTCCCGGGTGCGGATGATGCGCCGGCCTAGCGCGTCGTAGCCGTAGCGGATGCTGGCGCCGTTGGCGCGTTTGATTTGGCTCAGGCGCCCGGCGGCGTCGTGGCTGAATTGGGCGCTGCCTTGGGCATTTTGGACGCTGCTCAGGCTTTGCAAGCGGCCGCCTGCGTCCCAGCGGGTTTGGAGAGTGTGTTCGCCTTGGCCGGCAAAGCTTGCGATGAGTTGCGTGCGCTGGCTGGCTGCGTCTCGGGGTAGCGTGGTTTCGTTCAGGCATTCGACTGAAGCAAAGCAATCATTGGCGCCAGCAAGAAGTAGTGAAGCTCCTGCTAATAAACAAAAAATCACCAGCAATATGCGCAACTTCATATTTTTCAGGCGCATCATGCGCCTTCTTAATCCAAGCTAAACGATAGAAATATCTTAAACCGCATTCAATATGCTACATATACCTCAATCATAGATTCATGTTTACCAATTTATTATACCTAATATAATCATCTTCAACGATCTTCCTCAGCTCATTCCATTTAGACGCAGAAGTAATCTCCCCATAAATCGAAATCCGATTGCGAACCTGGCACCCTATAAAATCATCAGGATAAAAAAATCCCGAAAACTTAAGCGGAGCAGCAAATTCAATTTTGCTCTCAATAAAACCAGATTCCTCTAGGAACTCCCTACATCTTTTCCTTAAATCTATCCAATATTCTCCATATAAGAAACCGTCTCTTGACGTATTATTTTCCAGATGAACAAAAAAATCATTCTGCCATGATTCTGGAAAATGATTTGACACCAATTCTTCCATATCTTGATAAATTAGCAAATCCTCCTTTGTTGAAAAATCACACATAGATTCAATGAAGTGCATAAACCTCAAAGCCGGATAAAACCCGCTTATGAACATCTGATAAGCAGGATTGATAATCCTGTAATTATAATTGCAATCCAAGCATACTGCAGTATCATGCTCGCTTTTTTCAACTGGAATCAATTCGCGCACATAGAAATAATCCAATTGTTTTTCTGGCGCCATTAAACAAAAGTTGAAAATATAATATGGCTCATTTGCAATATAATCTCCATGAGTTCGTTCAAGGGCCTTCAATTATTACTCCAAGAAAATTATAGGCGCGACGATAATAATGATCATCTCTTTCGTTCGTGTTAAACCAATGATTAATCGATCTGGTAGATGACCCCAGAAGTTTGAAGATCATTAAAACAAACGCCAGTTATTGTTTCGGCCAGCTTTGTTAGCGTTTCAAAAGAAGGCATATTTTCTATATCAACACAATCAGTAAAATTTTCAGCATCGATGTCATTTAATGGTCTTCCGATATTGGCATGCACCTCTCCCTCTATGCAGATCCATTGCCGCCTTAAATCACCATCCTTATGGTATTCAAACCAAAGTCCACCCGTCACATCCTGGGAAAGCATCATCAGTATTTCGCCATGTTTAGATGCAGCAGAAAGTTGGTCTGTTAACAGTTCATCGAAACACTGGGCAGAATTGCCCATCATCACATTCCAATTGGCGGTATTTGACGCCATGACGGTCAAATGTGAATCGTCAGCTTCAATTGCCGCTTCCAAGGCATTATTCACTTTCTTCCCGGAGCATTTATCTAATACCAAGTGATGACGCTGCAACAGATATTCTCGCATCTGTCTTTCATTGCCAGAAAAATACATTACATACAGGTTCATTTATCAACTCCTCAGGATGCTTGCCACTCTCGATCCAGAGCCAACTTCTTTTTCTCAATCCAGTTCATGAAGTCCTCTGGGACAACAATTCTCTTCCGCACTGCGCTATCCAGCGCCAGCTGATAGCTGTCTGGATTCCATTTTTTAAAATTTCCATTCAATATCTCACTATCCAAAAGAATGGATTTTGCTTCTTCATATCTGCCCGCAAGCAATAAATAGCACACTTTATCATATAATGTGGAAGCACATTCGCCTATCGATATATTCTTTTTCTTCAAGTGATCTGGAATATAGTCAAATTCTTCAGAAGGTGCCGATCTTTTCCCGAGAAAGAAGTCGGTTAAATCAAGCATTATTTCTGGATTAGAAATTACATCAAACCATTTCCACATCGCCTCTTGTAAAAGTTTTAAAGCAAGTTCCAGTTTTTCAAATGGATAGCAATATAAATCGGTATCACATGCATCTGCTGTCTGTGGCCTTAAAAGTCCATCAGCACAAAAAGCATCAACATCGTTCAAAATCCCATCATCAGGATAAGCAAGATTCAGGAAAATATAAATGAATTTTTCATCTCTTATTTCTATATCATGAACACGCACCAGCCATGCTATGGGTTTATTTTTCATGAATTTCCAATACCCTCCTCTCCCAACATGACGAAAACCTTCTTTTAGCAGGAATCGATGAATTTCTTTAGGTGCGCTCATGTGTCAATCCAACATGTGAATAATCTTGAATATCATATCATCCGCCTTGCCATCACTTGCTTCAATAACTCATTTCGGATGATTCTCATCTGCTCTGGAGTTGGTGGAAGAAAACAACAGACATCTTGGTTCCAAAATCTTGCCGTGCTACTCGGATGGATCCTTGGATTAGTATCGTTTGGATTTCGAGAAACACTGTGCGCGCAAAAACTGCTATTTAATGCTGCGACAACAAATAGCATTATCCCAACTTATCGCTACTCAAAATACAAAAAAACCCCATACTCTCGCTGAGCATGAACAATCCAGTCGTTTAGATCTGTCAATATCTCACCCAATTCTCTCAACAGATAATCACTCTTATTATTCTCTATCATATACTCCAGTTGCTCTCTCGCGTTTATGATTGGCTCCAGTTTCATTCCATTAATGGAATTATAGAAGTTGGGAATATCTATCTTTTTGATTAGATGCACCCTTTTCTTTATAATATCAAGAGAAACCGAATTCCACCTTTCATATTCATCATCGCAATAAGGGAATGCAACCGTACTTTGCCGCCATGCGTTTCTTGCGCAAAATATTCTCTTGCCTTGTTTATCATAAATATTTTCTAGATGCACTAAGGCAGCATATAGAAATCTTAATTCCTCCTGCATTCGCGATATGGGCGGCTTGATATTCATAAACGCCATGCCTTGCTTGCAATCGCGTTCCAGCGCTATTAAAGGCCAATCCCTCCCTCCTGCAAAGAATAAATTTATATTCCAATCTTCCTCTTTTCTATCGTCTAGATTACAAGCATATTTAAGCAAATCATGAACCGCTATCTTTATCCAATCCAGGAAAGCATCCAGCTTTTCCAGCGGAATGCTTGCTGTCCAGAAAACTCCAAGCGGCACTTTCTTCTCTTGATTCCCATACTCATTAAAAGCATGAAAGATTCCGGTTGGAACCTTTCTTTTCACAATACCCGCCGATATAAAATATTCATTTATATCTTCTATCATCTTTAATTTGTGCTTATATGGTTTTTTATGTAGACTCTGAACAAATGCATCGCTACACAAAATAGGCGGCTCATATGTCCAGCTAAGCCCCATCGGAGGAGTTACAATAACATTGTAAAATCCCCATTTTTCGAAATCCCTGCTAATAATGACGGTTGCTTTGTCGGGGGATTGCGATGAGTCGTCGTGACTCAGCTCCTGCATGAAATCAATCAGGAGTTTTTCTTTGATGACCGGCATGATTGATTTTTGAAAACTCGTGAGCGCCTTTAATAAATGGATGTCTTTTCTCTGCAAATGATATATTACGGAAATTGAAGAATCCTTCTTTTAACCACTGCATCACTTGATTTCTGCCTCGGATAGCAATAAGGCTTCTTTTATTTTTGAGGTTAATTCATACGAATCTAACATGCACTCTATTGCTAGATCATCTTTATGAGAAAACCCACCTTTACCCTCGTTTCTTGTCGGGATTATCTCAATCTCCCCTTTCTCGTTGCCAATCAAGAAGACCATCTTACTGCCGACATCCATTTTTCTCGTAGATGAAAATCCGCAAAATTTGGCAAAATAGTCAAGGATCATTCTTTCATCCAATTTTTGAATGTCGATTATTTTTCTGGAGAACAATAATTGCTTTACGGCTCCTGCAAGACAACTATCAATTGCCTCTTTAGATATTTTAACTATTCTTGGAGATATCCAATCAGCCAAAGAGTTATCATCAATAACATCATAGCTAACAACGACGATATCTCCAGCCACAAGTTCGCGAACTTCACATGCAAAATTCATGGTTTTGTCCTCAAGGTATTGATATTTAATAACCAATGCAATATTGAGTCATGTCGCTGCAGCTGTTCGCTGCAATTGCGTCAAGGCTTGTGCTTTCGCTGCTGTTGCAGCTCCATGATCTACAGTAATCAATAAAACCTTTTGCTGAATTTCATTTGCAAGGACAGTGCGTCCTAACTACACCTTGGAATCAGCTCAGAACTTAGGTGCATTCAACATCCTTTTGTCCACAGACAGGGCAAATTGCGCGCTTATCAATACATGCAACGATTGAATTACAAGTTTGACATTTTCCGCTTTCGTAGGCTTCGCTATAGATATTCTTATCATCTTCTTCCATGGGCAATCCGAAATACTCCATATAGGGATATTCATCATGTCTCGAATCAAACGATGATTTTGCAAAAACATAATTTTCTTCCTCATTTAACTCACCCTTTTGTTTTATGTTATGAAATACATTATTCAATACGAATATCAAATCTCTTTCCGAAAGCTGATCGAGCGCTTCTATAAGATTAAACAGGGAAGGCATTGCAGGGACTCCTTGAGTATTGCATCCTTTGAAAATGTAGCCGATGCGCACTTGCACGTCGCGCTCAAAGCACAGGCTTTAGCTGCCCGCCTGGCAGGCGCACGGCCACCACGCGGCTGCCTGCGGGGCGGATGCAGATCTTGCGGCCAAAGCCCGCGCCGCTTTGTTCGGCGCTCCAGCTGCGGCCGACGATGCCGTTGGTCTGGATGGCTACGTCCTGGTATTGCACGCTCCAGCCGTAGCCAAA
>JABCOP020000012.1 GCA_013332525.2 Candidatus Altimarinota bacterium
ATAAAGACAGCCTTTGAAATGGTTAGAAAAGAAGGATTTGCAGTGCTTTCAGCTCGAAATATTGCTAAGAAAATAGGTTGTTCTACACAACCGATTTATTGGTCATACAAAAATATGGATGATCTCAAAGCTGAAGTTTGTCAAAAAGCTTTGTCACATCTCAAAAATACTATGTGTCAATACAAAAAAACAGGCAATCCATTTTTGGACTTGGGGCTTGGATATGTGCATATGGCTCACATCGAACCTGCTCTATTCAAAGCAGTTTATATAGATAATATTATGAAAGTAAAAATGATTGACATTATTCCTGAAAATAAGGAGGTTATAGAGTTAATGAAAAATACTGAGGATTTTCAAAAAATGTCTGATAAAGGAATAAAAAATATTTTTTCTAGATCATGGATGTTGGTTCATGGTATAGCTTCTCTAGTAGCTGTTGGAATGTTTGTTTATGATGAAGAGAAGATTTTAGATATTTTAAATAAATAAAATATGAATGATATGAAACACAAGACTATAGAAAATAATGGAAATACTATTCATTATTATGTGAGTGGAAAAGAGAGTGGAGAAACAATAGTTTTTTTGCATCCTGCTTTTAGCGATCACAGATGTTTTGATAAACAGATAGATTTTTTCTCCCAAGATTATCAGGTAATCACACTGGATATGTTAGGACATGGTTTAACAGATGTAGGAAAATCAAAAGACAAGCTGATTGACACAGCCACACATATTGCAGAAATTCTCAAAGTTGAGAATAAAGACAAACTGCACATTATCTGAGTTTCCCTTGGTTCATTGCTTGCACAAGATTGTGCACTAAAATATCCTGATAAAATATTGTCTCTAACAGCTCTTGGAGGCTATAATATCAATAAGGAACAGAAAGAAATTGCCAAAGCACAAGGCAAAGAAATTTTTAAATGGCTGTTTAAAATGATTTTTTCAATGGATGCGTTTCGTAAATATGTTGCGAAAACTTCTGCTATAAATCCAACTGAGCAAATCCAACTTTATGAAAGTGCGAAACATTTCTCAAGAAAATCATTTGATACTATGCCTGGATTAAACAAGTTGATGGCTGACAGGATTGTTCAAAGAAGCTTTCCATTATTAATTTTGGTTGGTGAGAAAGATAGTGAATTAATGATAAAAGCCGCTAAACAGTGGTACAATGACGAGCCAACAAATAGTAATCTTGTCATCATTAAAAATGCGGGACATTGTGCTAATATGGACAATGCTGAGGATTTTAACAATATAGTCAAGAGTTTTATATCTGGAAAGCCAATAAATAGTAATTCTAATGATTAACAAAATGAAAACTAATAAAAAAACTTTTAGAAATGTTGCAATATTTAGCTTTATTGCTGTTATTTGTGGTTGGATAGGTGTTGGTGTGGATAAGTTGCTTGGAAAACCTTCAAATTTGGAATCTCTTGGAGCTTTGATTTTTATTGCTACACCACTTTTATGTACAATCTTACTTCGTCTTTTTGGAGAAGATGGCTGGAAAGATCTTCCTTTAAAGCTAAATTTCAAACAAAATACTTTTTGGTATCTGTTTGCTTTTGCAATTTATCCTGTAGTGATTGGTATGACATTATTTTTTGGAAATTTGATGGGTTGGGTAGATGCAAGCAAATTTAGTATTGTTGCATATTTGCCTATTTTTGCAGCTGCATTTTGGCCTGAATTTATCAAAAATATATTTGAAGAATCAGTTTGGAGAGGTTATCTCACTGTAAAAATGGAACAACTTACAAAAAATGAATGGTTGATATATTTGGTTGTAGCTTTGGTGTGGCAAATCTGGCATCTGCCATATTATTTGATACTTTTGGATGATGCGTATCTTGCAAAATTTTTCCCTTATGGTGAATTTTTGTTTGTTATAATGGGATTTCTTGTGATTGGAGTCTGGACGATTATGTATACTGAAATATTTTTCCTTTCACGTTCGCTTTGGCTAGTGGTTTTGATGCACACAATGGAAGATTCCTTAAATCCACTTATCTCAGAAGGATTTGTAAATATTCCCTCTGAATACAATTGGCTGATTTCCCCAAGCTTGTGAATAATTCCATTGACAATATATTTATGTGTTGGATTGTATTTGAGGAAAATTCGTAAAAAAAGAGACAGACAACAAAATAAGTAATTTAAACTTTCTTTTTTAAAAAAATCAATAAAATAATTATAACTTATGAAAAAATAGCCACTAATATCAATGGTGAAAAATCACAAAACGAAGACTCATCCAAAGTAGAAATTTTCATTTCAGTGAAGTGACAAATGGTTAATTGGACATTGTTTTATAAGTTGTTTTAATTTTTAAATACAATACATATGCAAACAACTCCTTCTCATCCGTGGAAATTTTTTATACTTGTTTGGGTAATGAGTTTGCCTTTTTGGATTGCCTCATATTATATACAAGGAAGTAATTTACCAGATAATTTACCTCTAACTGATATTGGAGCTGCACTTACACCTATGATTGCAGCAGCTATTTTGAGATACAAAGAGGGTGGAATGCAAGCTGTTAAACATCTTTTTGCTCGTACTTTTGATATTTCTCGCATACAAAATAAAAAATGGTTGTGGGTTACTGTTTTTCTCTTTCCTCTTTTGTATGTTTTGACATTTATTGTACAAGATTTATCAGGATTTTCTATGGAAAAATTTGTTTTTCCTTCACTTATGGTATTGTTAGGAACAATTGTTATGTTTTTTATAGCAGCAACCGTAGAGGAATTAGGTTATGCAGCTTATGCAACAGAAGCATTACAAAAAAAGTATAATTCTTTGATGACTGCATTGATAATTGGAGTACCTTGGGCATTGTGGCATCTTAATTCTATGATACAAATAGGACAAACGCCTCTGCTTATTATTTGGGGCTTGCTTGGTACAGTAGCAGTTAGAGTATTATATGTATGGTTGTTTAACAATACTTATGCTTCAGTCTTTGCACTTATTTTGTGTCATACAATTGCCAATACGGCTCGTACCAATTATCCTGGTGGACGCTCTGCATACGAATTGGGAGAAGGAATGATAGCCTATGGAATAATTATCATAGTAACTATTATTATAATATGTATTTATGGAAAGGATTTGGGCAGAAAAATTAAATAAAATAAATTTTATTATTAACAAAATTATAGTAATTATAATATAAAAAATATTTATTGGAAACTTACAAAATAAATAAAATTAAAGTTTAAAAATATGAATACAAACAAAAAAACATCAATGTATGATGTTTGCTGGGATAAAATTTTTCCACAAAGTGATAAAGTTAATCATCAAAAAATATCATTTAAAAACCGCTATGGTATTAATCTTGTTGGAGATTTATATTTCCCAAAAGATATTGAAGATAAGAAACTTTCTGCTCTTGCTATTTGTGGTGGATTTGGAGCAGTAAAAGAACAAGCTTCAGGTTTTTATGCACAAACAATGGCAGAGAGGTGATTTGTAACTTTGGCTTTTGATCCTTCTTATACAGGTGAAAGTGGAGGAGAGCCTCGTAATGTAGCTTCTCCTGATATCAATACTGAAGATTTTTCTGCTGCTGTTGATTGTTTGGGACTTCAAGTCTTTGTGGATAGAGAAAAAATATGAATTATTGGTATTTGTGGTTGGGGAGGATTTGCTCTTAATGCTACAGCTATAGATACACGTATAAAGGCAGTAGCAACAATAGTAATGTATGATATGTCACGTATTTTTAGTAAGGGATATTTTGACAGCAATACACCTGAAATGCGTTTGGAAATGAAGCGTTCACTTAATGAGCTTCGTTGGATAGATGCTGAAACAGGAATACCTACCAAAGGTCAACCTTTACCTGAAGCTGCACCTGAAGGAGCTCCACAATTTTTAAAAGATTACATAGATTTTTATAAAACTTCAAGAGGTTTTCATGAACGTTCAGTTTCTAATCAAGTTTGGACAGCTACAACATTACTTTCATTTATGAATTTTCCTTTGTTATCATATATAAATGAAATCAATGTTCCAACTCTTATTATTGCAGGAGAAAATTCTCATTCTCGTTATATGAGTGAAGACACCTATAAGGCTATAGGAACAGAAAATAAAGAATTACTTGTTATTTCTAATGCTAAACATACTGACTTTTATGACAATAAAGCAGGGATCATTCCATTTAATAAGTTAGAAATATTTTTTAAAGAAAATTTAAAATAAATAAAATAGAATACTTTTAAACTAAAATGCAAGCCTAAAAATTTGCTTTTTCAAATTTTTTCTCTATAATTTCCGCGTTTTATAATTTTTTATTATGGATTTCAAACAAGCACAAGAATTGATGAAATTGCAGCAACAAGCGCAAAAAATTCAAGAAGAACTTTCTAATACGCATATTGAAGCCGAAGTTGATGGGCTCGTGGTGACGATTGATGGCCAGCTTAAGGTGGTAAAAACTGAAATCGAGGATACCTCTATCATCGGTGACAAAGAAAAAATCGAAAAAGCTGTTACTGAAGCGGTAAACAAGGGAATGAAAAAAGCTCAGGAAATCGCTGCAGATCGTATGCGTGGAGTGATGGGGCAGATGGGTCTCAATATTCCTGGAATGTAATTCCTCAAAATCCTTTCTTTTGGAAGGGATTTTTTATTTTGGAAAATTCTAAAATATTAGAAATTATTTTTGAGAAGTGTCAATTATTTTTCTGAGAAAAATTGAGCGATATTTGCTTTTGTGTAAAAATCATGCTATTCTGATTGAGTATTTTACTCTTAAAAATAAAAATATGGGACTTTTTGATGATCTTCTTGGTGGTGGTTCTAAAAATACTGCTCCTCAAGATACTACTCCGATTATGACTGATCCAATGGCTGGAATGCCTCAGGGAACAACTTCAACGCCTCCTGCGATTGATGAATTGCTTAATATTTCTGCTGGAAATGTGACGGCTGATATGCCGAGCTATACAGCACAAAAGGCGGCTGAATCACAAAATATTGTAACTGAAGCTGCGCCTGCGATTGAAATTACCGCGACAGAATCTCCGATTATTATTTCTGATGCGACAGGGGTGGCAACGCCAGTGGTTGAGGCAGCACCAGCGACGGCGGAAGCACCTAATTCTTTGGTGATTGATACGCCAGCCATATCTCCAGTTGTGGAAAATCCCGTGACAGAAACGCCAGTTATTTCGCTTCTTGATGAAACACCTATGACTGAGAATTCCGTTACGGAAGTTGTTGCTCCGGAAGTGGCAACCCCAGAGATTTCTCTAATTTCTGAAGAAAATCATGAAACGGCAGAAAAAGCTGCTGAATCAGGACTTTTCTCGCTTGTAGACCAAGACCTTGAATCAGCTCAGGCATTAGCGACGGAAACTTCAGTCGAAAATACTGAAAATTCTTCTATTTTTGCCTCATCTGAAACAGAAACACTCACTACAGAAATTCCAGAAAATACTGACTCTTTCTTGACTGCTGGATTGCTTCAACTTGAAAAAATGGAAAAAGCACTCGCTGATCGCAAACAAAAATTCTTGGATCAGGCGGAAGAATATCGTTCTGAAAAAGAAAAATTTGCGAAGCTTGAAACAGAAGCGCTTGAAAATTCTCGATCAATGGATGATGAACAAGACCGCATTGATACGATGAAAAAATATTTCAAAAAACAGCAGGAAGGCGCTAATATCAACGATTCTGTAGGAACGGCACTTACAGGAATTGGCGTGAAAAATGCCGTTGGAAAAACGATAAATCGCAAAACTCGCACACCTGCCAAACAATCCGCGTAAATGAAAAACTCTCGAAAGAGAGTTTTATTTTTTGAAAAAATCGGCGTCAAAAATATAGAGATTTTTCCACATTTTCCCTGTGAGAATGATTTGATTTTTGGCTTTGTCAAAGGCAATTCCATTCATTTCTTGAGCTTGCGGATTTTCTTTGATTTCTCGATTTTTAAGAAAATCAAAATTCCACCGTGCGAGCACTTTTCCAGAATTTGGATCAATTTTGATAATATCATTTGTCAACCAAATATTCGCGAAAATCCCTCCATTAATATATTCAAGTTCGTTTATTTTGTTGATTTTTTCGTCATTTTCAAGGACAGAAATTTCTGAAATTTTGTCAAAATTTTCATCAAAAATGGTGATTTTTTCTGTTCCGTCACTCATAAAAATCTTTTCGCCGTCGCTTGCAAGCCCCCATCATTCTTGATTTTTATAATCAAATTCGCCAATTTTTTCAAAATTTTGTGCATTCAGAATGAATCATTTTTGATTTTTCCAAGTCACAAAATAAATTTTTCCATTCAGCTGAGTGACTCATTCTCCAAAAAAAATTTTTGGATCGAGCGAAAATCTTGGTTCAAAAATCCCATTTTTATCAAGAATTCCAACTGACGAATGTGTGCCACTCAGATAATTTGGCGCCCCAGAAGACAGAAAAATTTGATTATTTTTTACAAAAATTCCTTGCGTAAAAACTCGCGAATCACTGGGCAAAATCGTGAAATTTTGAGAAAAATCTGAGCTTGGTTTCGTGCAACCAATCAAAAAAATCGAGCAAAAGACTACAGAAATGAGAAATATTTTTTTCATGCGCACATTGTAAATATTTTTGTAAAAAAATCAAAATTGACTTATTCAAAAAGTGAGTATACTTGAGTGGATTTTTAATGCAATTTTATGGCAAATCCACAAGTAAAAATGATTACAAATTTTGGTGATATCACTTTTGAGCTTTTTCCAGAATTCGCGCCCAAAGCGGTTGAGAATTTTATCGGACTTTCGAAAAATGGTTACTACGATGGCGTTATTTTTCATCGCGTGATTCGAGATTTTATGATTCAGGGTGGTGATCCGACGGGGACGGGAATGGGTGGAAAAAGTATTTGGAATAAAAATTTTGAAGACGAATTTACTTTTTCTTTGACACACAAGCGCGGAATGCTTTCTATGGCGAATGCTGGTCGCAACACAAATGGTTCACAGTTTTTTATTGTAACTATGGATGATGCGAGTTTCCTTGATCGTAAGCACACGATTTTTGGTCAAGTAATTGCTGGAATGGAGACGGTTGATGATATTGAGCGCCTTCCAACCGACCACAATGATCGCCCAAAAATGGATGCAGTTATTGAAAAAATGGAAATTATTAGCGAATAGAATATGAAAAATTTTTCTCAAAACATTCAGGAAAATTATACTTTTTCTGGTGAACACATTGATATTGGCGTTGCTGTTCATGAAAATAATATTTTCACAGATACTCGCGTAAGTATTCCTTTGTCGACCTTGAATCGCCACGGATTGATTACTGGAGCAACAGGAACAGGGAAAACAAAAACTATTCAGAAGCTCCTAGAACGCCTTTCTGATGCGGGCGTTCCAAGTGTTATGATGGATATTAAGGGTGATATTTCTGGGCTTTCCATGCCTGGAGAGTATTCTGAAAAACTACAAAAATATATTGATAAATTTAGTGATTTGGAATGGCAGGTAAGGGGCTTTCCGGTAGAATTTTTTTCACTTTTAAATGAGTGAGGTGCTCAGGTGCGTTCTACTGTTTCAGAATTTGGGCCATTTTTATTTGCGAGAGTGCTTGGATTATCATCCGTGCAAACTGCTGCACTCACAATCGTTTTCAAATATGTAGATGATAATGGACTGCTATTGGTTGACTTAGAAGACCTCGAAACGCTTTTGTCATTTTTGGCAACAGATGGGAAAAATGAGCTGGCATCATATGGGCAGATTTCCCAGGCGACGATTCAGGTGATTATGCGTCAAATTATTGTGCTCAAATCGCAAGGGGCGTCACAATTTTTTGGTGAGAAATCCCTCGATATGAATGACCTGATGCGTATTGATGATGAATGAAAAGGGCAGATTAATATCATTCGCCTGATGAACTCACTTCGATATCCACAGCTTTTTTCTACTATGATGATTCAGATTCTGACTGAATTATTTGGCATGCTTCCCGAAGTTGGGGATATTTCCAAGCCCAAACTCGTTGTAGTTATCGATGAGGCGCATTTGCTTTTTCGTGATTTGCCGAGTGAAATTTTGTCAGAATTTGAAGTGATTATCAAATTGATTCGTTCCAAGGGGGTGAGCGTGATTTTTTGTACGCAAAATCCGATGGATATTCCTGATATGATCTTATCTCAGCTTGGCCTCAAGATTCAGCATGCACTGAGAGCCTTCACTGCCAAAGATAATGAATCTATCAAAAAAATGGCAAAAAATTTCCCGATTTCAGAATTTTATGATATTGAAAAAACCCTCACAACTCTCGGGACGGGTGAGGCTTTTGTCACTGCAATTGGTGAAAATGGTAATCCAACACCACTTGTGATGACAAAAATTTTCCCACCAGAATCGCGAATGGATGCGATTACTGATATGGAATTGGCTGCATTTTTGAGTATTTCTCCAATTTTTGCCCTCTACAAAAACCCGATAAATCCTGAAAGTGCGCAGGAAATTTTAGCAGAAAAAATGTCAATGATTCAGTCACAAAGACAGGCTGAGGAAGCTGAAAAGGCGCGAATTCTCGCAGAAAAAGAACGCCGAAAAAATCCAACGATGACTGACACAATTGTTGAGAGTGTCACGAAAACATTTGGAAAAGAAATTGCTCGATCTGTTGGCACCAAGATTGGTGGGCGTAGAATGGGGAGTATTGGCGTGGAGATTGCGCGTGGAATTTTTGGTTCAATTTTTAAATAATTTTTTTATGAAAACAGTTGTGATTATTACAGCGATGCGTGAAGAAGCAGAAATTATCATTTCGCGTTTTGCACTCAAAAATTCTCAAAACCTCAAAAATATTTCGATATTTGAAGGAGAATTTGTATCAAAAAATCCTTTGAAAATTATTTTAGTGTTGGGTGGTATTGGGAAAATTCAGGCAGCGATGGCGACTACTTTTTTGTTGGAAAATTATCAGGATATTGACGCAATTATTAATGTCGGAATTGCGGGGAATGCGACTATTTCGCGTCTGACTATTGGTGACGTGCTATTGCCGACAGAAATTGTGCAGCATGATATGTATTTGCCATTTGATGGTACGCATCTTGATTATGCAAAAAAATCTATTAGTATCGCTCCACCAGAAATAGAAAATTCGTTTGATAGATTTTCTGTTATACATGGCTGAGTATGTGCTACTGCAGATGAATTTGTAGACGATATTCAAAAAATTGCCTCACTTCGTGAAAAATATAATGCTGATGTGTGCGAGATGGAGGCTTTTGCCATCGCATCAGTGGCGCGCGAATACAATATTTTAAATCGTTGCATTTTTATCAAGGCTGTATCCGATGGTGCTGATAATGAAGCCAAAGAAGCACATATGAATAATCTTGAATTTGCTATGAATAATAGCGTTCAGGTTCTCGAAAAAATATTATATACAATATAAAATCCCCGTTTTGGGGAATTTTTATAAAAACGATTCAATAGTCTCTCGGAGTTGTGAGAGATTTTTTTGTTCGAGCAAAGTATCTCCGTGAGCTTTGTATTCTTTGGCATTAAAAAATTGATGATTTTTGGCAGCAGAAGGTAGAGGAATGATAATTTTTTGAATATCAAAAAAATCAAGTTCTGCGAGTGTCGTGGCACTTCCACGTGTGATGGCAATATCGGTTTCTAAAAAAATGTGATTCTGTTCGGATTTTTCAAGCCAATCAAGAATTTGGATGTTTTGAAATTGCTCAAAATGCGGGCGCATATCGGCATTGAGTTTTCCGAGTACAACAATCCACTCTGCATCCAGATTTTGGCATGAGCGACTGATAGCCTCAAAAACACTTTTTGCTCACTGCGATCAGCAAATCACGAGAATATGTTTTTTTGTAGTTTTCCAAAAAATGGTTTGATTTGGATTTTTCTCAAACAGCTTTGGATCCAAAATTTGTCCCACAACTTCACAAGAATTTTGTGGGAAAAATTTTTTCGCCAACTCAAATCCGAGAAAGATTTTTTCAGAAATTTTTGCCATTTGCAGATTGGAACGACCAGGAATTGTATCAGATTCGTGAATATAAACAGGAATTCCGAGTATTTTTCCAGCAAGTCCAATTGCCAACGCTCCTGGTCCACCTTTTGAAAAAATAGCTATTTTTGGAGTATTTTTTTGTTCGGATTTGAGAATTTTATAGGCCGAAAAAATACTTTTTAAAAGAAAAAATGGGTACAGAAGGGTTTTTGACGATCGAGTTGTTGTAAGTTTGAGAATAGGAATTCCAACAAAAGGAATTTGAGATTTTTCAGCCTCCTTTTGTTCTTCACTTTTTTTGCCACCAATCCACAAAAATTGCTGATGAGAAAATTGGTGGCTGAGCATCGAATGAAGTGCAATAATCGGGGAAATATGTCAGCCTGTCCCACCACCAACGAGAATAATTTTTTCAAATTTCTCGAGTTCATTTAAGATTTTTTCCATAATTTATGCATTATCTTCACCGATACCAATGATTTTTTCAAGCATTTCAATCATAAAATCCCAAGCTTCGATATTTGGCTTCATAGCGAGGATTTCGTCAGGATCAAACCATTTGTAATCATAGATTTCTTCTGCTTGTGTTTGTTTGATTTCGTCAGCTGTTTCCATCAAGAAAATATATTCAAAGCGTGATTTATCTTTTCATTCTGCATTTTTGTATGACAATTCATAGATGGAAATAGGCAGTGGAAAATGCGTCAATTTTTTGCCTTGATGATGCAAAATTTCTTCCTGATCCATTTCAAAAAAACTCGCAGAAATCCCGAATTCTTCGCGGATTTCACGTAGCATTGCGGCATGAATATTTTCATTTGCCTCCACATGACCACCTGGTAAGACCCAAGGAGTATTGGCCTTGTGATGCACCAAAAGAATTTGTCCATCCGCATTAAAGAGAAATGCACGAACAACCAAAGGGAGATTTTTCATAGTTTAAAAATTATATTCATAAGCTCCAGTTGTGCCAACCGTAATGTGCCCGTCTAGTTCAAGCATTGTGAGTTCAATAGTAAGGTTTTCAACTGGAATATTAATAGCACTAATAATACTATCTATAGTATTATTTCCATTCATAATAGTATTAAAAATCATTTCTCATAGTTCTGAATGAAATTTTTTCTGAGGAATCTTTGTAGTGCTATTGTTTTGTAAAAAATTTTGCTGAATGGTTTTGGAAATTTGTGGTTGAAAATCTTCAAAAATATCGTTCGCAGAAAAAGTGCATTTTGCTTCGCCAGTGCTAATAAGTTGATTGCAACCCTGGCTGGTTTCTCGGAAAATATCTCACGGCACGGCGAAAACATCTTTTCCAAGATCGAGTGCAAGGCTCGCTGTTATGAGTGTCCCGCTCTTGATGCCGGCTTCAGGAATGAGAATGGAGTCAGAAAGTCCTGCTACAACCTCATTGCGAATAGGAAAATTGTAGGACTCTGGAGTTGCCCCAACTGGAAATGCAGAGAGAAGTCATCCGCCTGAGGCAAGAATATTTTCAAATAATTTTGCATTCGTTTTTGGGTAGATGACATCAATTCCGCATCCAAAAACTGCGATTGTATGGAGGTTGTATTGGAGAGCGAGCTCGTGCGCCAAACTATCAATACCATAGGCACCACCACTGATGATACTTACATTTTGATATGGGATTTCACTAAAAATTTTTTTCAAGACATTTTTTCCATATTCAGTATTTTTTCGACTTCCCACGATTCCTATGCTAATAGCCTCAATATTGATACTTCATAGAGTATAAATAATAAAAGGAATTTGATGAATGTGTCTGATTTTTCCAGGAAAATCTTCGTCGAGAAGTGTTTTGATGCGAATATTTTTCTCGTCAATATATTGGAAAAATTTTTCTGGATCCACTTTTTGCAGGTTTTGCGTAATTTTTTCAAATTTTTTCTCACCCAAAAGAATTAACATTTTTTGTGCGCCATTTTTCAAGTCGTGATAAATTTCTTCTGGGGAAATTTGGCGCTCAAGAATCATAGTTTTGAGGTCACGATGCGTACAACCAATGCGATGTAGGAGGGCAGTGTAGAGGTTTTTGGAATTATTTTTGAACATACTGATATTTGAAAAAATGATTGAGAACGCGCTCTACTGAATGACTTGTGTCTGTTGTGAGAAAAAAACTTCGATGCTTCGTGAGGATCTTTTCGTGAAATTTTTCTTGCTCTGTCATGATGGTCAAATATTTTTGAACCGCTTTTTTTGGAAAAATTTTTCCGTCAAAAATCGTATTTTCGTGTGGATTTTTTTCAAATGGATGATAACACCAAATCCAAATTATTTCATTGAGCATTGCAATTTTTGAAAATTTTTTCTCATTTTCATTCAATTCAGTATTTGCCAAAATAACGATCAAATAGCGCTCGAGTTGGTTTTTGTTTCCAAATTGGAGAAATTCTTTCCAAGAGTCAAATTCAAGAGTTCGGTATGGAATATTATTTGATTGTGCATTATTTGTCAGAATTTCTAGACTTTTCCTTTTCCAGTCATATCTTGTTTGTGAAATTCCATCATCGAAAAAATCTGAATCGTCATGAATATTGATAAAAAGTAACGAAATTTCTGAATTTTCCTCAAAGGTTTTTTCAAAATATCATTGTAACTCGCTCGATTTTTTCCAGACGATATGGCGTGCATCACCCGTAGGAGAGTACGCGCGAATTCCTTCCCAATCCGTTCCGAGATTTTTATTTTTCTGGAGAGAACTTCCTGGAATTTTTGCTCGAGAAAATCGACTACGAAAATGAATGCGCATTATTGGATAAGATAAAAATTTCAGCGAGAATAAATCGTGTTTTTGTCAGGAGAGAGGATTGACGGGAAGAGCACATCACAGTCACGAATATGGCTCGTAATCGTGATATTATTGACGCATGGGCATGAATTGCAAGCAGGAATTCCTGTGATAAGGCCCTGATTATTGAGTTTATCAAGCAGACAAACATTCTGAGAAATATTGTTGTAGAGATCAGGATGTGGACAACCTTGCCATTCTGGAAGCCCACGAACGGTTGGACATTTGTCGGAAATATCAGGAATTTTATCGCCGTCAGTATCGCGTGGACAGCCAAAATTTTCCGCTGGGCCAGGAATTTTTGGACAGCGATCTGTAGAATTTTTCACACCATCATTGTCATCATCTCCATCAGGATTTTCTGGACAACCATGATTATTTTTTAAGCCAGGAATATCAGGACATTGATCCTCAGAATCATTTACTCCGTCACCATCGCGATCAAGAGTTTGATTATTACAATCAGCATTTCCCTTGTACACACCGCGAATAGCACACCCATAATCAGGTGCCGTTACATCTGGACAACCCTGATTGGCGCGCGTTCCACGAACGAGTGGACATTTGTCTTCGTGATCAAAAATCCCATCACCATCAGTATCTTTATTGTCCGTAATTCTAATAATCATAGTAGACTGTGCCGTTTCTCCTGTTTTGGGATTAGTTACTGTGAGTGTTACCGTGTAAGTTCCAGATTTCCCATACGAATGAGTCTGAGATCCAGAATTATTATTCGAGCTACCATCCCCAAAATCCCAACGATAGTGAAGATTTATCTCGGTTGTTCCGGTGATTTTTGGAGTAAAAGTAATGGGGTTATCAATGTGTGTTACAATCGGATTTCCTGTGATGGAAACGCCAATTTTTTCCTTTGCAAAAGGACAGCCCTGATTACTTGCCGGCCCAGGAATGCTCGGACATTTGTCGTCAGAATTTTTCACGCCGTCGCCATCAGTATCGTCATCTGAGGGGTTATTTTTGATGGTTTCACTTGGGTTTTTTGGTGTGACCGTTACAGTCACACTTGGCTTAGAAGCAGTTTTGCCAGAATTTGGATCCGTGATTTTGTCTTCAATGAACCATTTTCCAGGCGGCAATTTTGAACCATCAAAAATAGTGTTATCACTCGTGATAGTCCGCCCATTGCCATCGTGCGCCGTCCAAGAATGCTTATAACTTCCGCCTTCCGTGCGTGGCACAAATGTAAATTTTTCTCTCTCCTCAAAAATCGTCCGGTCCGTTGGGGCGTTATTTTTGTCGTGAATTTCAATAAAAGATTCCTCTGAATTATCATCACTTGTTGT
Organism: Candidatus Altimarinota bacterium; assembly: GCA_013332525.2. GTDB lineage: Bacteria > Patescibacteriota > Gracilibacteria > BD1-5 > UBA2023 > GN02-873. The sequence goes on from JABCOP020000012.1 coordinate 14,128, forward strand.
ATTACACTGCGAATATTCCAAAATTACAGATGCCATTTTTGCAAATTCTCCGCGTGTGATTTTTTCATTTGGTTTCACAGAATTATCCTGATTTTTTGTCAAAATTCCGATTTCCAAGGCCTTTTTGGCATATCCATACCAATAATTATCCGCATCAGAAATATTTTCAGATCGGTCAAAATTTCCAGAATTCAGGCTATCATTCCAGAGATTTGCGCGTCGCAAAAGCATCGCAGCCGCTTCAATTCGTGTGATAGAATTGTCGGCACAAAAAGGATTAGATTGGTATTGTTGGCCGTTTTCACAGCTTACTTTTCCAGAGACATCAGGAATATATCCTTGCGCGATTTTCTCATTTTCGGCGTGCGCGATACAATAATAAAATTCGTTCGTCTTCAGCAAATCCACGAATGGCGAATTTTGGTATTTTATAAGGTCATCAAGCGTTGGTGTGAGACATTTTTTACAACCAATTTGCACCGCGAGTGATACGAAAAAATCACGATTCATTGGTGCTTCTGGTCGAAAAAGATGGCTGCCATCGTCAGAAATCACGCGCGCATCGTAGAGATTTTTGACCGCAGAAAAATATGACGAATTTTCTCCAATATCCGTGAATGGAAGCGAATTTTGAGCCAAAACATTCGTGGAAAAAAGAAAAATCCAAGTCGCGAGAATGAAAAAAATTTTTTTGATCATAAGGAAAATTACATTTCACTTGGCATTTCGATGCCAAGAAGTTCAAATGTTTTTTTGAGGATTTCGGCGGTTTTTGCTACCAAATGGAGACGGAAAAATTTGAGGTTTTCATTTTTTTCTTCCAAGATTTTTGGCGTATGAACATAAAAACTATTGAAAGCAACCGCTACATCGTACGCATAATTCGCGAGAATGTGAGGTTTGTATTTTGCGAGAGTTTCGTTCACTTTTTTTGGAAATTCACGAATTTTTGCAATGAGCAATTTATCATTCGCAGAAAGTTCGAGATTTGGATTTTTTTCAAATGCTGGCAAATCAATATTTTGTCCAATTTTTTTGGCGCGAACATACGCATATTGAATGTATGGACCAGAATTTCCTTCGAAATTGAGCGCCTTATCCCAAGTGAAAACTACATCGCGTTCGCGATCTTGTGAAAGATATGAGTATTTGATGGCACCAATCGTGATTTCTGTGATATCCTTATCAGAAAGGGAATTCTCGCCAGTTCGACCTTTTTCTTCGAGCACTTTTTTTACACGAGAAAAGCCTTCCTCAACGAGCGCATCGAGGCGAATAATATTTCCTTTTCGCGTACTCATCGCGCCTTCTGGAAGCACGATAGCGCCGTTTGCAGCATGAAAAAGCTCTACATGATCGATATTCCAAGCATGTTTCGCAACCCAAAAAACTTGCTTCAAATGCAATGATTGACGAACATCCACAAAATAAAGAATTTTTGTTGGATTCCAGCCGTTTGTGATGCGATATTTGATGGTTGCCAGGTCGCTTGTCAGATAAAGGTTGGTTCCATCTTTTTTTCTCAAAATTGTTGACGGCATTTTTGTTTCCTCTGGGAAAATCACACCCACAGAACCGTCTTCATTTTGTGTGGCAATATTTTTTTCCAAAAGCTCTTCTACAATCGAGTTCATATCGTATTGCAAATCTGGATGTGTTCCGATTTTTGGTAAATTGAGGCCTTCATAAAAGCTTTCTCCAATATCAAAATCTTGATGAATATGCATCATTTCAAGGATTTTTTTGTTGGTAGAAATAGTCGCCGTGGTGAAATCCGCCCAAATTTTCACATATTCCGCGTCGCCTTCACTCAATTTTTTGAACGCATCGCGACATGCTTGTTCTACAGATTCATCGGTTTCTATGTCAGCATTGATGGCAACATAGACTTCCAAAAGATGAGAAATAGCATCGTCTTGAAGTTTCTGAGCGTTTCCATATTTTTGAAATCCTACAATCAATTTTCCAAAAAGTGATCCCCAATCTCCGAGGTGCGAATCACCAATCACTGTATAACCCGCATAACGAAGCGTATTAATGATAGCCTGGCCAAGTAGTGGCGTACAAATATGACCGATGTGCGGTGGTTTTCCGACATTCATCCCGATATAATCAACCACGACGGTTTCATTTTTTGAAGTAGGCTTTTCGGCTGACAAAATATTGCCAAAAATTTCTTGCCAATACGCGTCAGTCAAGAAAAAATTCACATATCCACCAGTGGCGTTCGCTTTTTTGATACTTTCGGAAAAATTTTCAAGTTCGCGTGCCACTTCTTCTGAAATTTCGTTTGGAGCTTTAGAGAGTACCTTTGCAAAAGGAAAAACATTGATACAAAATTCACCAAATTCTGGTTTTGGTGCGGCTGTGATTTCAAAAGTTGGATGGAGATTGTAGAGTTTTGAAAAAATTTCTTGAAGAGCTGATTGAACTGATTGCATAGAGAAAAATTATTTTGAGTCATTGTAACGAAAATTTTTAAAAAATCCATTTTATTTTTGCTTTTTTTACAGATTTTTTGATGATTTTTTTCTCGCAAATATTTTTTATATTTTTTCCACCAAAAAATCCCAAAATTGGGATTTTATATTTTTTCAATGCGGAACTTTCCGTCTTTTTCGTCAATCATTTTGTAACCGAGATTAGTGATTTCATCGCGAATTTTATCGGCTTCTGGCCAATTTTTGAGATCTTTTGCCATTTTACGAGCTTCCGCCAATTTGATAATATTTTCTGGAATGTCATTTTTGTTGTCCAGAAGGGAAAAATCATAAATTCCAAGAACTTCGTCCCAAGTTTTCATAAGGCCGACCAATGCCTTTTTTTCTTCAAGAGAAAAAATATTTTCATCAATTCCAGAATTGATCCAAGAATGCATTTCAAAAACAACTGTAAGTGCTTCTGGAGTAGAAAAATTATCTTCCAAAAAAGCCACAAAATCCTGCATCAAGCCCTGAATATTATCTCGAAATTCGCGTGTAATATCGTGAAATTTCAGCTTTCCACGCGCCGTTCGCTCCGTATTTTCTTCCTCATCTTGCATTGAAAATCCGAGTCGCTTCATCATCTCGTCCATTCATTTTATTGTATTGATAGCGGATTCAAGGCGATCGTTTGTAAAATTAAAATTTTCGCGATATCGATTTTGTAGATTCATTAATCGCATTGCACGGCAAACGATTTTTTCATCAAATTTTTCACTCCATTTTTCGATGATGTCACGAAGTATATAAAAATTGCCAGCAGATTTTGACATTTTTTTGTTATCCACCAACAAATGTCCACCATGAAGCCAATATTTGGAAAATTGTTTACCAGTGAAAGCCTCAGTTTGCGCAACTTCATTTTGGTGATGCGGAAAAAGATTGTCAATTCCGCCCATATGAATGTCGATTTGCTCGCCAAAAAATTTATAATTACATGCGCTACATTCGATATGCCAGCCTGGGCGACCTTTGAGAACTCTTGAAATTTTTTCATCACCATTTTTTTCAAAAATTTCGATTTCCCAAAAATTGTCACCATCAGCCTCGCTGTTGTAGGCTTTCCAAAGAGCAAAATCTGCGATTTGATCTTTTTCGTATTCGTCATTATTGATGCGAACACTCGAAATCATCCCTTTGATATCAAGATTCGCTAATTTTCCGTAATTTTTGAATTTTTCCACACGATAATAAATGCTTCCATCATCAGCAATATATGCAAAATCACGATCTAGCAGCCCCTGAATCATTACTCGCATTTCATCAATCAAGGTCGAAATCGGTGCAATCGTATCAGCACGCTGGATTCCAAGCCGATTCAAATCTTTCAAAAATTCCGCCGTATAAAATTCGGTAAATTCTTTGAGGGTTTTTCCTGATTTTTGGCTATCACGAATGGTTTTATCATCGATATCCGTCACATTCATCACGGTTTTTACGCGATATCCCAAAAATTTGAGCGTACGAATCACAATATCCTCGAATAAATAGGCTCGAAGATTTCCAATATGCGCATAATTATAAGGTGTTGGCCCACAAAAATAAACCTTCACTTCATCTTGGCGAAGTGGCTTGAATCGCTCTTTTTCGCGACTTAGCGTATTGTAAAGATATAGAGACATAAAAAATTTTGGCGTATAATGGCGTATAATACTGATTTTTCCAAAAAAATAAAATTTTTTTACAATTATTCTATCGGCACCAAAATTTCCTGAACAATTTCTTCATTATCCTCGAATTGAAGTACGTCAAAAATATTTTCTCGCGCATTTTCGGCAATATTTTTGAGAAATTTTCCTCGCAAAATTTTGGTATTGTGTGAGAATTTTTCGCCATTTTGCGAAACAAAAATGATATTGAGGATTTTGATATTTTGAGACTGGAAAGTTGCTAGATTTTTACGAATTTTTAGCAATTTTTCGTATGATTTTGGAAGGAGATTGATAATATAATCTGGCTTTTCTTCAATAATTTTTTCCGCAATTTGATTGCCCCAAAAATCATATAATCCACGAACTTCAATGGGTAATTTGTAGTTGCTAATGAAATCTTTTGGTCGAACAATTCCGTACATTCCCGACAAAATGAGTATATTTTCGTCGATATATTTTTGTCATTCGTGACTCAGATTCTCATAATCCAAATGTTTAAATTGCACGCCATTGTATCGAGAAATAGCATCCAGAACACCCGTATTTCCATTCGTGAGATTCAATAGCATTGCCTCATCATAGCGTTTTCCAGAGCATTTAAGGTCTTTTTCTGTGGTGTTTTCTGCAATTTCTTTTGGCTTGGAGAAGTGAAAGCTGAGATTTTCTGTAAGATTTTTTTCGTTTTTTGTATTTTTGCTTTCGCTTGGCGCTATGAGAAAAAGAATTTTTGGAAATTGAGTCATAAATATCTGAATATAAAATCAGTATAAAAACTTTTTCGTTTTTGTAAAAATTTTCCGAAAAAATTATTTTTTCCTTTTCAAATCAATGAAAATCCAATTATTTGACATTTTAAAAATTTATTGCAAGAATATTGACAAATCAAAAAAAGTATGTTAAAGTATGTTTGTTCTTTTGTTAAGGTTTTTATATTATGAGTAACAGAAATTCTTTTGGACATAAAAACCGTTTTCGAACGGCAGCTCAATGGATTCAGGCGCTGACGACGCTCGGTATTCTCTCGATTCTATACCTCTCGCGAAATCTCTTTGGGGGAGGGGAATTGGCGGCACAAGTTCCAGCAACTCCGCCAATTGGTGAGGTGCAACAGGCATCGTACTGGAATGAGGAGATAGGGTTTGGCTTTCGTGGTGAGGACGAAGACAAATACCAAAATCAAGCGTTTTCTGGTGGAGAAATAGTGGCGGTGGATCCGCAGGAATGAGTAATTTTTGAAGATGCTCGTGTTCGAGTTTCCTTTTATTTGAGTGGAAATATCGACGAAGTAGAAGCAAAACATCATTCTAATCAACCTCGTGCATATTCACGGCTTTCTCGTGGAATTGCCGTGATCGAAGGAGATTTGGATTCTCCTTCTGCCAAGACTATTCTCGCTACGCTTCATACTCGATAATATTCATTCCGTTGTATTCCGCCAAATGGCGGATTTTTGCTTTAAAATCGTTATGTTTTTTAAAAGTATGAAAAGTATGAAAAATCATTTTTTGAAAAATAACAGAAAAAATTACTCAATTTTATTGATAAAATCGTATAAAAATATTTTTTTCGAAAAATTTGCTTTTTTATAAAAATTTTTTATAATTTGTGTGTCATTTCTTGGGGATGATACAGGATTTGATAGTAGGACTTCGCAAGTCGTTTGTGCTTATTCGGGGCTTCTCGCCTCGTTATCAAAGGGAAAACTTTAGATGCAAAGACATCTCCTCTTGCTCGCCTTGCAAAATCTTTCAAGGCAGCTCCAGCTTACGCTATTGCCTAATTATAGCGAAGCGTAGCCTTTCCGATGGATTGAGTGCCAGATGGCCTGCTACACCCATTTTCTCAGATTTC
>JABCOP020000013.1 GCA_013332525.2 Candidatus Altimarinota bacterium
AATAAAAAGTAGAAAATTTTCTACTTTTTTGTTTTACTTTTTTCTCTATTTTTATAAAATTTTAAAAATATATCGTTTATTTTCATTATGAAAGAACCTAAAAAAATTTATGAAAAAGTTGTTGTTCAAAATCCTTATTTAAAAGTTTCAGAAAAAAGATATGAAGATGAAAATGGAAAAATAAGTAGTTTTTTGATAACCTGACACAATAAAGAAAAAACAATTTGAACTTTTGTTTTACCAATAACACAAGATTGAGAAATACTTTATTTAAAAGAATATAGATATTGACCAGAGGATTTTGTTATAAATTTTCCTGTTTGTATGCTTTATTATTGATTTTATGAAATAGAAAATTGTAAAAGAGAATTAAAAGAGGAAACTTGATATTTTTCTGAAGAAATAGAATTTTTGTGAGAAAGTTTTATAGAAAATTATTTTGAGGGGATAATTCGTTATTATATAGCCAAAAATTGTAAAAAAATAGCAAATCAGGATTTAGAAGTTTGAGAAAATATATGTGTTTTCAAAACTTCAATCTCAGAATTTGAGAAAATGATTTTGGATTGAAAAGTTTTATCAAGCAAGACTGCTTATTGTTTTTTATTAGCTAAATTAAAAAATATGATTTATGATTTTTGAGTTCAAGAACCTTATAAAAGTTTTTTAATTTCTTGAGAAAAAATTTTTGAATGAAGATTAAATAAATGAAAATTTAAAAAAATAAAAATTTGAGATTTCTTAAAATTAGAAACTTGAGAAAATTTTTTAGTAAAAAATAAATTTTCTTTTGAAAGTTTTTATGAAATGATGAAAAATTTATGATTTGAAAAAATAATTCCAAATGCAAAAAATGAAGAAGAAGCTGTAAATGTTTATTATAAATTTTACACAAAAGAGCAAGAAAAAGAATTTGGAGTTGTTGCAATTGAGCTTGAGAAAATAGAAGAATAATTATAAAAGGCATTAATAAAACAAAAAAGACTTCTGTTAAGTTCAGAAGTCTTTAAAATAAACAAGTTTTTCTAGTTCACTTCTTGGGAGTTTTTAAGTGTAGAATTTCTTTCATGACTTTATGAATCATCTTTCTGCCTTCATTTGCAAATGTTTTGATAATAGAAATATGACTGAATTCAGGTTCTAGTCCAGTAAAAATAACACCAATGAGTGTTGTTGTTTGTATTTTTTCTTAAGACGAGAAAGGCCTTTTTTATGAATGAGTTCATTTTGAAAGTCTGAAAAGAGGGGATTTTCTTGTATTTCATACTTTGAAAATATTTCCAAAAAGCTCCCAATTTCTGTTTCTTTCCACTTGTGCGAGCTAAGAAGCTCCCTAAGACTTGCGTAAAGGTCGCAAGGAACTATATACCAGTCGCGAGAGTGTTGCATTTGGCTTACGCACCAAATTTAAAAAACATAATATCGCCATCCTGAACGATATATTCCTTCCCTTCCATGCGTACTTTTCCATTTTCGCGAGCGCCTGCCCAGCCACCAAATTCTACCAAATCTTTCCAGTTCACGGTATCGGCTTTGATGAATTTTTTCTGGAAATCCGTATGAATCACGCCTGCCGCTTCTGGCGCTGTCCAGCCTTTTTTGATCGTCCATGCGCGAACCTCGATTTCTCCAGCCGTAAAGTAATATTGCAATCCAAGCAAATCGTAACATGTTTTGATAATTTCGTCCATTGGATTGTTTTTCACGCCCAATTCATCGAGAAACATCGTCTTTTCTTCGTCGCTAAAATCCAGCATATCCATTTCGATTTTGGCACTAATCGGCAAAACTGGGATTTTTTCATCGTGCACGCCAATCATTTCGCGAAGTTCAGATTCTGGCGTGAGAATTTTATCTTCCGCGAGATTTACTGCATAGATAAACGGTTTTGCGGTCAAGAGATGCAGATCTGCAATCATTTTTTTCTCGTCGTCTGTCATATCGAGAAGCGAGGCGATTTTCCCAGACTCGAGATGCGCACGCAATTTTTCATAAATTTCCGCGCGAGACTTGGCTTCCTTGTCGTTGGCGCGAACCTTTTTTTCATTGTCGGCAATTCGCTTAGTAAGTGTCTCAATATCAGCAAAAATCAGTTCAAGATTGATGATTTCAATATCGCGTTTTGGGTCAATAGAGCCATTCACGTGATGAATATTGCTGTCATCAAACGCGCGCACCACCTGCAAAACTGCGTCCACATTTCGGATGTGCGACAAAAATTTGTTTCCCAAACCTTCACCACGACTCGCTCCTTCAACGAGCCCAGCAATATCAACAAATTCTACCGTTGCAGGAATAATTTTCGCGCCATTCACGACTTCGCGGATTTTCTCAAGGCGATCGTCATTTACATTCACAATTCCCGTATTTGGCTCAATCGTACAAAACGGAAAATTGGCAGCCTCAGCCGCATATGATTTCGTCAAAGCATTAAAAAGTGTCGATTTTCCCACATTTGGAAGCCCAACAATACCAACTTGCATAATAAAAATTTTAAAAATTAAAAATCACTTCTCTCTCGCGTCGAGATATCGAATGGATTTTTTCCAAAATCCACATTTTCTCCCGTCCAAATTTTGTACGCGCCAAAAATCGCGACAATCACAAAAACAATCATAAATCCCTTAAAAATAGGCATTATGAGCGGAGAAAAATCTTTGAATGGTTTTACGGAAATGAAAAAAATCGCGAGAAAACCGAGAATTCCAAGGATACACGCGAGATATATGACGAGAAGTGTGAGAGTCGTAGTAGTCATAATTGGCGATAGTATAGTGATTTTTGAGAAGTTTTCAACTATTTTTTGCTTGCAAATTTTTTATCATTCCAGAATTTTTTGAAAATCTCAAATTTTTATTATTGCAGTTTTTTGCAATAAGTATTTTGGCTTTGAGAAAGCATTTTTGAGAATTTATTTTTGAAAAAATATTCTTAATACAAATTTTTGCAATAATTATTTTTGGAAAAATATCTGCAATTTTTCTTCAAAGTTTTTGAGTGAGAATTTTTCGGCTTGCGCTCTACAATCATCTTTCATGGCACCAAAATCAGTTTTTTCGTTATTGCGAATAGTTGCAATAAGAGATTCTGAAGAATTTTTTTCTAAGAAAAGTCCAGTTTTTCCGTCAATAATCGTCTCAAGATATCAGCCTTCTTTGGGTGCAAAAACGGGTTTTCCACACGCCATCGCCTCAATCGCCACCATTCCAAAATCCTCATTTTGACTCATACAAACAACGGCTTGGCTCGCACCAATAATCGCTGGAAGTTCATTGTTATCAGAAATTGAAAGGAAGAAAATATTTGGAAATTGCCTCGACTGGAAAAAGATATTTTGCTCGGTTGTTGGTTCGATTCCAGCAAGTCGCTGAAATTCCTCGCGCTGGCTATCTTCCGTTCCAAATAAGATGAGAATATTTTGCTTGGGCATTTGCTGAAAAGCGCGAATGATTCTATCAATCCCCTTCACGTGTGTGAGGCGCGCAAATGATAAGAAAAATTTTTGCTGATTTTTTTCAAAAATTTCTCGGATTTTGGGAAGATTTTGAAAATGAGAAGTATCGATTTTATCAGAAAAATGCTCAGTATCAACTGGCGGAAAAAGTACGATTCCATCAGTACGACCGGTCCATTCAGCGAGGCATTTCTGATTTTCGTGAGAATTTACAAAAACGAAATCAAATTTTTGAATTTCTCGAATATATATTTTTCGTAAAAAATAAGCAAAAATCCGATACGGAAGGCGTGCCAAACGTGGAACCTTGGCGAGATATTCGTCATAGAGATCGAACAAATGCCGTGAAATCGAATGCGCGTAATAAAAAGTTTTTTTGCCTTTTGGAATGCTCCAAATCGCGGAAATCGCTTCATTGGACAAGAAAAAATTTTCATAATTTCGAAAATCTAGTTTTTCAGAAAATACTGATTTTTCTATTTTTTGAGTGCCAAATTTTTTTTCAGAAATATCGTGTGGATGACAAAATTGTGCCAAAAAAAACGCCATTTTCATTTTGAGAAAACCAAGCATTCCACGACGAAAATGCGGATTGAGTTCAAAAATCTGACCAGAAAAATCCATTTCACGCGGATTATAACAATTTTGGTGCCAAATCGCGGTTGCAATATCGGCGTTCAGAATTTTTGCGATGTAGAGATTCATTCGCTCAGCACCACCTTTCATCAAAAAAGTATCGTGAATGAGAAGCGTTTTTTGAGGATTTTGAGAATTTTTTTGCATGTCAAAATTATAGAAAAATTTGGTTTTTTCGCAAATCATTTTTCGCCGCGCGTCAAAAATTTTTCTTGAAAAAAATTGAAAAGTCCATACAATGCTCATACATTTTTAAAAATTTCAAATATGGCAAAAAAATCAAAAAAAATTATTTCTGACTTTCTCGTTCCGACGATTATCGATAAAGTGGGCGGACAGGAACGCGCGTACGATATTTATTCGCGACTTTTGGAAGACCGAATTATTTTTTTGGGTGATGCGATTGATTCTGCGGTTGCTAATACCGTGATTGCGCAACTTTTGTTCCTCGAAAAAGCTGACCCCAAGGCGCCAATCACGATGTATGTGAATTCGCCAGGTGGGCATGTAACGGCGGGGCTTGCGATTTACGATACAATGCAATATATTAAGCCTGATGTCATCACAGTTTGCGTGGGACTTGCGGCATCTATGGGTTCTGTAATTCTTGCAGGTGGTGCCAAGGGAAAACGCTATGCGCTCAAGCATTCTGAAATTATGATTCATCAGCCTCTTGGTGGGGCGGAAGGTCAGGCAACTGAGATTCGCATCGCGGCAGAACACATTTTGCGAACGGGCGAAGTTTTGTATAAAATCTTGGCGGATCATACGGGTCAGGATATCGACACGATTCGTAAGGATTGTGATCGTGATAATTTTATGACTCCAGAACAAGCCAAAAAATATGGCCTCATCGACAAAATTTTATAATCTTAAAAAACGAGCAATCATTTTTTTTTTTTTTTGAAAATTTAAAAATTTGGTAAAAAAATAAAATTACAAATGAAAAAAAAATATGTGTCAATAGAATTTTCTTGAAAAGTGAGAAGAATATTTGCTATTTACTGGTATTATCAATATAATTGCGGCGTTTATTTTTTAAAAAATTTAACATGAAAAAACTGGCTTCTGCCTTGCTCGTACCGGCGTTACTCGTGAATGCTGTTGGTGTGCAGAGTATTTTTGAATTTATGCCGACAGCGCATGCGTATACTTCTGCGCAAAATCCTGTGGATTCCAATCATGTTCGTACAAATACGGATAAAGATAATACAGAAGTAAAATTTGAAGATCCGAATTTGAAAATTGCAATCAATGAAGTACTTTCTCACATAACTGGCACTACTCGCGCTGGTGATCAAAAAGTGACTATTGGAGAGATGAAAACTATTCGTTTCGGAAAAGGAAATACTGGATCATCTGATCAGCTCAGTTGGGATGAAATCGCACACTGGTCAGCACCGCCTTATAATGCCTCATCTCGCATTAAATATCCAGCATATCCGGTTTTTGCTTTCCGCGAACTCCGCAGCCTAGAAGGACTTCAATATCTTGTCAATACGGAAGATTTGAATCTATCGGCAGCCAAATTATCCAATCCGCAAGCATTGGAACCACTCAAAGATTTGACACAATTGAAAAGCCTCAATTTGTATCAGGCTTTGCGAGATGGCTCACAGAATTTTAGTCCCTCAACAACTGTTCTCGAATCTTTGAAAAATCTTTCTAATTTGCAAAATCTCCACCTCAACACCAATGCTCTTACTTCGGAGCATGTTGCGGCATTGAAAGATTTACAGAATCTCAAAACCCTATTGGTATCAGGAAATAAAATTCTGGATTTAAAAAAAGCATTCAATAGCGGTGGATTTGCAAATTTGGGCGGAAATTCTGCGTTTGAAAATCAAAAAATCGTGCTTGATACGACAAAGCGCCTTTTTGAAAATCCGCTCAAAGATTATAACGGAAATGTGATTCCAGTTGTCGAAACTGCGGATATCAAAAATGTTGATGCGAACGGAAATCCAAAGCAGGATGGCGGTTACATCAAAATTTTGAATCTCAATGGTGCGGGCAATGTTGAAATCAGATGGTCGCAGCCAATCGGACAATATGGAAATCAGAAATTTACAGGAATTATAGCGTTAAAATATAATTTGTCAGCGGTTCCAGAATTTGATTCTATCACAGAAGTTAGTAATAATGCCACAAATACACTCGCTAAGGCTGGCAACACTATTACAGTTTCTTTAAATCTCAAAGACAAAGCAACTTGGAAAGCTGGAAATACACTCGAATATTGTATTGGTGACGATACTTCGTGTGCAGTAACCAATGATTCTAATTATAAAAGTATTGGTGCTTTCACGAAGGCTGATGATTCTGTTAAAACTCGCAACAAAACAATTACTGTTTGAGTGAATGAGAATTGACATTTGTACTATCGAAATATTGTTTTTCAGAATAAAGATGGCGAAAAGATGGAAAGAAATCCAACTGATGGCAATAAAAATTATTTTGTCAAAACGGTTTTGGTTGACACGAAAGCGCCAACTTGTGGAACACCAACATACAATCCAACGACACCAACAAATGGTAATGTGACCGCAACTTTCACACCTCAGGACGATGGAAGTGGACTGGCGACTGGTACGCAGACGAGTTGTACAATTTCAAAAAATAACGAACCTTGTGAATTTAAAATTTTCGACAAAGCTGGAAATGAGGCGACTTGTAAATCTGGCGTTGTAACGAATATTGATACGGAAAAACCGGTTATCACTGGCGACACAACAAAAACTTTTGAGGTTGGATCAGATGATGCGAAAAATTTTGACCCAAAAAGTGGCATCCAAACTGAAGCGGGAGCAAATCTTACTTGTACAGTGAATCCAGCTTATGATGCCACAAAAACTGGTACTTATACGGTAAAATGTAAAGCCAAAGATGCGGCTGGCAACGATTCAGACGAATTTGTACGAACGATTACAATCAATCCAATTGATAAAACTCCTCTCAATCAAAAAATTACTGATACTGAAAATCTTTTGCAAACAGACAAAAAAATTGTGAACGACGCCAATAAAACAGCACTCATAAACAAACTTCAAGACGCAAAAACAAAAGCTAATGACAACAATTTGACCAAAAAACAGCGTGATGATTTGATTGCTGAAATTACTGATTTGGTTAACAAATTAACACGCGATACTCAGGCTCCGGATCTTAATCTCAATGATATCACAGTGAACGAGGATGTTGCGATTACACCGATTGATTTGAAGCAAGCAACAAATAATGATGACATTAAAGAATTTACTGTTAATGTAAGATTACCAGGGAATGCAACGCCAGATTTTTCTTTGGATAATGCTACAAAAACGATTGTTGGTACTCCAAAACAACCTGGAATTTATGAAGTGACCGTAACGGCTGAAGATCAGTATGAGAATAAAGCCACAAAAACTTTTAAAATTACTGTAAAAGATACTACCAAGCCAGAAATCACACTCAATGGATCTCCAACTATTACACTTGTAAAAGGACAACCATACAACGAGCTCGGCGCTACTTGTACTGATAATTATGATGCTACTTGTAATGTTGTGACCACTGGCGGCCCAGTAGATTCTAATACTCTTGGAAAAACAATAATTACTTATACAGCGACTGATGCAGCTGGAAATACTTCGACAAAAACTCGAGAAGTAACCATTGTAAGCGGAAATACACCAGTTATTACTCTTGTAGGAAATTCTCCGGTGAATGTAGAACTTGGTGATACTTATACAGATGATGGTGCTACTGCCAACGATGCGGAAGATGGCGATCTCACTGCAAAAATTAAAAAAACTGGAACGGTTGATACTTCCAAAGTAGGAACTTATGAAATTTCGTATGATGTGACGGATTCATCAGGAAATAAGGCTCCAACTGTGAAACGACAAGTTATCGTTAGAGACACGAAAAAACCGATCATTTCCCCTGTTGCGAATGCTGAGGTTGATGAGAAAAAACCGATTGCACCGATTGATATTGTCGTAACAGACAATGATTCTCAACTTACTGTTTCTTTTGTAACAACAGACGCAAATGGAAATGTTACCAACGGGCTTCCACCAGATTTGACGTATGATCCAATCACGAAAAAAATTACTGGAACTCCAAAAAATGTTGGCGTATATCAGATTACAATTCATGCAAGTGATCGTTCTGGAAATGCGGCTGATACGAAAAATTTTACCATCACAGTAAAAGATAAAACCGCACCAAAAATTGATCCGATTGCAGATAAAACCCTCCCCCCAAACCAACCCATTACTCCAATCGACATCACCA
>JABCOP020000014.1 GCA_013332525.2 Candidatus Altimarinota bacterium
ATCCTCCATGGCCTTGTGATTGGTAGATGGTGATATTGTCTCATTGGAGGGCGATGCTGGTTCCTCGGACTCCGGCGATGACTCAGGAGTTTTCGAATTTCACCAACAATTTTCAAAAACAAAAATCCCCTTTCGAGGATTTTATTTTTCATACAAGGATTTCCAGTTGGTAACATCAGCCAAGAGTGAAACGCTGCGCGGTCTTTCGTTGAACCAATGCACCGAAACTTCAGCCTTCATCGTGGTCTCAGTTTTTTCTTTAATCTGAACTTCACGACTAAAAATAGAACGACAATCACGGAAACTTCCAGCAGAATTGCCAATATTGACACAATTTTTGGTTGAATCATAGCCATTCTTGCCCGCATACCAGCCATCTTTTGTGATACCAATCTGAAAGCGCGCGGCTGACGCTGTGAATCCAGTATTCCAGTCGCCTGCCGTAGTGGATTCGAGTTTCCAAAGACCATTTTCACTATATAGAATATATGATCCATTCTCGATTTTGTTGCCATTGACGCCATTCAGACACATAGGGTCGTAGTTGAGAGAATCCCAACATTTGGTGCGACTACTCGAAAATCTGAGCCAATTGGTGTTGCGAATATTGTACATCGCTTCGATACCTTCACGCGCGAGTGCAACAGCCTTGATGCGCGCCTCAGCATCTCGCGCAAATACGAGACTTTGTGAAAGCGTATGAAAAAATACCGTCAGAGCGAGTGTCACTACCACCAACATCGCCATCAGCTCGATGAGAGTCGCTCCTTTTCTATTAGTTCGAAGGGAAAAGCGGTGAATCTGAGTTATTATTCGCATTTGGCGTATCTTTTATGATAGTAAAAATTTGGGTATGAATTTCTCGATTGTTGCTGTCGTAAAATTTGATATGATACAAATTGGTTCCCTCTTTAATCGTTCCAATAGAAGCATTCGCATGATAATACCAATGCGTTGAATTGGCTACAAATCGTTGCAAACGATATCCATTGACCGTGATATATGAAACCGTATTGGCTGGAACCGTTCCCTGCACTTTGACATACGAATCCGTCGTCGCGTATGGATTAGACGACGGCGAGGTGATGACAAAATCCTTGAGTGATGGGAAATTTTCTGGAACAATTGTATTGGCTGTGCCAGTATTGGCGCCATGCACGACCAACACGCCGCGTTCGAGCTCAATACCATTGGCAGAATA
Source organism: Candidatus Altimarinota bacterium (assembly GCA_013332525.2). Taxonomy (GTDB): domain Bacteria; phylum Patescibacteriota; class Gracilibacteria; order BD1-5; family UBA2023; genus GN02-873. Next base: position 1,202 of record JABCOP020000014.1, read on the forward strand.
TGCCTTGTAGACAATATTGTTGATACCATTAGTGAGCGAAAAATTTTCCATAGAAAAAGTTTCATTCACGGGACTGACTTCCGCATCCTGATCGTTGAGCGTTACGCGACTGACATCAGTCGAGAGCAGTGTTCCCATGATATTGGTCGTTGCAGTCTTGATAGTTGCACCATCAGTTGGTTGTGTGAATGCAATATATTTCCCTGTTTTTTCAGCATTAGCGCCAGTTCCAGTGGTAGCGCCAGTAGAAGTAGTTTCCTCGGTTTTTGTCTTAGAATCTGTAGTTTGACTCGCTTTCAAAAGAGTCTCTCCATCATTGCGAACGAATAATTCCATGCTCGACACAGAACTATCAAAATCGTTAGCTTTTTCAGAAAGATTGGTTGATGCATTGCCTGCCTCGCCTGATGAAAGGCTGATTTTTTTACCAGCACTGAGAGAATATTGACCAACATTGGTTACAATCTGCACATCGCCACGCAGAGAATACACCGAACTAAAAACTGTGTTTGTCTGCTCAAGCATAGCAACCGCGCTAGAAGGCACCTTGGCTGACAAGTTGGTCAGTTCAAACAAGAGATTGTTCGACGACGAATCAGCCCACACCATCCCCTTGGACACCTTGATAGCGTCGGTAGATGTGCCACTATCAGAAGTTTTGACCTTATAAGAAATCTCAGAATTGGCCGCGATATCGAGTCGAGTTGCATTGAGTGTTGCGGTCGCACCACCAGATTCTACCACAAGAGAGCCTTTATTGGCATAGAGCGAACCACTTCCAGAAATTTGTTTTCGCTCGCCATTGGCATCTACCAGATATACCACACTTTTGGAATCTGTCGGCGTCACTGACAAGAAATTTTCGCTTTTTGTCGTACCACCAGACGAGCCACCAAAAAGTTTTAAAAACATAAAAACTGCCGCAATCAAAGCTACGATTACAAGCCAAGTTTTATTCTCAGAAAAAAACGAATTTCCATGATGTCTTCCTGACGAATAGCCACGAGACGGATTTCATCGAAGATTTGCGTTTCTCATAATTTGGAGTTAAAAATTATTTTTTAGGAACGAGATTTTCAATCACCGCATAAGTTGCTTCTTTTCCTTTTGGAATACGGATATTGACCGTATCTCCAATGGAGCATTTATGAAAAGTAACCGCCGCAGTAAGGACATTGTAGGTATTCTTATCAGTGGTGATTTGGAATTTTTCTCAAGCCTTCGTGACAATACCAAGTTTCGTTTCGTATGCGATTTCTTCTATAATCTTATAACTAATTTTTCCATTGGCCGCAATAATAGCCTTGAGGCGACTTCATTGCACAAGAAGCGACTTGGAAGCATAATTCTGCGGAACAGGATAAGTATTCCCATCAGATCCGAGCATGCTTTCGCCTGTGAAAACGCCTTCTACAATATGTGTCTCACCCATCGCATAATTCCCAAGCCCATCCATAGAAGGCGAAAAATGCGGGTTAAGGTCCTTTTCGCCGAGCATTGCCGAAAGAAGTTGCTTGGCTGTGCGAATAGAATTTTCTGCCGAAATAATCGCATTTCGCAGATTTTGAAGCTCTTTTTCCGTTGCCATATTGGTATTTGTAAAAAAATAATTGAAGCGATTATATAAATTTTTTGTAAAAAGTCGAATTTTTATCGATTAAAAGAAAAAATACATATTGACAAAATTATTTATTTGTGAATGAAATAAAATCGCCAAGAAAAAACCGATTCCCAGAAAAGGACCAAAAGGCACTTCAAATCGTTCTTTTTGCTTCCCAGTAATCAACATAGCAATAATGCCAATGACGCTCCCAACACAATACGCGAAGAAAAATGCCACAATTCCATGCAATACACCAAGTGTCCAACCAATAATAATCGCCAAAAATAAATCACCAGGTCCTACCCAAAACGGAATTTCCTCTTCATCTTGAGTATTATCTGGATTTTTTTCAGGTTTCTGGGTAGTGAGTTTTTCTTTGAAAAAATCCCAAATCGTCATGAACGGAAAGAGAAAATAGTAGCCAAACAACTCTCAGATATCACGATATTTTTGTTTTTTCGCAAGATATATTGCTCCTGAAATGAAAATCTGTGCATACAAAAAAGTATACAATATCAAAGCACCAAGAAGTTTATCAAAATAAAAAGTATGAAAAGTATGATTTGAATTCCAGTTAAAATATATGAATTTTCAAGTATAAAAATATGATAGTATGAAAAGTATGAAATTACTAACTATAAAAATTATAAAAATTTCATCGGGAATTTCCATGAAAAATATATCATAGAAAATATATACTATAGTGATAAATCCGAGAAATATAAGAAAAAGGAGCGCTACGCTCGGCAATGCCACATGGAAAATCTCAATACCAGCATATGACATCAAGACAAAAACAAGGCCCATAGAGAGCTCCAAAATTGGATATCTCCAAGGGATTTTAGTTTTACAATGTTTACATTTTCCACCCTGAAAAATGAATGAAAAGAGCGGAATCAATTCCCTCGCTCCAAGTGTATTTTTACAATGAGGACAAGCGCTTCGTCCCATCAGAATACCATTTTCTTTATTTTTCCAGCGACTAATGAGCACACTCGAAAAACTCCCAAAAAGCAAGCCAAAAATAAATACGCTGATATAGAAAAAAGTCAATTCCATATATTACAGAAAAGTGGACAGTGAAAAGAGGTTCGATTTTTCGATAATTTCTTTGTGATGAGATTGGAGCGGTTGTGCCTTCAGAATGCGATCGAGCGGTGTTTCAGTAATTTTCTGATACATATATCTCAGAATAGCGTCTTCTTGGAAAAAATCTGGATTGAGCGAGCCTAAATGCTTAAAAATGCGCATCTGTAAAAGCTGACAACAATCAAGCGAAATCGAATCTCCCGTAATCCGCAAAACGCACTCATAGTCAGAAAAAATTTGTGATGAACTCTCCTCCGACGCTACACAAAATCTGAGCGTTTTAATCAACGAAAGAAATGAAAAAAGCGAATTATAATTCCAATTTTTGTGAATCAAATAGAGCTTGGTATCAATACTTTTGATATAATTCATCGAATTTTCTCGGCGCACAACAACACGGGCGATGTCTCCAATATCAACGCCCGTAATCTGTTTTTTGTGCCACAAAGTGATTTTTCCGTATTCCTTGGTGAGCACAACAATACGAATCTGTTTTTCTCGAAGAATATTTTTCTCGAGAATAATCGCATCAAAAGTATACATTATTTCACTGTCAGAGAAAATTTTCCGTCTTTAATCTGGAATTGTGCTTCAAAAATTCCTTTTTCCGTCGAAATATACATCTGTCCATCGCGTGGAACGGACAAATCCACTACATCGCCGTCAGACTGAATCTGAACCTGTGCAATATATGTGAGAGAATTGATATCCTGAAATTGACGAGAATTTGGCTGGAAAATCCAAATAGTACGACCATTTCTAACATATACATACGACAATTTATCATTGGCAACAATCTGTGTCGAGAGTCCACTATCAATCTTCCATGCGCCAGGGATTTTGTTGAGTGTGAGGGAAACTACGCCCTTATCATTCGTCGAGACAAAGCGATTAATTTTTCCATCTTCTGTCAAAATATAGAATCCACCATCCACCGCGATATCCAGAATCTTGGCAGAAGTTTGCGCCGTCAAGCTGTTCGTTTTCTGAGAAAATCCATTGGCACTTGGTCGATATCGATAAATCTGATTCTGTTCAGCATTGACTGCATAAATATTTCCATTGAAAGACTTAATCTTTGATCCGAGTTCCCAAGTTCCCTGCCCTGTCACTGAAACATATGTCGCATTGTTCTGACGAAGTGTCATCAAACGAGTAGCCGCCGATACGATATATGGGATTCCAGCATCATTGATAGTTGCAGTAACGGCGCTATCATTCTGAGGATATGTCTGAATAGTTGGCAACGCAGAGCCACGAACATAATCAGAAATAATTCCTGTTTTTCCAACTAACAGAAGTTTATTATTGACTTCAAAAGTGGCAACTGGCGTAAATCCTGACTCTCCAAATGGAACGAGCGATTCTGATTTTGTCAAATCAATCGTCTCAATGCCGTAAACTTCTTTTTTGAGCGCATCAATATCGCCCTGAATCGTCTGCACATCTGGCAAATACTTTTGCGCATCACGAAGTTCCGCAAGAAGTGTCTCGGCTTGTTGCATATTGGTTGTGAAGGCATCAGGATTTCCTGTTAATTTTCGACTTTCTTCCACAAGAGTTTTTGCCTGTTGAACCTTTTCAGCGAAAGCATCGCCAGAAATTCCTGTTGTGAGGGCACCACCAATCGCCGACAACAACATATAAACCAGAATAAAAATCAAAATGATTCCCACCGCCAAAAAGCTATATTTTTGCTTTTCGTTCGCACCCAAATCAACGGAATCAATTTTTTCTTTGGCCTTTTTCCAAATTGGTAATTCTTTGATTTTGAGAGCCACATCTTTCCCCTTTTCTTTGATCAAATCAAGTTGGCCACGACCACGTTGGCGAGGCTGTTGTGGTACATTTTTGAAAGAATGTGCGATACGAACCAAATGAAACGGAATATTAATTTCTCGAGAAAAAATTGTTTTGGCAACCTCAGAAAATTCTGCTGAATTCATCGCAGAAAATTCGAACAAAAATTCATTCCCAAGAACTTCGAGCGCATCCTGATTGGAAATATAAATCGCTGCATTACGCGAAACTTCCCCTGCCGTCAATGTATGAAAATCAAAACGTCCAGATTCTGGAATCGCAATTGGCGTGATATCATCACCTTCTACGAGATATGCCGTCGCATTTCCAATCGTGGAAATCGTGAGCATATTATTTCTCAAAAGCGAAACAGCCACAGAAATATCTACCAAATCTTGTGGCTCCAAGTTACGAATAAAACGATTATAATTTTCCGTCAAAAAAGTAAAATCCGTATCATCTTCGGAAGTATTCCACTCCACTGAAGAAATCGTCTCCAAAAGATGATCTTCCAAAATACTGATAATATTTTCCTTTCCGCCCTCTATCGTGAGCGTGAGTGTCACGCCAAGTCGCGGAGAAAGAACATGCGTGCGAAGTTTTGTATTGCCGTCAAGATCGCGCTTAATGGGAATAACCTGTATCATATCGTAATTTTTGTAAATTGTGAAATTTTAGAGAGAACCGAGCATTCCGAGAGCATCTTCGGCATCTTGTTTGGAAGTATCTTCTTTTTCTGCTTCCGCGATTTTTTCTTTTGCTTTTTTGGATTGAAGTGCCTGCCATTGAATCAAATGCTTTTCGTTGAGCGCTTTTACATCTTCCTGGAATTGCAAATCCAATTTTTCAATTTCAATTTTTTCTGTCATCAAAATATTAAACAAACGATCGATCTGTTCGTTCGTCATAGAAGGCAAAATATCAAGCCAATATTGCTTCTGAGCATTGTCGATAGATTCGCTATTCAAAATGAGATCAATAAGCTCTGGAAAGCGCACCTGAAGTTCTTCGAGAACAGTAAAAGTAAAATTGTTGTGAGTAATTTGTGCCATAAAAATGAAAATACAAATAATGTGAACATTGTATGAAAAGTTGTCATTTTAGCAAATAAATTTTGTGTTTGTATAGAGTTTTTGACTTGCTTTTCTCTGGATTTTCTTTATAGTTTGAAAAATTTCCAAAAAATCTGAAAAAAATTTATGAAAAAATTATTGAGACAATATTTAGCATTTTTGGCAAGGATTTTAATCAAGCAAAAAAAGCCTTTTGTTATCGGCGTGACAGGAACTGCCGGAAAAACGACTGTAACCAGCTTTGTTGTGCAATTTTTACAACAAGAATTTAGCGAAGATGCCGTAGAATTTTCTCGATATCACTATAATGGAGAATTTGGCTTACCACTGACGATTATCGGTGCAAAAACAGGCTGAAAAAATCTATTCAAATGGTTTTGGGTTTTTTGTATTTTTGTGAAAAAATTGTTTCAAAAATATCCAAAATTTTTGGTGCTCGAATACGGAATTGACACACCGAACGAAATGGATTTTTTGCTTTCTATCGCTGTTCCTAATGTCTCAATTCTCACGCCAGTGTTACCAAATCACATTGAGCAATTTGGTGACGAAGAAGCGTACCGAAACGAAAAACTCAAAATTCTGGCGGCTGAAAAAAATTTCATTCACGCGTCACTTTTTCCTTTTGTAAAGCCATCTGAGAAAAATATTTTTTATGGAAAAAATGATGAAAATTCTGAAATTTTTGTGAATTTTGTAGAAAATAAAATTGATGGAATCGTCGGAGAAATCAATTTCTGATGAGAAAAAATCCATATCCAAATGCCAGTTTTTGGTGAATATCAAATGGACAATATTTTGCCGATTTTTCTCTTGGCGAAGGCTCTTGATATTCCAAGCGAAAATGTAGTATGAGCGGCGAAAAATTTCCACACAGAGGCGGGGCGATGCGGGATTTTCCATGGAAAAAATGATGCAATTATCATTGATGGTAGCTACAATGGTGGCCTTCTGGCGATGATTGAGGGCATAAAATCTGTCCAAAAAATGGCAGAAAATCGAAAAATTTTTCTTTTTTTGGGCGATATGCGCGAACTCGGAAATCTCGAAAAATCCGCTCACCAATCGCTTGCAAATGAGATTGAGAAAGTTTTTAAAAATAACCATTCTATCGAAATTTTCTTGGTGGGAAGTGTGATGCGGAGTATTATGAAGCCAATTCTGGAAAAAAATTTTGCTGTCACAAGTGAATTATCATCACGAATTGCTGGGCAAAAAATCGCTGAAAAAATTCAAAATTCGTCTCAAAAATCGATAATTTTTATGAAATGAAGTCAGAATACGATTTTTCTCGAAGAAGGAATTAAGGCGTTTTTGGACGAAAAATTTCACAAAAATCTCTGTCGTCAAAGTACTGAATGGCTCACAAAAAAAGAAAAATTTTTCAAAACAGTGGAAAAAAATCCAAAAAATCCCTCATAAAATCGCGAGATTTTTTATTTTTAGAAATATAAAAAATTCTAGAAACCCTTTGAATATAGGATAAATATTTTTCAAGAAAAAATTATGCAATAAATTTGCATTTTGGCAAATATTATGGTACATTGTTTTGGATTTGACATTTCTATATTTTATATTATGAAAACAAATACCAAAAAAAATATCAGCATGATTCTGGCGATCGTCTGGATTGCGAATTGTTTTTTGGCGATTATGATCGCAATTACAACGATTTGGTTGCCAAGCATGCAAGCCAAAACATATACAAACATCAAAGCTGATCCATTTGATGGGACGGTAATGCCGATTTCATATGTGCCAAACTGGCTCAAAGCCGATTTGCGCAATAAGACCCTAGATTTTCGTAATATTTCAAGTTCAGATCTGGTGCCAATTCCAAAATATGATGTTTCTGCGCTTCTGGATCAGAATAATATTATGGGGCGATTTACCTATCCCGTGATGTATATGGGAAGCTATACGCTCAACTACAAAGAATATGACGGAAGTCACTTGGGAATCGATATGCGTGCGCCAATCGGAACGCCAGTATTGAGTATTGCTAATGGTGTCGTAGTGCGAACCGTTGAGGCTGATGCTTCTGGAAATAAATTCGTAGTAATTCGCCATGAAGGTATCAATATTGGCGGAAAAAAGCAAGATATATTTTCAAGTTATTTGCACCTTTCAGAAATCACAACCACAGAAGGAACCAAAATTAAAAAAGGTGATATGCTCGGGCGTGTTGGTCAAACTGGTCTCGCAACAACGCCACATCTGCATTTTCAAATTGATACGCAAGATGCACCATTTCACCCATATTGGCCGTATACTTCCGCTGAAGCTCGTGAAAAAGGATTGTCATTTTTGCAAGCCGTAACAGCCGGACTTGGGGCTGATAAAGCACAAAAATACACTATCAATCCGCTTGAATTCGTTCAAAATTATTTGTCAGGAAATCCTGAAAAATCCGCACCAACAACACAAAAAGTTGATATTCCACTTAAAACTCTTGATGAAATCGTTGATTATATTGTGCCAGAAGTAGAATCCGCACCTTCTGCCCTTCTGGATCAGATTGTGAGTTATACGCCAGCCAATGAAGAAAAAGTGATTGTCGCATCACAAACAACCTATAATTCCGCTTTGTGTAGCAATCTTTCCAATGTTTCTGGAAGTGATAATTTCCTAAAAAATGTTTTCAAAATTTCTGGAAATGCGTGTATTTTTGATAATATTGAAAAAATCAACGAAAATTCGCTTCTCACTCGCGCGGAAGCCCTCATGATGATTATGAAATTTTATGGAGAAAATCCGAGTGACGGCATGAGCCCATTCGACGATATCACGATTGGTAACACGAAACTTCAAGGGTATGCGGCGCGCGCTTACGAAAAAGGAATCTTGCGCGGTGAAAATTTTTTCCCGAACAAAAACCTCACACGCGGAGAATTTGTAGAAATTCTGGGTCGATTCGGAAAATTGACCGATGCCAATGGGCAAATCTCGTATACTGATGTTCCGAAAACTTCCTCACTTTTCAAAAATATTCAAAATTATGGCGCGACAATCGGTACAAAATACAAAAATTTTGGGCCAAATACGCTCATCTCGCAGCGCGAAGCCGCAGAAATTTTGGTAAAATTGATGAAATAATTCAAAAATAAAAAGAGGCTCGTCCTCTTTTTTCAAAAAATTTTCTCAAAAATAAAATAGATTTTTCTGAAAAAATCATTACAATTCGCTCAATTAAAAAATTTTATGTCTCCAAAAAAAATTATTTTTCTCGTTATCGTGGTACTTGTCTTCGTCGCGCTCGGAATTGGTTTTATGTATTTAGCGAATCAAAAGCCAAAACAAGTCATTTCTGGGAAAATCACGGTTTGGATCAACGAAGGCTTGACGGATGATTTTGAAAAAGTAATTAAAGCCTTTCACGATGCGGATCCTGCTAACAAAAATATTCAAGTTGAGGTCGAAAAAAAATCTTCTACGACGGTTTCTGGATATAACTCACTTTTGTTGCGTGCGATTGCTGACGGAAATGGGCCAGATATTTTTATGGTGCAAAAAAATGAATACGCGCCACTCGAATCACAGCTCGCGAAAATTCCTGCTGATGTCATTGATATTACGGATTTTGGGCGACGATTTGATCCAGTTTTTTCAGATTTGATTGTTACCGAAAAAAATCCTGACACAAAAATAACAACACAATCACTCCTCGGTGTTCCGCTTGGATACGAGACGCTTGGGGTTTTCTATAATCGTGCACTCCTGCGAAATGGAGCACCAACAAGTTGGGATCAAATTGAGTTGCTCTACGGACAATTCCCTGCTGGGATTTTCCCGACAAATCTCGGGTTGCGACGCGCTTTTGTACCAAATATTTCTGATATTTTGCCATTTTTCTTGGGTGAATCGAAAATTTTTTCATACAAAAATCTCGCCAATATTGTTTCGCCATTTCAAAAATATTATAGTTTTGGCGACTTGATAAATTCTACAAATCCTGATGCTACTGCGGATATTTATAGCAACAATAATACCCTTCGCCAGACAGAATCTCAGCTCAAATCCAACAAAAATTCAACGACAATTGACGAATTTATGCGCGGAAATATTGGAATGATTGTGGGATATCCGAGCCTCATTTCTGAACTTGAAATGTCAGAAAAACGCGTTGGGGGTGGGGGCGTTGAAGATCTTGTCTATACTGATAAAATTCCACAATTCTCAGCAAAAAATCCGTACAATATCGCCAAATACAGCTTTTTCGGAATTTCCAAAAATTCAAAAAATCCTGACCAAGCGCTCAAATTTTTGCAATTTTTGATGTCAAGCCAAGCGCAAGAAATTTCGATGGAAATCTATCCAACATTGATTCCAGCACAAACAGAATTTCACGCAGCGGCCGCTGTCAAAGCGCTTTCTGAAAAATTCCCAAAAGCCAAAATGGACGCATTCTTGCTCGGTCCATCAATGAGCGTTTCAGTATTCGACTACGGCGCAAAATCGATTTTTGATGCGGTGATTGACGCAAATTGGGAAGATTTTTCCTCGCCATCTTCCCTTTCTACACTTGGCGAACGCCTTTTAAAAACTATACGCTGTGAAATCGGCGAATGAGACGAAATCTGCCAACAAAAATAATTTTAAAAAATCCTTCGGGATTTTTTCTATTTTTTGGAAAAAATTTTTTCAAAAATTTTGGAATTCTCTCAAAAAATAAATTGACGATTAAAAAATAAATGTTATAATAAAAAAGTTATATTTTTCAGAAAAGTTGCTCAAAAATTGCTTTTTTAAAAAAAATATGTTACGATAGTAAAAATAATTTTATTGTATGCGAAAAATTTCTATTTTTTCTCTCATTCTTTCGCTCGTTTTTGCGATTTTCTTAGGAATTTCGAGTGTTTTTGCGCAAAAAAGTAACGGCAGTGCTTTTGACCATTTTGGTCAAAAAAATTCGCCAAAAGTGCAATATTGTAATGATGGTCAGTGTACGCTCAAAGAAGGCGTAGATGACGGAAGTAAGGCGCTTGGTGATAATATCACGACGAAGCCCGTTTCAGAGTACGCGCAAGATGTAGTGATTTATTTGATGACTTTTGTCACGATTATTGGAGTGATTTATGTGATTTGGTCAGGTTTCCGCATTATGATCAGCGCAGGAGACGAAGATACGGTTGCCAATTCTCGAAAAACAATTTTGTATGTTGCGCTCGGGATTATTGTGATGTGGCTCGCCTATTCGATTGTCAATTTTGTCATCAAATTTTTGGAAGATACAAGAACGGGCTATCATCCACAAGAAAAAACGTATTTCGCATTCAATATTGTTCCGACGGCTTATGCGCAAGCATATACAGAAAGCGATCAGGGAACTTTTAATGAATATAAATATCGCCTACAAGTAGCCGCAGAAGAACTCGAAGCAGAACTTCGCGTAAACAAAAAAGCTTCGGCATCAAAAATTTCTCAACTCAAATCTTTGGTTCAGCAAGCATTTGATCGATTACCAGACCGCAATGCAGAAGCCGCGAGAATCAATGAAAGTAACAAACGATTGGTAGATATGTACTTGGATTTGGCGAGCAAAGAACCAGATTCACAACAGGCTGTGGGAACAGCCATTTCTCAGGTTGCAACTTTTGTAAGTAGCGCCAAAATCGAAGCAGTACAAGGATCCATCAGTGCCAACCCAACGACTGGAAACGCGCCATTGGTGACTTCTTTTTCTGCGCAAAATGTTATTGATCCATCTGGGACGATTCCTCCAAATGGAAATTATATTTGGTGGATTCGTGAAAATGGTGGTGGACGCCGCGAACTAGGACGTGGTCCAAGCCTGACATACGAGTTTTCCCAAGAAGGAACCTATACGGTGAATCTTGATGTCATCTCCGCGAGTCGCAACAAAAAACGCTATACTGATGTCCTTCCACTGAGCACTTCAGTAAATATCCAAGTACAGCCAAAGCTCGGAGAAATCACACTTCTTGTGAATGGAATCAATGTGAGTAATATGAGTGAAATGAAAATTTCACCAACCATTGCAGCACAGGGGTTGATTTTTGACGCAACCGCTTCTCGTGCAATTGGAAACGGACGAATTCTCGAAACAAGTTGGGATTTTGGAAATGGAAATACTAGAAAATATAATGGACGACCTGGTGCGGAACGTCAGATTTTTGCGACATCAGGAGATTTCCCTGTAAAATTGACTTTCAAAACAAATGACGGCCAAACTTTTTCCAAAGATATTACCCTTCGAATCAAAGACCCAGCCGCAACTATCAAAGTAGATAGAACTACCGCAAATGCTGGGGAAAGTATTTCTTTCACGGCGGAAACATATTTTGGAAATGTTCGAAATGTTGAATATTTGTGGACAGTTCAGAGTAATGACACAGGAAAGCGCGACACGCAGTCTGGCAACGGAACATCGTTCAATTATACTTTTAAAGATATTGGCTCATATACGGTAACTCTTACCGCCAAAAGTCCAAATGGGGAAATTGACAGCGATTCCAAAACGATTACGATTGAATCTCGTGAACCAATCGCGACGCTTGATGCGCCAAAAAGTCTCAATGCAGAACAGCCAAATACTTTTATTTTTGATGCGAGCCGAAGTTATGATCCTGACACAAATTCTCGCCAGGATTTGACTTACACTTGGCGTCTCAATGGTGAACTTATCAAACTTGATGAACTCGCCAACACCGCAGCTGATCAGAAAAATAGTCGTGGATTATATACTTTTGACACAACCGGAGAAAATACGATTCAAGTAACCGTTGCGAATAAACACGGAAAAATTGCAACGGCTGAGCAAAAATTTAATGTCAATTCGATTCTTGCGGGTGATATGCGAATTGCATCACAAGTTGCCAAAGTCGGCGACGAAGTGAGTTTTTTGGCGATTTCCAAAAATGCAAAATTTTTCACTTGGAATATGGGTGATGGATCGCCACAAACTTCGGGAAGTGCGCGTGCAGTCACTCATAAATTCAAAACAACTGGTATCTACAATGTCACGCTCACGCTTCAGGGTGACAATGCCAACGACACAACAACGATTTCACGAAAAGTCTATGTGACGGATATGGACTCTCCACTTGCTATTATCAATTTTACGAATTCGAGCAATAGCGTTGTGATGGAATCTGGTGTTTGTGATGGGAAAGATGCATACATTCTCAATCGTGGCGAATCGACGACACTCAATGGCGGAAATTCTGTCAATGTAGATGGAACGACCACAAATCTTGATTATACTTGGCGTTTTATGGGGAAAGTTTCCACACTTTCTACTATTTCAGAAAATTTCAAAGATCTTGGATGTTTTCCAATTTCTTTGACGGTAAAATCAAAAACTAATGGTGCGTCTCACACGACCACAGAATATATCAAGCTCAATAATCAGCCACCACAACTCACAAATATCACAACAACAATTGACGCGAGCAAAAAAGATAGTCAAAAAATTATTGTCAAAGCTACTGCCAATGGTGCCAACGATCCTGATGGCGTCGTAACTTCCTATATTTGGTATTATACAACAGAATCTGATAATGAGCCCCAAGGATTGCAGATTACGCAATCCCCTACGATGACTTTTGTTTTGCCAAATGTTACAGAAAAATATTATTTTGGAGTAATTATCGAGGATAATGATGGAATGCGCGTAGATAGCAAACAAATACTTTCGAGTCAGGCGCCACTCATTATTGACAATGAAAACAGTAATATTCACTTGCCGCTCATTACGCTTCATGTTCCCAACAAAGTAATCAAAGTTGGACAAAATGCAACTTTTTCAGCAGAAGCAAAAACAATTACGGGAAACAATGTTACGAACAAAGCGCAATATGCGTGGGATTTTGATGGGGATGGACGAATTGATGAAAAAACCACAACACCAAGTGTTTCGCATACATTCACAAAAGCGGGAGACTACAATTTCCGTGTGCGTGTAACCAACAATGGCGTAACCAACACAAAATATCATACCATTCATGTTCGTAATGAGCTCAAAGCCAGTGTTCAGGGATACAAAATTTCTGATGACAAACTTTTCTTGCTCAACACAAGTCAAGGCGTGTACGATAAGGCCAAATGGTCAATTGGAGACTATGTCTCAACGCAACTTGAAAGCGTTACATTGGATGTAAAAGATGTTCCAAATGCTGATACTGATGGAAAAATTGGTACTTTACAAATTTCAAGCAATGATACAGATATTTCGAATGCTGATATTATTCTCAAAAATATCGAAACCATCGCGCCAAGCGAAAATGGTGAAATCGTGTATCAGTCATTTCCAAAAGCCGAAAATGATGTTATCACAATTTCTGATCCGTCTCAGGTAGTGAAGCTTTCTCTTTTTGGAAATAAAGCGACAGCGTACGCGATCGATACCGATCTCGATATGGACGGAACGGGCGATAATATGGACGGCGTAACCGACAATGATATTGACAATCGCGAACATCAGTCATATCAAGATGGCTCATTGTTTACAATTTCGGATTTTAGTTATGCGCGCACGCGTGAACGAAAAATCAAAATAACGCTCTACGACGGAGTGACTCCAACAAAAACAAAAACCATCAAACTGCTTCTCGATTTTATTCCAGAAAATACCACAACAGACAATGATTTTCAAAATATTGATGCTGACAAGCTCACAGATTTTGAAAAAGAACGCCTCGAAACGCTCGCAAGTATGATTCGAAACCTCGATGACGTCGATCGAATCGTATTGATGCAAGAATACAATGTTTTGGTAGAAAACTGGATGAGTCCATTTGAAAAAGCCAAAAAATTGGTAGATTTGCAACTTTTGGTAGAGTCTCGCAATAATATCAAACAAGATACGAGAGATTCATTTTCAAAAATTATTGATGAACTTTTGATTGGTGATGCGGACACAACGAACGCAATTACTGTAGCGACAACGCTCATCAAAAATCTTTTGCCACCAAATAGTGCTAATTATAACGCAATGGTGGAAAAAATTGACGCAATTGCAAGTCATCCGACTGACAGAGCTGCCAATAAAACGCTTGGTGAAGAATTGCTCGCACTGATTCAACAAGAACCATCAAGCAATCTGAGCGACGAATACAAATCGATGATTCGCCAGCAATTGCAATTTATCTTGGATCAAGGAAAAATTTCTGACACAACTCCACCAGCAGATACACAAAAATCTTCAAGCGGAATTCTCGGCACACTCTCAACGGTTCTTTGGATTTTCCTCGGAATCATCGGTGTAGTGGTGCTGGTAGTGTTTGGTTTGTTCATTTTTTACAAAATCAAATCGACTGACGAAAATCTTGGTTTTCAGGATTTTATCATCGATCAATTCAGCAGTAAAAAATCTGAAGATACGACTCCAATCGCGATTGTAACGCCAGCTCCAGCGGTAGAAACTATCTTGGAAGAAGCCAAAGCAGAAGAAATTGATCCGCTCAAATCATATACACCACCGAGCGATGTCGCGATGGACGATCCGCTTGGCGCAAGTGAAACAGCGGCCGAAAATATTTCTGAAAATACTGAAGGAAATGTTCCAGATTGGCTCAAGCCTGCAGAAAATACAGAAATTCCTGAAAATAATACCACAACAGGAAATGTTGAGACGGGCGGACTGCCAGACTGGCTCAAACCTACAGGAAACACAAATACAGAAAATACGGAAGATATTACGTCGGAAACAGAGCCTGCAAAGACCGAAGGTGGCTTGCCAGATTGGCTTGCAGCACCAGCAGAAAATGCAGAAATTTCTGAAAATTCAGAAGAAATCACAGAAGAAAAAATTCCAGAAAATTCAGAAAATAATCCACTGGATATCAACAAAAATTTCTCATACACATCGCAAAAAAATACCGACGAAAGTCCGCTTCCAGACTGGCTCAATGCTGGAAATTCTGAATCCGAAAGTATTTCTGAAAATACCGAGGATACGGAAATTCCGACACCAAGTGAAAATATTGATGAAAATAATTTGCCAGATTGGCTCAATCCAAACCTGGATGACGCGACGGAAAATTCTGAGATTTTAGAAGAAAGTACGACTGAAAATTCTGAAACAAATCTTGCGACCGAAAAAACAGCAATTCCTGATTGGCTCGTAGATCAGGCGAAGGATTTGGAAGCAACGAATGAAGAAAATTCTTTCGAAGCGAGCGAAGAAATTCCGGAAAATTCTGAAAATAACACAGAAAATTCTGAGGCGGTGGATATTCCAGATTGGATCAAAAATCCGCCAAAAACTCAGGAAGATTGGCTAGAAAATACGGAAGAATCGGAAAAAACAGCAGAAAATTCAAACGATGAAGCGGACGATATCACCAAGAAATTTGAAGAAAAAGTAGAAAAGGAAATCGAGCAAAAAACTCAAAAACCGAAAAAATCTTCTCCAAAAACTTCAAAAAAATCTGAAAAATCTGAGGATTCATCAAATTCTAATGAATCAGAAAATCCTCAGGACAACATTCCAGAATGGCTCAAATAAAAACCCAAATTGGGTTTTTATTTTTCATTTTTTATTCCGCAAAAAATACAAAAATCAAGCCGTTTTTCTGAAAATTTTTGACGAGAGGCAGCAAATGCTGTATAATAGCGAAAATAATTATTTTTTATGGAAAACAATAATTCTCCTTCCCTTCTGGATCAGATTCTCGCGAATAACGAAAGCGCGAATCAAAATCCAGCAAATCCTGTGACGGCGAATGGAATCCCACCAGAGCCAAAACCGCCGAAAAAACCGCGCGAACCAATGTCCACTGCAACGATTCTCAAGCTCATTGGAACGCTCTTTTTGGTGTTTCTCATTTTCATGGGAATGTTTTTGGCGTATATCGTCTTTAATCCTGATCAAGCTGGCTTTTTTGTGAGCGTTTTCGGGATTTTGCCGAGCGATGTTGCCAATGTGCTTTCTGGGCTCATCAATGTGAGTTTCGGGATTCTCTCAACAATTGTTTCGATTGTTTTCATCGTGGCGCTCTTTCGTGCATTTTGGACGCCAAAAGAACAAAAACGAAAAAAACTGATGCTTGGCCTGGTAGCTACTTTTTCAGGAATTGTTTTCTTCACTATTTTGGGATTTTGGGCATTTTTGTTCGCACAACTTCAAGCGGCGAATTTTGCGAATCCAAATGGAAATATCCTTGTCTATGACAACGATATGTTCAATAACGAGAAAATGAAACCATACGCACAGATAACAAATCTCAGTACACTGATTGGGCCAATTACACTTCGATACAATATCAGCGATAACGCCAAGACGCTTGCCAAAAGAAATGGGATCAAGATTGAAAATTACGAAATCAATTTTGATGGCGCTATTTGTGCGGATGGAACTTCTGTTGTAAATGGTGGCGACCCAGTGAACGAATCTGATATTATCTGTACTTTTGATAAACTCAAAAATTATAACCCTTCTGGAACGTACACTGTGACGGACTATTCAGGAAAAACAGAAACTGTGAATATTCCGCTCGGACAGGTACAAATCCGTGGACTCATAAAAATCACCGAACAAGAAAACAAAGACGGAAAACTTATGCGAACGTACGATGCATCAGCACTTCGTCAGCTCGGGACACCAACTTGGCAGTATGACGATGATCAAAGCAAAGTTATTACAGAAAATTATATTTCTATTTCCCCGACCGATACGCCTGTAATTTTGCATTTTTATCTGGATAATAATTCCAAAAAAATCACATACAGTCGAAGTTTTATTATTCAAAATTCTGATGTCAAAAATGGCGATGGAGAAATTATCGTTACACAAAATCCAACAAATCCACAAGAATATATTTTCCGCCTCGAAGATATCACAAGCGACCAAGATAGTATTATTTCGATTGATTGGAAGTTAAATGGAAATTCCTCGATTTGTACAAACCAAAAAGGTGTTTCATGTTCATACAATTTTACTTCTTATGGACAATTCACGATCGAAGCGACCGTAAATCTCATTGGTGGACAATCCAAAAAAGTTGTCAAAAATTTCCAAATTGATGCGCCACTTGGACTTGAGCGCCATCTAAAAATCACTGACAAATCAGGAAAATTCCTCAATCCAGAAAGCACATATGACCTCAAATCGCGTGCGTATGTAATCAAAGATATCACACCGCCAGAAAAAATTTTCTTGGATGCACGAGATGTTATCTCTGATAATCCTGGTTACGATCTTAAAGATGTCAAATGGACAATTTCAGAAAATGAAAAATCCGAAACGCGTAACGGCAGAAAAATTGAATTTGATATTGCTCGTGCAGGGCGTTATAATATCGTGGCAGAATACACTTTCGAAAAAAGTATCAAAACTGGGCGCGATGATGATACGAGAACCGCAACTGATACGATACTTCTTGATCTGGAACGAAAAGACCTGTATGCAGTACTCAAAATTAACTCTTCTTCCGACTATGTGCCGGCACGTGTAACAGTGGATGCTTCGCAGTCACATTCTGAGTATTCTGAAATTATCAAATTTATTTATGACTTTGGTGAAGGACGAGCGCCAGCACAGGGTGATGCGATCCAGACATACCAATATATGACACCTGGTGAAAAAACTATCACCGTGACGATTATTGATGCGAATGGTCAACAAGCCACAGCAAAGCAAGTTCTCGTCCTCAAGGACACTCCGAAAAACCTCAATTTCACAACCAGTCTTTCTCCTGGAATCAAAAATTCTCCAGTAGACTTTGAAGCAACGGGAACAACTGGTGAAATCGAAGATTATCTCTGGAATTTTGGCGACAACACGCCTGTGAGCCACGGATATCAGGTTTCTCATACTTTCGCGAAATCTGGCAAACATACCGTAACACTCACTGTACGCTATGTTGATGGAACAGAAAAATCTACTCGCAAAGAATTTGTGGTAGTCGATTCTCTCGAATAAAATCTCCTTTCGGAGATTTTTTCTTTTGTGTAATTTTTAGGATTTTTCACGATTTTATACAATTCAAAAATTCAATTTTTTAAAAATTTTTTCAAAATAAAAATCCCAATTTGGGATTTTATAATTATTCAGCAGGAGTTTCTGCATTTACAGGATTTTGTTTTGCAAAATCGATAAATTCCTGAATGCGAGTTTCGCACGATGCCTTCAAATCATTAGAAATAATCAAGCCACAGAGTCCTTTCGTTTTTTCTGTCGGTTCGAGTTGGTCGATGATATGCACTACACAGCGATCTTTGAGATTTTCGAGCGAGTCAGTATCTTCGTCAGAAAGCACATAATTGCTACAAACCGTTGGATCGCTATTTTTAATACCCTTGGCAAGCACCACAGACTGAATACAAAGCGCTTTTTTGTTTTGGTCAGCGAGTTCATTACAACGCTCATGATCGAGTGTTTTTTTGGCAGTTTCCGTGACTACCATTTCACGACACGCGATTTGAAGCGATTCATCTGCGAATTGTCCACAAATTTCCGTACTCGAATTATTCACTGCGTAACTATTGATAAAATTGGTTCCGCAAGTTATCTTGGAAGTTGCGATACACTGCGCATAACCTGGATCCGCTGAAATCTGCTCACCAACCGCATCAGAAAAAGTTTTCTGCGTTTCAGTCGTTTGTGCAGCTTGCGTTTCGGATTTATTTTCTGATGGAACCAGTGCAGGATGTTGTGTATTGCCAGCATTGCACGATGCAACGAGGAAAAGTCCGATAAGGAGGAAAAATTTTTTCATAAAAATATATTAAAGTCTATCAAAAGAATCTTGGAAATCCGAAATTTTTCAGAAATTTTTTATCAAAATTTGGGTTGAAATTTTTCAGATTTCCAGAGTTTCAAAATTTTTATCGTTCACCAATTTTTTTGGCAGCATTATAGGTCGTCGTACCACCAAAAGTTGGGTGACACTTGGTCGTAGAAGTCGCCGAAAGTGTACAATCTGACGCAATCACTGGCGCCATCTGCTTGGGAATGTTTGCACCAAATGCCCAGTTCACCGTCGCAGGCCAAGTCAGTCCTGTCTGCGCGCCAACCGTATTGATGTTAAATCCCGTCACATTGGTCGGAGCAATCGCCCACGCAGCACCAAATGTTCCAGCTGTCGTGAGAACACCATTGTTGAAACCACCGAGCCAGTGACTTGCGAGCCCTGGTTTGAGCGGACCAACTGTGTTGCCACCAGCATTTCCAAATATTACGAGTTTATCATAGTAGAAGTTGGAACCACCATTCCCCGCTATACCTGCACCACCATTGGCATACGAATAGACATTGGAAAGCGTAGTGTTGGAGCCATCCAGTTGGATACCAGCCTGTCAATTTTTGTAAACCAAGACATTGCGGAGGGTGTTATTTGTTTTTCCATTCGCCACAGATATTCCATAATGCTTATTATATGAAATACTTGCATTTGAAAGAGTATTGTTGTCAGAGTTAAAACTAATTCCGAAAGAAGAATAAGAAGAAATATTTGATATGGTAATGTTAGTCAAAGTGTTACTACCACCATAACCCAGATAAATTCCGAAAGAAGAAGAATAAGAAGAAGAAGCAGAAGAAATATTTGATATGGTAATAGTAGTAAAAGTGTTACTATTACTACTATTCAGATTAATTCCGGAAGAACCAGAAGAAGAAGAAATATTTGATATGGTAATAATAGTAAAAGTGTTCCTACTACTATTATTCAGATAAATTCCTGAAGAAGAAGAGGAGGAAGAAGCAGAAGAAATATTTGATATGGTAATATTTGTAAGGGTATTATTATTACTATTACTTAGAGTAATTCCGGAAGAAGCAGAAGAAAGATTTGATATGGTAATATTTGTAAGTGTATTATTATTACTATTACTTAGCTGAATTCCATTTACTGCATTTGAAGTGCTCTTGATTTCTTTTATTTCCACCTTATCTATTTTACTATTTGATACACCCTCAAAATTAATTCCTGATTGTGTTGCATTTTCCAGATTCGATTTCTGGATGATTACTTTGGAGATATTTCCTGACGCCTTGATGAGGTTCGCTACCGTACCAGCCCCAGCCTTTGTTCCGGTGATTTTCACATCAGAGACAACAGCATTGGACTTCGCGATACTGATGAGATCTTCCGTCCCGAACGAGAGACCAGCGTACTGAATCGTTGTTTTGGTATTACCTTCCCCGACGATAGCACTACATGTATTCATGTTGATTTTTTTGGTAATCTCGTAGGTACCAGCCGAGAGCTTGTACATCGTATCGGCGTTGAGATTTTCTGGGATTTTATCAACACCAGGTGTGAGCGTCACGACCTGAATATTGGCCGTATTACAACTCGTATCCTTGAAAATATCGTTAATCTGAGGGTCACCACCAGCCACACATTGGCTTCCATTCCACGAATACCCTGCATTACACGTCTGAGAAATTTTCTCTTCTGGACCACTCGCTTGTACCGTTCCATTATTACATACAAATGTTTGCTTGTAATTTTCAGTACCATTAGCAATAGCTTGATGAGTATAGACTACCGCAGAAAAATTGTGCTTGATACTTGGAACAGCGTATGTTTTCCCATTGATGGTCATATTGGTTGCGCTACAATTGGTTGCAGCATCTGCTGACGGCTGAATACATGCCGTTCCATTGGAGATATATCCATTATTACAGAAAAGCTGTGAGCGCTCTCCACCGAACGCACCAAGATTTCCCTTTGTACACAAGAATTCTTGCGACCACTGACGGCGTCCATTAGCGATACTCTCGACAAATACGGACATATAATTATTCCCATTGGTAAGGGCCGCAACTGGGTATGAATGCCCATTTACTACCTTTGTCGTGGCACTACAATCATTTGGATTACTTCCAGAACCGATGCCAAGTGTAGAAGCGGCTGCCCAACGAGCAATACCGTCGTTGTCAGACACAAGCAATTTTCCAGAACCCTGAGAACCATCAGCGATACGAACTTTTCCAGCGACATCAAGTTCGGTTTTTGGTGTCTGTGTGAGAATTCCTAATTTTCCATCACTCACAAAAGTCAAACGAGGATCAAAGAGGTTAGTATTGCTATCATCACCAGCTGATTGTGCACCATTGTTCGCTACACCAATCTGAAATCTATCTGCCCCAGGATCATTGAGTGCAGGATTATCTCCGAGAACCACACGCAAATCACTCGCATCTTTGGAGCGGCTGTGGCGGTACATCATCATCAGGTCACTATTCGTCGGCGCCCCTGCAAATATCAATCGTGATCCACTGGATTGAGTAGTGGCCCAACCAGGTGTAATTTTCCCGACAGCAACATTACCGGCTACCTCTAGTTTTTCCATCGGAGCCATAGTGCCCACCCCAAGGCTTCCAGAAGCAGTAAGTACCATATGACTATTGGATGTGCCAATAGGTCAAAATCTTAAGTCTTTCGCGCTATTTGCAATACTCTCCCATCCTGACTGAATATAATTGGCTGTGGCATTTCGATCAAATCGAATTTGACCCGAAGCAGTAGCATTATGAAAAAGATATGCAGCACCAGTATGAGTAGCTGAATTATCACTATTTCCCCCACCAATGGCTACATCCCCTAGAAAAGAGTTGAGATAGAGTGTATTTGGACGACCATCTTTCACTGACTGCACTTCATTCGTATCAAGATATAACTTAGCACCAAGTGCATGTTCCGCTCTATCCTGAATTACCACCCCTCATTGCTGAGGATTACTTAGCAATCCAATATCTCCTGGATTCGTGATAGCGAGTTTATTAGTTGGTTGTGCTGTATCAATACCAACATTTCCGTCTTTTGTAATGGCCATCCAAGGTTTCGCTGTCCAGACAGGTCCGAATCGCAAATCTTTAGCACTATTGATTGCTCCACTATATCCTGACTGAATATAATTCGCTGCTACTTCATTGGAAAAACGAACATGACCATTATTCTGTGCATTTTCAAAAACAAAATTAGCATGTTGATGTTTGGCAAGATCTCCATCCGATCCACCGATAATGAGGGAACCTCCATATGGATTGATAGAGAGTGCTCCAAATTTGTCTAATCCTCGGTCAGTTGTCTGAATTTCATTCGCATCAATGAACATACGAGGAGAAGTTGGATTGCTATTGGATTCGATAATAATTCCTCCTTGATTGGCTTTTCCAAGTACACCAATATCGTCTACTCCACTGATAGTAAGTTTGTTGGTTGGAGTGTTCGTTCCAACTCCGATTTGTCCTTGAGTATTTTGGAACAAAATACTTTTTTTGAGAGTCGTTCCACTATTTGACCACATAGGAATATATCCATCTTCTCCCATAAGAGAACCCGTCAATGCTGATGCAGCACCTGAGAGAGCCGCACAGATAGGTTTTCCGCGCTGGTTGGTATCTGTAGTATTAAATCCTACCAATGCCTGTCCTGGCGCACAAGCTCCGCCATTGAGGCCGAAGATATTGTCAAAGTACAATTTGAAATATCCTCCTTGATATTCAGTCAAAGATGGCGGATTAACAGGATATGTTACCTGAGCTAGTGCACTCGAAAGTGTTAAGAGAGTAGCACTCACAAAGAGTGCAAGCAGACGAGAAATTTTTTTCATAATAAGCAAAAAGAAAATTATTCAAATTTTTTGATACCAATCGGAGGATTGAGAAGAATATTATTGTTATAATCAATCACGAGTGTTGCATTTTTGATGCGAGATTCGAGATTTTTTCGAGCCTGAGGAATCGCGTTTTGTTCCGGTTTTTTCGGATCATATGTGCGGAAATAACTCATATCATAAATTCGAGGTTTTTTCGTTCCAAGCGAACATTCGAGCGTGAGAATCGGACAGGCAGAATCCTTTCCTACACCACCAATAGTATTTTTGGAAATCACGAGCCCATTGATATAGAGTTGGCGCTGTGGAATATGAAATTCCCCATTTTCTACATAAATATCAGCCGTTCCATCAATTTTTTTCTCACCAGAAAATGCACTTCCCTCTGCCACAATATACGCATAAATTTTCTTCACATTTCGCGTAATATAGACATTTCCGCCGTTTCCACTCGAATCCTTGAGAGCAATAATCGTCTTCATACGATTGGCGGATGGAACTTCGGTATTTTCATTGCCAGAATTATTAAAATCTGCATTAATCACAACATCTCTTCCTTGCACAATAATCGTTTCTACATCACGATAATTGGCGCTTGGGCTATCAAATCGTAAAATTTGTGTATTCGGAAGTGCATTACATCCAGTCCCTGTCGGAGAATCGAAACAATAATCCTTGTCACTATTGTACAAAAAAGTACTCTGCTGCGAAGTATTCGGAATCGTGATATGTGCATTTGGCGAAACATTTCGCGTGAGGCGTGCTACATTTCCACGAATTTCATTGATAAGCGGGGCGTGCTGAACGGTTGAATATGTAAAGCCAACATTCTGATTGACATACCGATTCTGGTTCACAACCTCAAAAACTTTGGTTCCGGCAATATTTCCAATCACCGCTACTTTTCCAATAAAATTGACGCTCGCACCACCAGCACCAGTCGGATCTTTGTACCAATTGTCTGACTGAGTGGATCCACCACCAACAATCAAAGTTGATCCCGTGAGATTTTCATCATCAAATTTTATGCCTGTAAAAAACGGAACCCAACCAAGTCCTTTTGACCAGCCAAATCCTTCAAGATTTGCTGTATTTGGGTTATAATACACGCCCTGTGCATTGCCACCAATCGCGCCAGAACCCATAATAATCCACCCAGCATTCGGGCTCCAAGCCGCACCAGTCACATGACAAACCTCATTTTTGTTTTGTACGGTTGTTTCAATAATATTGTTCGGACAAATAATTTTTGGCTTTACAGAGCTATCTCCGTGGCTAAAAGTTGCCCAGCCAGATGAGCCAAGCCAAAAAACTCCATTTAACTCTCCTCTTTGGTTAAAAGTCGGTGGCAATGCGTTACTGAGGCCACTTCTCTGAAAAAGTACGCGCCCAACATTTCCTCATTTCCAGGTTTTTGGTGGCGTTAATTCTCCTTCAAGCGTAAATGAGTTATTTTGTGCATTTACAACAGCAAAAAATCCCACACTCAAGAAAAATGTAAGTAAGAAAGAAAGAACTCCCGTAATGGTTTTTGACTGCATAAATCGTACAATAAAAAATTTTTTTCAGTATACAAATTTTTATCAGAAAGCCAAATAATTTGCTTATAAAAAGGCAATTTCGACTTGCAAGAATGAAAAAATATTGCACAATTTAGAATATTTGAAAAATTCTCACTCTGGTAAAAAATTTTTTAAGATTTTTTTAGGATTTTTGAAAAATTTTACAAAATTTAAACAAAAATAAAAGCACCGAAATGCTTTTTATTTTTTGTATCTCGCAGTACAAACATAGGTTCCAATGATTTCTTCAGTGTTGATTTTGTCAATATCCTCAATTCGACAAACATAAATCGGCATACACTCGTCGTGTGCAAGCGCAATGGCTGCCTGATCCATCACACGAACATTTTTCTGGATGGCGTCTTCAAGAGAAAGTATCTCGTAGCGAACAGCATCGGAATGTTTCTTGGGATCTTTGTCATAAATTCCGTCAACCTTTGTGGCTTTCACAACAGCATCACACTGCAATTCAAGCGCTCGCAAAACTGCCGCAGAATCTGTCGAAAAAAATGGATTTCCAGAACCACCCACACAAATCACGACACGTCATTTTTGGAGATGACGAAGCGCACGACGCTGAATAAAATCTTCCGCTACCTTATGCGCAGAAATCGCTGACATCACGCGCACATCCACACCCGCATCTTCTATCGCTTCACCAATCGCAATTCCGTTAATCATCGTCGCGAGCATTCCCATATTGTCGCCTGTCGCGCGATCAAATCCACCTTTTTCGAGCTCAATTCCACGAAAAATATTTCCCCCACCGACTACAATCGCGATTTCTAGTTTTTCTTTTTGCACCAAATGTACAATTTTTTTGGCGAGATACGAGAGGAAATTTGGATCAATTCCGTATCATTGTTCTCATTGAAGCGCCTCGCCAGAAAGTTTCAATAACACGCGTTTTGGAGTTTGGAATTTTTTCATACAAAAATTTTTTAAAAATAAATAATAAAAAATCGCCTACATGAAGCGACTATACAGGAAAAATAGAAACGACGAAAGAATTACCAGAACAAAAAGAATCACCATTCCAACGATGAAAGAATTTTTTTTCTGAACTTCTTTTTCGAGCGTAGAAATTTTCTCACCAAAAAATCTCGCGTCTTCGGCGCTTTTGTTTTTGGCGTTTTCCAAAAGATTGGCTGTACGCTGATATTCAGAAACATTGATAGAATTTTCAAGTTCGGTTTCCATCTTGCCAACTTTGTACGACAAATCCTTGATGACTTCGTCTTTTTTGGCAATAATTCCCTGCGCATCAGTATAAATGCGTGAAAATTCCGTCAATGCCATCTTAGCATCCGGACTGATTTCTTGCGATTTATTGAAGCGAGTTGGCAGAATTTCTTGTTCCGTTTCCATAGGTTCTTCGTTGAGAATTACAACATAATCATCCGCTTTGCGAGCAGGATCCTCAGAACGCAAAAGCTCAACATCATCCTCTTCCAGGAACATTTTTTTACCGATACGACGAGTGCGGATTCGGTTGGACTGAATGTGTCGATCCACCGTGCGTGTCGATACTCCCAGCCGTTTCGCTGCTTCTGTTCTATCTAGTGTAAAAGCCATAAAAATTTAGGATAATTCCGCGAATATTGTATGAAAAATTTTGAAAAAATCAAGCAAAAATTCTTGCAGGAAAATGAAATTTTTTGAAAACAAAAATTCCCCAAATGGGGAATTTTATGGATTGACCAAATCCGAAATACTCAATGTCGTACCCTCGACCGAAAGCACGGGCTGCAAATTTTTTGGCTCAACAATGGTATTTTCAGAAGAATTTTCAGAAAAATTTTCCGTGGCAGAAATTTGGAATATTTTCTCATCAGTTGAAATTTCTGCGGAAGAATTTTCTTTTGGAATTTCGTGCATTTCTGATTTTTCGATGGTTTCAAGCGAAGCTTTTTTCGGAAGCGCGGCGCGAGAAATCACTTCGTGAAAATGCATAATATTGTAGAGAACTTTTGCGGTTTCTGCGAGCGTCATAGAAGAATTCGGTTCAAAAACGCGAGGCTTTCCACCAATCGGCTCACCATCAATCGTATTACGACCATGAAGTAAACACTGATTGTACGCGTACTGAATATACGGCGCAAGCGGCAAATAATACGACACATCGCTGAACGAATGAATCTGCGAACCCTTTGGAAGTGATTCATTGACGCTGCGAGTAAATTCGGCAAGAATCTTGGCGGCTTCCGCACGAGAAATGGCTTCATTTGGGCGGAAAATTTTGAGCGGATTTCCATCTGCATCAAATCGTTGTTTTCCATTTTTGTCGTACGAATTTTGACCATGTAAACCACCAGTACGAAGCGCATACGCAACATATTTTGCATACCAAGCGTTCATATCCAAATCTTCAAAATTTTTCAAAGTGGTGATGTCTTCATTTTCAAGAGAAACGGAAGTTGCGTTCAGTACGAGTTTCAAAAATTCGATACGAGAAAGCGAGCGATTCACATTGTGCAAATTATTGACCTGTAATTTGCTATAATACGCGAGCAATTTCGGATCATCGAGATTTTTGATAGCAGAATAACATTTTCCCGCAAGTCCTGGTGATGGCAAAATCGGCACATGATCTTCTGGGAGTTCTGGTGTCGTCGGCGGTGTTGGCGAGATTCCACCACCTCCTGGCGTCGTTGGGTTGCTAGGAGGAATTGGATTTACCGGAGGATTTACCGGAGGATTTACCGGAGGATTTACCGGAGGATTTACCGGAGGATTTACCGGAGGATTTACCGGAGGATTATTCACAATGACTTTAACATTCACATTCGCATCCGCACATTTGAGCCCAATTTTGAGACACAATTTATATGGAATGATATAATCCCCAGCCGGATACTTTCCAGCGTCAATTTGCAATTTTCCACCGAGCGTGAGCGCTACTTTTCCTTGGAAAACAGATGGAATATTTTGCAATGTCGGCACGGCAATATTTTTTGGAAGCTGAGATGTTTGGAGTGAAATAGTATCATTACTCAAAATATCAACTTCTGTTTGTGGCGTATCCGCATCCTGATCGCGCGTCAGAATGACGTTATCATCATTGGCAACAATTGTTGTCAAGTGTTGTACCGTTACATTGATATGTAATTTTGCATTCGCGCAACGCTGACCATCAGGCGAATTGGCACAAAATTTATATTCGACCGAATAATTTCCCGCATTGCACGCACCTGGCGCAACTTTGATTTGATTATTTTCTATGGAAATTTTTCCTTTGAGATAATCAGGAATGGTCACCAATTCAAGAGAATGTTGTGTAGATGGATGCGTCTGATCGAACTGATCAACTATCGCGTCATTGGCGAGTACATCAACAATTTTTTCCTCAGTTTCTTCGTGTTCGTGGCGAGAAAGTGCTAGTACATCGTCACGAGCAACAGCACGATAAATTGGAACTGGTGGGCGAACATTGACCAAAATATTTGCCGTACCAAAACCACAATCATAACGACCTTTGGAAGAATATCCACACAATTTATACTTTACCGGGTATGTTCATTGTGCGTATTTTGCAGGTAAAATTTTTAATTTTGAATCTGTCGTCAAAGAAATTTTTCCTTTGAGCTCAGTCGGAACATCAGTTTCTTCGATGGTTACGACTAGATCGTTAATTCCGTCGTCTTGTCCATTGACGAAGAACGAATCATTATGAATAATTTCCAAGATTGTTTCGGCAGTTGGTTCATCATATTCTCGCGTGAGCGTGATGCTTTCGTTCGTCATACGAAGCACAGAATCGTCACGAATCGTCGCTTCTGCAATAGTTATGCGAATTTTTGCATTGGCGCACACGGATTCGATTTTGTTCGGTTCTTCCTTCGTACAAATCATATAATAAAAATCATAATCATCATCCGGAGCTGAATTTTCTGGCACGACAAATTCTCATTTGTCTGTCAAATATGCGCCCGCAAGCGGATGAACACCAACAATCGTCGCAATCACATTGCGATTCACGGTCGCGCCATTTTCTTGAGCCTGAATTGTTTTTTTGGTAACATCGACACTATATTGCAATTCTGGTTTAAAATTTGGAACCAATCTGAGCGCAAAAGTCGTTGCCTCTGGCGTCGCGAGTTTTTGATCCGAAAGACTATCTGGCGTCGCATAACGATCATTCGTAAGGATATTCACAAGTGATTCTGGCGTTGATTTCTGATGCAAATGCGTTGTAGAAATCGCATCATCATTGGCACGAATCCAGCCAGGTTTCGCCACTGGCGTTACTTTCATTTCAAAAATAATATTCGCTGTCGCGCAAGTATTTTTGATTTGAGAATTTTTAATTTTGGTACAAATCTCATACGGAAGCGTGTATGTGCCCTCTGGCACCATTCCACCAGGAATGATAAAATTCCCATTTTCCGTCAAATATGCGCCCGCGAGCGGATATTTTCCAGTAATTTTTTGAATAATTCTGTCGCCGTTATTTTCAATATCGACTTCTTCGAGGCCATACAAATCAGGATTTGTCGGTGCTGTCAAAGCAATTTTTACAGAATTTTTGTCCGGCTTCAGATGTGTTCCAGGATTTTGTGGAAGCGCATATGTGTCATTTTCAAAAACAGAAATTGTCACGCGCGCAAGCGCATCCGTCTCACGACGAGTATGCTCCATGAGATCATCAACCGCCTCAATCGTCGTTGCCTGCGGTTCTCGCGCAATCGTTACCAAAACTGGCGCAACGGAACAATTGAGATTATTTTTATTTTCACAAATTTTGTATGCCAAAAGATATTTTCCTGCAAAAGCGTATTCCGACCAAGAAAAATTGCCTGTTTGTGCGTCAAAATTTTTACCAAACAAATCCGTAGAAATTTCATCATTCGGATCATCCAAAATATTTTCAAATTTTTTAAAAATATTTTCTTTGAGAATTTTTTTGCCGTCAGTATTGGTCGTCAAAAATTCTTCAGCCGAAACTTCTGTCGCAGTGATTTTGGAAATATCGAGTGGTGCATTGTCAAGCGTATCATTTCCAAAAACCGCTACCGAAGTCGCGTCCAGCGCGTTAGTCGCTGTATCAATCGTAACAATTTTTGAATCTTCTTTGGCGTGAATCTGTGTACAAATCACGGTCAAATCTTCCTGCACCAAACCTGGCAATTCTCCGCGATAAAATCGCATAGATTTTTGACCAGAATTTCCAATCGTATAATAGAAAAATGCGGAATTGTGGAATGGTGTTGGACGACACGCGACATGCTCGTTCACCTTGATTTTAAACTGAATCGAAACGCTTCCGCCAGCTGGAACAGTAAATCCATCCCAAATAATTTTGGTTTCGCCAGTTGGCAATTTTTCCGTTTTTGCTGCCAAAAGCGCCCCATCACGAATAGAACCACCGAGCGGATCTACACGAAGCGTTGATAAATATTCAAATTCTTTTGGTAAAATATCCTCAATATATCCATCTACAAGCCGATCTCCTGTTGTAGGATTTCGAACGGTCACCGTATATATTGCCTCATCTTTCGGAAGTGCATCGTGACGATCTACAATTTTTGTAATATTTGGATCGCGCCCCTCCACCGCAAAAGAAAATTTTTCTTTATTGGTATTTGGGATTCGTTCGTACATTCCCGATCATTCTGTGAGGGTGTGCATCATATCCCACGAACTCGAATAATCAACCGCCTTTCCACTGAGTCGATATGTAATCGTTCCATTTTTTGGAATTGATGGGATAATCGCAGAGAATTTTCCAGTCGTCGCATCATATGTTGGCGTCGCACAGACCGCACCAGCCGAAGGAATACATGTCACTTTGCTCAGATCAAAATCTGTAAATCCACCTGGGATTTGTGTTTCAAGAAGCGAATCTTCCGCTGTGGCACCACCCGCATTTCCGACGATAAAATCAAGTACCAAATCTTCCCCCGGCATTGGATTTGGTTTATCAAGTTTTGTGTTAATCCAAAGATCAATACAGCGGAATGTGTCCTGTGTATATTTTTTCGTGTTATTTGATGTCAAAGAATCTTGGAATTGTCCAAAACTATTTTTCACTTCTGCTACCCCATCAGAATCCAAAAGTTGCTCCTTTGGAATCGGACAGTCAGGATTTTTCGGTGAAAGCGGCAATGCTGGCGTATATGTAGTCACAAATTTTACTGACGATCCAGCAGGAAGCGAAGGAATATATGTGGCATGATAGTAATATCTATCCCAATTAAATGTTCGAAACATTTTTGTTTTTGTTTCACTTTTGAATTGTATGCCACTTGAAGGGTTCCATAGAGACCATGAAGAGAAAAAATTTTTTTCCTCAGGACACACGGCACCACCTGATGCTTCACAATGTGTAACCACATTTTCAAATGGTACTGATATCGTGCCTACATGACGATTGTTGGTAGAGACATAATCACTCACAGGAATATCTGTTACATCAGTTTGACCATTATTGGTATAAGTCGTTGTATGTGTATGAAGCGTATTGAATATGAGTTTTTCTGTGCTATTGGAAACATCAACCGACAAATCTGTTCCCAAACATTTAATCTGACCAGCATCATTCTGATTCTTATAACCGAAAAGTTGCGGTGGTCTACTTGGAACCCAACTTCGTATCGATTTACCACCATTGTTTGGATAAAGCTCAATCACTCACTTTGGCACACTCAATCCATAAGAAAATCCAAGGCTCACATCTTTTACTTTGGTTGGATTAAGAGAACAGCTGTTATTAGGCCAATAAATTGATTTTATCTTGAACTTAATGGTATATTTGAGTCTACCATTCGCTGGCCAAGTCTTTACATTGGCTTTAAAAAATGGCTTGTAATCAAAATATGTAAAATTCATTTCACCCTTTCCTGTAGCAACAAGGTTTTTCTGGTCTGCAGAAAATTGATAATCCTTATCAATGTCAGGACACACAGCACCATCAATTCCTTCACATAAAAATTCAAAATCTTCTACCTCAGCATTCAGTTCTCTACTAGGAACCATCACTCTATTATGCCAAGCAATATCGGCTCCAATTACATCATATGAACCACTATTGACATAAGTTGCAGAAAAAGACATTTCCTGAGGTGCATTGAGAACAAATTTATTGGACCAAACATTTGGCCTTTTATCTTCCTCTACATGCCCATCAAAATCTCCATGAAATCAAGAAATATCCTCCATGAGCAAATCTGTCTCTGGACAATGAACCTGATCGATATTTCCAAAAATCACTCCGTCACCTGGGTATGGAATAGTTGTATTGCTTCAATCCTTTAATGCATTAATATGAAAATAATGATTCGGGAAGAAGATATCAATAAATGCATTCCAAAAGGTATACCCACCACTACTTCCAAGCGAAATTCCTCGCCAAGAAAAAGATGCATCCTTGAGTGTATTTGTCCCACAAGACGAATTATGAGAATCCGCCACATAGAGTTTTTTTGGCGTAAGTGTAATAGTGAATTTTATTGTCGCGTCTTTTGGAAAATCCGTAACAGGAGCATAGATGAGTCTTGGTATACTCGTAAAATTAGATTCACTATAATACGCAAATGTTCCCTGTTTGGTAGTATGGTTATATTTTGTGAATAAGTCTGAAGAAAATGTAGAAGAATTTTTGGTAGTGTCAGGACAAGACATACCATCAGCCTCACACACAATGGACAAATCTTCAAACTCCATTGTCAACCCAGGAAGGTTTGATAAATTTCCATATCCTGTCAATTGCGTTCTGTCTGTCACATGCGCACCAGAATTTGTCCATGCAATCGTCATCGTGATTGGCTCAGGATTTTCTACAATTAATTCTGGGTAAAATTTCCCAGAAGGGGTTTCTGTTCGCGTATCAATTTTTCCATTATGCGACATGGTCATTTCTTTCACAAAGACATCAGTTTCGATACAGGCTTTCCGATGTGTCTGTGCAGAGTAGAATTTGGTAATCGTTTGTGTATTATTATCCTTATTTGGATCAGTAAGAGTAAAACTTCACGCCCCAAGCTTAGCATCTCCAACAATGTTATATGTTCCCTGTCCGCAACTATAAGTCATGCTAGTTTCTACTGATACTGGCGTAAATTCTCATTCAATAGTCACGGAGCCACCAACTGGCAAATATGGGATTTGGTTAGACCATTTTCTCGTATCATAATTATACTGGCGAGAGAGTAATCATCTCCATCAACCTCCATTTAAAGTATCATTTCTTCAAGTTGTCAAATATTCTGGACAAAGCGCTCCACCAGCAGCCTCACAGGTAATATTGATATTTTTAAGAGTCAAATATCTGGTCTGCCATAAATAGAGTTCAGGAGAAATCGGTACATCAAGGACAATTCCAGGGCCATTATTTTTGATGGTGAATTTGAATTTCGCACGCGAATCATCCGTGAAAAAAATAGTTTCAGCAAAATTATTTTTTTCAAATTCGCGATGATCTTCTTGTGCTTCAAACACAAATTCTGAATTTTCTGTGACGACATCCGCAGGTTTAATATTGAGTTTTGTGTTTGTAATCGCTGTATTCGTTTTGGCGTTGGCTTCAGCCATACCATCAGGCACAGAAATCGTCGCCTCATTTTTTACAGAAGTTGGTGGAAGATACGGATATCGCCCCTTGATCAAAAATTGCACTTGCGAATTATTGTCAAAAGTCGGAATCGTGGTTGTGATAACATTGTTCGCGATGAGAATTTCGCTTTCATCTGGACAGCTCGCGTTCCCCTGAATCACAGCACATTTGACCTCAATATTTTCCGCACCAGCAAAAAGCTGGTTACGAAATTTCGCGCCAGGAGCTGCATCAGGACCACCATTCGTGACCTTCACGGTATAAGTAAAATTTTCATAATGCCCCGCCTCGGCCGGTCCTTCCATAATAATCGAAAGATCCGTCGTTCCCTGCTGAGCAAAAATTTGTGAATGCGAAAAAATATTCCATCCAAAAACGAATGAAAAAACGACAAATGTCACCAAAAATCGGCAAAATTTTTTGGTGTGAACAAAACTTTTAGAATCGGAAAAATCCATTTCAAAAAAAGGTTATAAATTTTTTTGAGTATACGAATTTTGTTCAGTTCTTGCAAGAGAATTATCAGGTTTTTAGCACTTTTGAATTGACAAAATGTTTGCAATATGAATAGTAAAAATTTTTCAAGCTTTTTTCAAAAAATAGATAATTTTTCCCAAAATAAAAACTCCCAAAATGGGAATTTTTATTATTTGAGAAGATCTGAAATTTTCAAAGTCGTTTCACCAGTCGAAATTTCTGGTTGAGGCGCTTCTTTTTGAGGATTTTCCAAAGTTTTTACATTTTCAAAAATATTCTGAACTGGTTTCATCACCGAAGAAATAATTTCCTGAAAATGTGTGATATTGTAGAGAACTTTTGCTGTTTCCGCAAGCGACATATACGAATATGGCTCGAAAAGTCGTGGTTTTCCAGGCATTGGTTCACCATCAATCGTATGGCGACCGTGGAGCAAACACTGATTATATGCATACTGAACATATGGCGCGAGTGGCATTTGCTGAGGAACATCCGCAAATGAAGTAATTTCATCTCCAAATGGAAGTTTTTCACCAATTTTACGAGTAAATTCTCCAAGAATTTTCGCAGCCTCGCCACGAGAAATCTGATCATCTGGACGGAAAATTTTGAGTGGGTTTCCATCAGCATCAAATCGTTGTTTTCCATTTGGATCATACGAATTTTGTCCATGCAAAGCTCCTGTTCGGAGTGTGTACGCAAGATATTTTGCATACCAAGCATCGCGATCAACATCTTCAAAATTTTTCAAAGTGGAAACATCTTCGTTTTCTAGTGGTACAGAGGCTCCATTAAGTACAAGTTTTAAGAATTCTGCGCGAGTAATTGGGCGATGAACATTATTTAAATCAGTTACCTGCAAAATACTATAATACGCAATAAGTTTTGGGTCATCAAGATTTTTCACCGCAGAATAACATTTCCCTTCTACGCTTGGTGCGTATAGAATAGGCACATGCCCTTCTGGAAGTTCTGGTGATGGTGCGTCTGGCGCAGCCCCACCAGCTCCTGGTCATTTAATAAACGATGTTGTTGGTGGATTTGTTGGTGGATTTGTTGGTGGATTTGTTGGTGGA
>JABCOP020000015.1 GCA_013332525.2 Candidatus Altimarinota bacterium
AAATATTTCTCGCGATACTCGTGATTGGCGCGCGAATATTGGCATTCGTTTTTCCTTCTGCGATGAGCGTTGCAATCGGGAAAATTAGCAAATACAGCGCGTAAAAATCTGAAAAAATCAGAATCAAAATGAATAGAATTGTCAAGAAAAAACCTTCGGCAATATTTCCTTGATATTCGTGAAATTTTTTGTTAAAAAATGATGGAATCGTGATAAGATTGAGAACAGGAATCCCAATAATTGCTGGATGCGTCCAAAAAGGTGTTTCTATTGCGACTTTCTCAGAATATTTGTGTTGATAGAATTGGAATTTTTCCTGAAAACTGCTCTCTTTTTCTTGACCAAATGCGACTTTAAAAAATTCTCCACAAGCGCTCAGGCTGGCATGCAAAAAGGCTTCTGCATCGTGATAAGTTGGAATGTATCGATATTGTTTTGGTTGAAAAAATTTGGATTCCGTCATGAGAAAAACCGCCGTCGTTACGAAAATCACAATGTATGCCAAAAGTACGAAAAATGTCGGAAAATTGATAAAACTTTCGAATAAGACTCCGAAAAAAATCATTAAAAAGAAGAAGAAATTCCCCACTTTTTGTCCGATTTTCATTTCGGAAAGCGCATTTTTTTGTGTGGTGAAAATCCCAATAATTGGTAAAAATGACGACAAAATTTGAATTTTTTGTTCATCAGAAAAATTTTGTGATTGAAAAATTGGCATATTTTCCTGATTATTCGTGAAAGTCAGATTTTCATGATTTTCACCTCGAAATGCACGATAGCCCGCCGTAAACATTACGAAAAAAAACACAACCATCAAGGCTGTAAAAATAATGTTTGCCAACGAAATTCCGAGGATTTGTACGAAAAGATATTTTTGTAATTGGAAAAAAACCACCAAAATAATCGCGAAAATCCCCATATAAATGGAAGATTTTTTCGCGTGCGACCTCACGAATGGGTGCGCGAGTGGCGTTCATTTTTGTGCAAGCAAAAAAAGTGGTCCGAGCAAAAAATAACAAATTGCCGCGTTGATGCGAGTGGATTGATCGTGCATATGAGAAATTATTTTGGCAATTATAGCGCATTTTTGCAATTTTCACAAAGAAAAAAATCGTTTCGCGGAAAAATAATTTGCTTTTTCTAAAATTTTAGGTATAAAATACTTCACTTAAAATTTTTTATGAAACAGATTCTTGGAACAGCGGTTATTGCATCGGCACTTTCGGTGGGCGCCATTGATGCTGCTAATGCAAATAATATAGAGACGACTACATCAGAAAAGCAGACTGTATGTAATACTGATACGATTGTAAAAAACGCGCGAAATCGAACTTTTGGCTTGATTGAAGGTTGGGAAACAGGAAAAAATAGATTGACATATTGCCGTCAGGGGCAACTAATGATGAGCGCACCAACAGCGACTGGAAAGCCTCATGGAGATGGTGGTGTATATACGCCAGAAGGAACATTTCCAGTTGGTCGCCTTGAAAAAAATAAAGTTTCAGGTTCATACAAAAACAGTCAAGGCCGCCCAGCTGCTATGCCAAATGCCGTTCAGGTGGTGCGTGGAATTTATGCTCACGCGGGAAGAGTGTTTGACGGAAAGGGGAATGTTCTCAAATTTCCTTCACATGGATGCATTCGCTTGACACACGCCGATTCTGCGAAACTTTTTAATTTTGTTCAGGCTGATAAAAAAACAGGAACACAGGTTGAAATGATTATTAAAGGAACGGATCCACGAAAATAAAAATCTCTCGATTGAGAGATTTTTTTATGAAATTTTTCGAATCAGCCACCAAAGTCCCAAATACACGATTCCAAAAATACTTCCACTGATTGCGAGCGAGAAAAAGAGTGATTTGGTTGCGAAAAAATTTATCGCCATAAATGCAAGGTATCCTGAGAATAGTCCCGCTACGAGGAGAAGCACGCTTTTTGTAAGCATTTTTTTAAAATGAAGCGTATCGCGCACCAAAAACAACGAAATCATCACGAGTAGAATTTGGCTTACAAGCGTCACAACTGCGGATCCAATAAACGAATAAAACGGAATTACGGCAAGATTTCCAATGATATTGGCGAGCGCGATAAACAGATTCACATAAATAATTTTTTTCTGCTCATTTTTGGCGATGAGAATATAATTGGCGAGCGAGCTGATAAAATAAAATAAAAATATCCACGCCACGATTTGCATCACATCCACAGAATTTGCGCCATTGATTGGTACCAAAAAACTTTCTGAACTAATAAGCGGAATGATTTTTTCGGCAAAAAATGCGAGAAAAACTGAAATTCCCACACCAAAACCAAAAAGTAATTCAAATCATTTGAGGGAAAGATTTTTGGTATCAGTAACGCGATTTTCGCTAATAGAAGCTGTCAAAACCGGCAAAAAACTGTTCAGAAAAATCGTTCCATACATCATGCCCACTTCCACGATTTTCATCGGAATACTATAAATCCCGATAATCGCATCAGATACGGACACATCTTCCATGAGCGACAAAAAAAGTGTGTCCACTTTGAAGAAAATAACTCCCAAGAATAACGCAATTCCGTATGGAATGGACATTTTGAGAATTTTTTTGATATACTCAGAATCCCAATAAAAACGGATTTTGTGGAATTTTTTTGCGTGCCAAAAGATAAGTCCTGTCATTACGAGATTTCCTGCTAATCCCGCAAGAAATACCATTATGAGGCCAAATTCTGGTGATACAGAATTTTTAGGAAAAAGTCCGTAGGCAAAAAGTGCCACCAGTCCAAATGCTGCCAATTTGCCAGCCGTATTGGCAATAAAGCTAAATTCTGTTCTGAGAATTGCTTGCAAATAGCTCATAATGGAACTATGAATCAGTCCAAGCAGTGTAAAAATTGAGACAATAAAAATAGAAATCAGTGCCGCTGGAGAATTGTATCATTCCATGAAAAATCCGATTCCAAGCGCCAAAAACATAATTATTAATCCAGAAAGTGTGCGCAATGATAAAATATTTCCAGAAATTTTTTCCAATTTCTCCGGATTGTCATGTACTTGCGACATTTCGCGAACGCTGATCGTATAGAGCCCCAAGTCTGCCAAAACCGCAAAAATTGAGAGATAATTATAGATTTTTGAGTACATTCCATAGCCGCTCGTATCCAGATAATCGGATACGATTTTGATGAGAAAAATCGAAATCAGGCCCGTCATCACTTTTCAGGCGATTTGCGCGAGCGTGTTGGTATAAATTTTTTTTGTAGGCATGCGAATATTGTATGCAATCGAAAAAAAAATCAAGAAAATTTGAATTTTTCCGCATTATTTCTATAATTTTTGCATGAAAAAAATCTCCCCAAAATTTTGCGATTTTCGCGCGATGCACCTTTTGCTGCCAAAATTTTGAAAAAAAAATCTCGAAACGCTTGTTGATCAAGAATTTGCCCAGACTTTTGCGGTTTTGTCCGATGCTGAAAAAGCGTATTTTTTGGAGCAATTAGCCAAAAAATCGTCGCTTGAAAAAGAAATTTCTGAAAAAAATTTAGAAAATATTTTGTCGCTTGAAAATCAAATTTCTGTGGTTTTGTACGATATGGAACGCACGGGCGTGAGTTTTGATGTGGCAAAAATGGAAGATATTCGCACGCGAATTCGTGCTGATATTTCCGCTTTGGAATCAGAAATCTTTGAGATTATTGGAGAACGCATCAATATCAATTCACCAAAACAATTGCAGGTTTTATTTTTTCAAAAACTCGGCATCAAGCCTATCAAAAAAAATAAAACGGGTTTTTCGGTGGATACTGATGTGCTTGAAGAAATCGCAAAAACCCACGATGTGGCACGCCTAATTCTCGAATATCGCCGACTTTCCAAGCTTTCATCGACCTATGTTGACGGGCTTTTGAAGGTGGTGGATTTGCGTGACAATCGTATTCATACAAATTATGATTCGCTTGGTACGACGACTGGCCGGATGAGCTCGAGCGATCCGAATTTGCAAAATATTCCGACGGGCGATGGATATGCTAATGAAATCAAATCATGCTTTATTGCGTCGCCTGGCAACACATTGTTGGTGGCGGATTATTCGCAGATTGAGCTTCGAATTTTAGCTTTTTTATCGCAAGATAAAGGCCTTCTAGAGGCTTTCATCAACGATGAAGATATCCACACGCGCACGGCTAAATTTTTGTTTGGTGATCGTGAAATTTCACCGACAGAGCGCCGAATCGCCAAAAGCGTGAATTTTGGCGTGATTTATGGAATCACGGGCTTTGGGCTTGCCAAAACACTCGAATGTTCGCCTTGGGAAGCACAAAAATATGTTGATGCCTTTTATGAAAAATATCCTGGCGTGAAAAATTTTTATGACAAACTTTTGGAAGATGGTCGAAAAAATGGATTTGTAGAAACTTTTTTTGGACGAAAACGATTTGTTCCCGCACTCAACGATGCTAACAAAACAATGCGCTCAGTTGCGGAACGCGAGGCGATGAATATGCCGATTCAGGGGACAGCGGCCGATATTCTCAAGCTTGCGATGGTGGATATTTTTCAAAAAATTTCTGAAAAAAGCCTAAAAGGAAAAATGATTTTGCAAGTGCACGATGAATTGGTTTTTGATGTTCCAGAAGCGGAAAAAGAGATTTTTGAACAATTGATTCGTGATTCAATGGAGCGTGTTTTTGAAATTCAGAATTTGCGAAAAATCCCTGAAAATATGCGTGAAGTAAAAATTTTGGTTGATATTGGGGAAGGGAAAACTTGGACAGATGCAAAATAATTTTAAACCAATAAAAAGCCACCCTCGCGAGTGGCTTTTTTACAAATATAGCTCTCTTATTCGATTCCACTATTTCATGGAACGAAGTTTAAGAAAAATATTTGTGCATTGTGAGAGAAAAATTCTTTTCTCTCGTGGAGTGAGAATATTGCGGCCCACTGGACTTTGGGCGAAATTTCACGATCCAAATAACTGAAATCACTTGAATCATGCTTGGCGCCAACCTTTGCCTCTCTGATAAGATAGACAGTTCTCGTCAGCGTATCCAGACGATTTAGGATATCTTCTCGTCCCTCATCCGATACTCCACTTAACAGCATTTTTTTGCTTTCATTCACGA
Organism: Candidatus Altimarinota bacterium; assembly: GCA_013332525.2. GTDB lineage: Bacteria > Patescibacteriota > Gracilibacteria > BD1-5 > UBA2023 > GN02-873. Next base: position 5,113 of record JABCOP020000015.1, read on the forward strand.
TAATTCTGCGAAATAAGGCATACAACCCATCCGAATCAATGGCTTGCAAAAAATATTGCCGTTCTTTGGGTGACCAATTTTGCAGAATGCTCGCACATTCAGACATCGAATAGTGTGAGAAACTGCTTATATTAAACATCGGCAGTAATTGTACTTGTCTTTCGACCGAGAGATTTTTGAGCGCTAATAGACACCCATAAGAGCTCCTGTCTCCAATACTCCGGAGAAAATAAGAGCAAAACCCCGAGTCCTGAGCTTGCAGTTTCATCAATAGCTCCGCTAATTCTGGAGCATTGTAATTGGGTGCACTATACAGCTGCGCATCCAATTGCTCATTGACTAGAATCTGCGAGGCCTGCCCAATGGGTCCCAAATTATTTGTACTACACATACAAAGTCCTTTTTCTGCTCGTCGGCTTGCGCCCTATTTCATCCGTCGAATGCGGAAACGAACATCTTTGATATTTTAGATAAAATTTTATTTTTGTCAAATATTTTCAAAACTAAAAAATCGCCCTCAAGAGGACGACTTTTTCTTATAGGAAAGCATCTTGTGTGACGCTTTCCTCGGTTTTAAAGGATTAGTCCGAACATAAGTAGGGATGAGCCCACTCACGCCGTTCTTTTTCCTTTGGCTTTCTTAGACCCAAAAATTCTTGAAAATACCGGGTTAAATTTCCGGATTTCTCGAGTTCTGAGTAATACAATTTTTGAATCAGTTTCTTTTTTAGATCCTAATCCTGAATTGTTTTTAAGAAAGTCACGCTTCCGAGGTTAATCGGTTCGCCCTTTTCGATGAGAACAAGCGTTTGGGCGAGCGCGCCGCCCTTCGAAGGTGTTGCATTTTTCATGCGAATCTCCTTGGTTACATTGCCTTTCGCGCGATAGCAACATGCACCACATCCCAGCACTGGTATCATTTAACGAAAAAATTCGTTTTTGTCAAATTTTTTTAGAAAAATTATTTTTGCATTCAAACACTGCCCCAGTGGGCAGTATATTGATATGTCAAGAAGTGTAGCTTTATCAGCACACCTCTTGACAGTTTGAGGTTAAAAACTAGTTTACCCTTGTTTTAGAATCGCATCAATCAACGTCTGAGCCCCTTCGCTTAGGGATATATTTGAGCGTTGTATGATACGAGCTAATTCCTTTCTTTCTTTCTTTCTTTGGGGTCCGATACTTCTTCGGTCAAAAAGGTGAGATCAGGTCTTTCAAGGTGTAAACCACTATCCAATAGAATGGTAACTCTTTCCATTGGGGTGAATTCGTCTAAGTTGTATCTGTCCAACATGACGCTTTTCCTTTCATTATATAAGAAGGATACTACCTCCCTGCGAGACCCTGTGTCCCGCAATCGTGCAGTAATTAATATTTAACGAAAAATTTTTATTTTGTCAAATCTTTTTTCAAAAAAAGAAAAAACTTTTTTGCACAAGTGCTATTTTTCCTTATAATATCGTATATGGCAAATTTTGATACGCTTTTTTTTGAGCAGCACATCAACGACGACGAAAAAATCGAAAAAGTGTTTCATCGGCATTTTTTTGTGATTATTGAAGATCTTTTGATTTGGGTATTTTTTGCGCTGATTATCCCAACTTTTTTGTATTATTATAATGTTTTTGATTTACAAAAAATCATCGCGGATCGTAGTTATATTCACGCGTATTTATTTTTGGTGTATTTTATTCTGCTGTACAAAATTTTCGATTGGTATCTGGATGTGTGGATTGCGACGGATCGAACACTTGTTGAAATGCGCTGGAAATGGTTCACGCCGCAACTTTTGTATATTGGATACGAAAAAATAGAATCAATCGAGGTTCGCACGCCTTCGTGGCTATATTCGGTGGCGGGAATTTCTGATGTGCGGATTCACTTGGCGGGCGACGAACATCATACACTGACCTCCGCGGCTTTTCCTAAAGAAATAGTACAATACCTTCAGGATGCGACGCAGCCAAAAAAACCATCAGAAAGCCCTGATGATCGCGAGCCTTTTGAAGTGCTTGTGGATACGCTTTCCTGAGTGGTGCGTAATCATCTTGATACCAATGGGAAAAATTTTATCACGAAGGATTATATCGAAAAATTGGATGCAACACTTTCTGATGGTGTACCGATCGATTTGCGTTCCAGTGATGAAAAAAATATCGTCGAAGCGTGGAAGAAAAAACATATTCCACTCGAAATCAAAAACTCTGACAAATAATATATGAATATTTTTCTTGGAATTTTACTGACTATAATAGTATTTTTCGTGGTGGTAATGATTCATGAATTTGGACACTTTATCACCGCGAGAATGACGGGTATGAAAGTTTTGGAATTTGGATTCGGCATTCCGCCCAAAATTAAAAAAATTTTCACCGACAAAAAATGAACGGATTTTACCTTCAATGCATTGCCTTTTGGCGGATTCGTCCGCATCGATGGCGAGGATTTTTCCAAATCTTCCGCATTTGCTGATGGTGCCTTTATGTCAAAATCGCTTCCCAAGCGACTTCTTGTTTTGGTGGCGGGCGTAGTGATGAACCTTGTATTGGCGTGGGCGATTTTTACGGGAATGTTTTTGGTTGGTGCCAAACCGCTCACGGTTATTCCGATGGATATTGGTCCGACGCATTCCTTTTTCTTGCCATCGTTTGAGGAAAGTCTTGAAAGTGGCTTTGTAAAGCGCTCCAATGTGGCGATTGAGCCGCTTGAAGATTCTATTGCTCAGAAAGCAGGACTTCGTGAAAATGACGAAATCATCTCGGTAAATGGTCAAAAAATTGTCGATACAGATGATTTGGTCGAGATTATTGCTAAAAATAAAAATCTTGATTTTGAAATTTTGCGTGATGGCAAAATTCAGAAAATTGCGGTGCGCCCAGAAAATGGAAAAATCGGTACAAAAATTTTCTACAAATCGCTCGAATTAAATCAGGATTTTTCCAAAAAAACAGGAATTATTGATGCGATGCAACTTGGAGTAGAGGAGACATATCATGCTTCAATGCTGACCTTCAAGCTCGTGAAGAAAACGCTTGGAGCACTCTTTTTTCCAAAAGATGATGCTGAGCGAACGGCTGCTCAGAAAAATCTTTCTGGTCCGATTGGTATGGGAAATGCCTTCGTAATGATGGTGGAACACGCATTGCCAATATCAGTGATTTTACTTTTTGTAGCACTGCTTTCTATCAATCTCGCAGTGATGAATATTTTGCCATTCCCAGCGCTTGACGGCGGACGAATGCTCTTTACAACGCTCTATAGCGTGGGTAAGCGACTCGGATTTTCTCGTGAAAAAATCCTGAAAGGAGAACAAATTATCAATTCTCTTGGGTTTATTTTACTGCTTATCTTTATGATATATGTGGCGGGGATAGATATTTTTAGACTTTTACAATAATCTTTATGACTTTTATCGGTGCATTTTTGATTTTTTTCGGAGTTTCTGTAATTCTTTTTCCAGAACTTATTGCGATTATTATCGGCGTTTTCTTCATTGCGATAGGAATTAATGTTTTGGCATTTTCTTTCCGCATTCAGCAAGTTCAGAAAAATGCTGCTGAAAAACAGAATCGAGTTTTTACAATCGGTAATTACGAATTTATCAGGAAAAAATAATGAACCTCGTGAACGCATTCATCACGATTGTTATCGCTTTATTTCCTGTCTACTTTTGGGCGTACGCACTCAAATTGCTCGGTGAAAATTCTCCCGATGTGCGCCTCAAATTCTGGACGGGAGTTTTTTCTGGGCTTATCTCGGTCAGTGCGGTTTTTGTGTTTTTTAAATATTTTTCACAGACAAAAATTATCTCATACACGATTTTTTTTGCCTTGTTTCTGGGATTTTTTTATGCGGTTATCGCGCTGCTCACGAACTTTGGTTCGCAGTATTCCGCCAAATTTTTGCGACGCGTAAGTCTCTTGCATTTACTTGGGATGCTTTGTATGTTTCTTTTTCTCATTGTCATTTCAAAAATTCTCACGGGAAGTTTTGTCTTGGGTGGGATTCTTGCGACGATTTTTATTCCGGCATTTTTTGAAGAAATTTCCAAACATTTTAGCGTGCTGGGATTGCTCGGAAAAAGTTTTTCTTTTTCGCTCAGAGATTTAACGCTTTTTACTTTTTGTGTTGTTCTTGGATTTGTTTTTGTGGAAAATATTTTATATTTTTTCGCACACGGAACGACCGTGGGGCTTTCTATTTTTCGTTCGATTTTTGTATTTTCAGTTCATTTGCTCTCGTCCTTGATTTGTACGCTCGTTTGGTGGAAATCGCTTGGCGAAAAATTTGGCTCAATTCGTTATTTTGCGTGGTTTTTGCTGGGAATTTTGGGCGCGACACTTATTCATGCGATCTATAATTATTCAATTTCCAACGGTAATAATATATTATTTTTGCCATATGCGGCTGCGGCCTATGGATTATTTGTTTATCTCATAAAAAAATAAAAATCTCCTTTTGGGAGATTTTTTAAATGCCGAGTTTGTCACGAATAATATTGAGTTCATGAACGACTTGCTGATCTTTCTTCATGATTTGTTCGAGTTTTTTGCAAGAATACATCACCGCGGTATGATTGCGCCCAGAAAAAATATTTCCGATGCGTTCATACGTGAAATTGAGACGATTTTTGAGCAAATACATTGCTACTTGGCGTGGAATCATATTTTCCTTGCGGCGGTCTTCAGAGAGAAGAGTGCGAATTTCTACGCCAAAATGCAAAGAAACTGTCTGAATCAAATCTTCATAACTGCATGTTGCTGTTGGGCGAAGCGTTCGAGAAGTGGTTGTGGAGGCTGTCAATGGCGTGATTGCTAATTTTGACAAACGCATCGCGATATTTTCCACGGTTGGAGGTGTTCCACGAAGATCATATTCAGCAATAACCTGATTGAGTACGCCCTCGATTTCACGAACATTTTCAGTGACATTTTCTGCGATAAATTCTGCTACATCCTGTGGAAGCAAAAATTCTCGTGCGCGAGCTTTTTCTTGCAAAATTGCCAAGCGCGTTTCGTAGTCAGGAGCGCCAACATCAACGGTGATTCCCCATTCGAAGCGGCTCTGAAGGCGAGCCTCAAGTTCTGTTAATTCTTTTGGTGGACGATCACCAGACAAAATAATTTGCTTCCCCGCTTCGTACAAAATATTGAAAATATTGTACAGTGCTTCCTGTGTTTGTTTTTTTCCTGCCAAAAATTGCACATCATCCAAAACAAGTACATCTACTTGACGGAATTTGTCCTGCAATTTATCCACAGAATGAGATTTTACTGAAGAAACATAATCCGTGATGAATTTGTCAGTGGTTGTATAGACAACGCGAAGATTTTTTTGCTTGTTGCGAATAGCGTTGGCAGTTCCTTGGAGCAAGTGTGTTTTTCCAAGTCCTACATTCCCGTACAAATACAGGGGATTGTATGAAGCACCAGGCTTACGAGCAACCGCTTCGCAGGCTGCGTGCGCTAGTTGTGTAGAAGGTCCAACGATAAAATTGGAAAGCTGATATCGGTCGGAAATAATGCGAGAATTGATTCCTTGAACCACTTCCACGCCCTGCACTTGTTCTTTTTTTGTTTGTTTTTCGCTTTTTTTGAGAAGCATACGGCAATCCACCACTTCCGTTTCTGGGCGGGTTTCGATGCGATCATCAACCACAAAATCCACAAGTTCCACACTTGGAAGTTCAGTTTTGATGGCTTGTTTGATTTCAGAATAGAATTTTTTTGAAAGATTATCTTTATGGAATGCAGAAAACACGCCCAATGTCACCTGCGAGTCGGTTGCATCAACGAGTGAAAACTTTTTGAAATACGTCAGAAAATCTGGTTTTCGAATAATTTTTGACATTTCAATTACGGATTTTTCGAGATGAGCAAAGTCGAATGAAGACATAAAAATATTTCAAAAATTTATGCATCCTTTTTAGTCAAAAATCTGAGAAAGTCAAAGTTTAAAAAAAGTTTGACACGAATATTTGTACATTTTTTTTGGTCAAAAAATATCGCGTTGGCAATGGCATCAGCAAAAGCACGAATCAGGAGAAAATTTTTGAATTTTTACTTGATTTTTTCTTCAAAATTTATAGCAAGAACACAAATTTGATACAAGAGAAATTGACAAAAAATATATTTATTTTGTAATATATTTTTAGAAAAAAGAGAGAAAAATTTGAAGGGATTTTGCTGCCAAATTTTGCAAAATTTTATCATTTTTGTGAAAATATTTTTTTGAATTTTTTGAAGTCCTGAGAAAAATCTTTGGAAAAAATTGCGGAACAATAAAAAATCCCCGAAACGGGGAAAAATTATTTGATTTCTTTCAAACGAGCAGCTTTACCAGTAAGATTGCGGATGTAACCGATGTTAGCACGACGAACCTTGAATTGACGAAGAATGTCGATTTTCTGAATGAATGGAGAATTTACTGGGAAAATCTTTTCAATTCCGATTCCATCCATATCAGCACGAACTGTGATCATAGTATCGAGAGGAGTAGCTCCACGAGTTGAGATGATAAGACCGCGGAATTTCTGGATACGTTCCTTGTCACCATCCTTAATAATCTGGTGTACTTCTACTTCTTGACCAGTACGGAATTTCTGAGTTTCCTTTTTTGCATCTGCCTGAATAGCATTGATAAGCGTAGTATTTGACATAAAATAATGACACGAATTAAAAACGCGATGAAGTATATATATTTTTCGCGAGAAATCAAGTTTTTATTTAAAAAAGTTTTTTTCGTTCTCGTACGCGCAAATTTACTTGCAAAAATCTTGTTTTTCCCTATATTATTCCAAATCATTTTTTAAAAAATTATGGAAATTTTTTTCACAAGCGTTTTTGCTCGGTTTGAAGCCATTTTGGTGATGATTTTTGTCGTAGTTGCTGCGATAATTCTTTTATCGTATTTGTATCAATATATTGAACGAATTATTCGAGTTTTTGGCCCAAATAAGCGCGATGCAAAGCTTCAGGCTCGTGATTTGGATATTTTGAAAAAACGTGAACAAGCCGAAAATCTCCACGAAGAAGAAAAAGAGCTTCCACCGCCAATTACGCTTGAGGAAATTGAAGAAAAAGCTGAGGAAAATCCAGAAAATGAAGAAGAAAAAGCGGCTGATAATAATGAGGAAAATGTTTCTGAAAATGATACAAATGAAGAAAAAGGAAGTGAAGAAGTAGAAGAAAAAAACGAGGAAAATATAGAAGAAAAAATAGACGCAAAAATCGAGGAAAATGAAAATTTGGACAAAAATAATGATGAAAAAGAAGAAATTGATGAAGAAATGATAGACGAGTTTGATGAAGAAATGAACAACGAAAAAGATGAGATAATGGAGGAGGTTTCAGAGGAAAATGAAGAAAATAATAATATTGAGGAAGTGCAGGATGAGCCAGAAAATGTTGATTCTGATATCGCCGAAGACGAGGCAAAAGAAGCAGAAGAGGAAAAAATTTCACCAATTATCCAGAAAATTCGTGAAGCAGAACAGAATTTGCAAGAGGAGGAAGAAAATTTTGAAATTCAAGAAAATAACGAAACGATAAGTAGCGACGAAGAAATTATTGAAAAAATTGAGAAAATCGCTGATGAGGATGTTCAGAAAGAAATAACTGCAGAAGAATTGGATGAAAAGTCTGAAAATATTGAAGAAAAAACGGAAGAAGCGACAGAAGATAAAGCTGAAAATTCTGCTCACGAGACAACGACAGAGGAACAAATTGAGGATGGTGAACATTCTAATGAACCTGAAAAAGAAAAAGAAGAAATCATTGAAGAAAAAGAAGTCGAAAATACGGAAAATTATGAAGAAAATAATGTTGATGATGAGGAAAAAATTGAGGAAATTGTTGTGGAAAATGAGAAAATCGAGGCTTCAGAGAATGTCCAGACTGAAAATGTGGTTGATGAAATAGAAGAAATTTCTGAGTCAGAAGCAGAAAAATCTGAAAAACAAGCAGAAGAAATTCACGAAAATCCAGAAAATGCCGAAAAAACATTTGAGGAAATCGAACAAGAATCGGATGAATTTTTTGAAGTAAAAGAAGAAAAAACAGAAGAGGCGTCAGCAGATTCAAACGATTCAGAAGATTCACAAGATGAAAAAACGGAAGAACCAAAAACTTCTGATCGCACTGAGGAGTTACTTCAAAAATCTCACGAAAGCGTGAAAGAAATTATTGAAGAAAAATCAAAACCAAAAGAAGATCCGCACGTAGAAAAATTGTATGAACTTACCAATCAGGCAAAAACATTAATAGCTCGAGGAATGATTGCTGAGGCGCGTTCTGCCATTGTAGAAGGACTTTCTCTCAAAAAAGATCATCGCGAACTCAACTTGCTTTTGGGTGAAATTTATGAAGCAGAAAAGCATTTTGACAAAGCAGAAATCGTCTACAAAGATTTGGCGTTGGCGCACACAGAGGACGAGGAAATTTTGAAACATTTAGCCAACAATCTCATTATTACCAAAAAAACCGAAATCGCTTACGAGATTTACAAAAAAATCTTGACGCTTGGTGGCGATGAAGAAAATGCGCTCTATATTTTGACCAATCTTGCGCGCGAGCTCAATGATATGTCTGATGTATATCAGTACGCACGATTGTATCTCAAAAAATGGCCGATGGACAAAGATATGCTCGCTTTGCTTTCAGAATCGCAAATTGTTCTTGGGAAGCGAAAAGAAGCTATCGAGACACTTACGAAACTCAAAAATCTTTCTCCATACGATGCGCCAGAAATTGGTCAATACATTGAAAAACTCAGAGCCGAAGAAGAAATGGCAAAAAATTTCTGAGCAATTGAAGGATAATTTATAATTTTTAAACAGTGGCACTCACTATTCCACCACATAGTATTGAAGCCGAGAAATGAGTTCTCGGCTCAATTCTTATTGATAAAGATGCGATGTTGCATGTCGCCAACTTGCTTGCAAGTGATGATTTTTATGATCCAGCCCATTCTATCGTGTATGGCGCGATGCAAGAATTATACGCAAGCAATCGTCCAATCGACTCGATTACCGTTCGTGAAATTGTTGATGATCAAAAAAAATTGGAATCCATCGGTGGAAACCAGTTTTTGGCTGAATTGATGACGAGCGTTTTTTCGAGTGCGAATATTTTTCAGTACGCGCAAATCGTCAAAAATAAATCTGTTTTGCGAAAATTGATTCGTGCAGGAAACGAGATTATTATGCATGGATATGACGAAGTGAGCGACACTTCTGAGCTTTTGGAAAAATCTGAAAAGGCGCTTTTTGGCGTAACGCAGACATTTATTCAGAATAAATTGGTGCCAATTCGTGAGATTCTCAATAATCGCTACGAAGAATTTGCAGCCATTCATGCTGATCCAGAGCTGGTTCAGCGAAATATGATCAGTACGGGCTACAAAAGTTTTGATGAAAAGCTGGGTGGATTCAAGCGCGGAGATTTGATTATTGTTGCGGCGCGTCCATCTATGGGTAAAACTGCGATTGCCCTCAATTTTGCACAAAATGTCGCCAAAAAAAATCGTCATGTTGCTATTTTTTCTCTGGAAATGTCCAAAGAACAGTTGACCGATCGTCTTATTGCAGCGGCAATGGCGGTTGATAGCTGGAAGTTACAAAAAGGAAAATTGACTGAGGATGAATTTGCGCGAATGGGAGATGCGCTTGAGACGCTTTCACATTCCAAAATTTATCTCGATGATTCGCCAGCAGGGGAGGGGCTCACTTCCATCAAATCAAAGGCACGTCGCCTCAAGATGGAATCTGGGCTTGACCTCATCGTGATTGATTATTTGCAGCTCATGTCGAATGGAAACTCACTCAATCGTGTGCAGGAAGTTTCTGAGATTTCTCGTGGTCTCAAATCGCTCGCGCGTGAATTGGATGTTCCAGTTATTGCACTCTCCCAGCTTTCCCGTCAGCTTGAAAGCCGCCCAGACAAGCGTCCTGTGATGTCAGATTTGCGTGAATCGGGCTCCATCGAACAAGATGCCGATATTATTGCGATGCTATATCGTGATGATTATTATAATGAATTTTCTGAAACGCCTGGCGTGACGAATGTGCTCATTCGAAAAAATCGTAATGGGCCCATTGGTCAGGTTGATTTGAAATTTGAAAAATCACAACAAAAATTTTATGAAATCGAGCGCGCCGTTGATGCGGTAGATTTTGTGGAAGAATTTTAAAATCCCGTTTGGGATTTTTTTGAAAAATACACAACAAAAAATCTCCGATAAGGAGATTTTAAAAACCTGTTTGGCAGCCCCACTAGGAATCGAACCCAGATCTGCGGCTTTGGAGACCGTCGCTCTAACCATTGAACTATGGGGCTAAAAATTTGTATCGTCCTGACTATATTATACAAAAATTTTAAAAGTCAATTTTTTCTTTGATTTTTTAAAAATCTCATCATGGTTTGGATCGGGTTCCTCGAATTGGAACCAGTCCACTACCAGATGAGATGTGAATATTATAAAAATTTTCCTGTGAAAATCAAGAGTTCCAAAAAAGAAAAATTTGACAAAAAAATCATTTCCATACAATGAATCAAGAAAATTTCGATGAGGCCCATATAAAATTGATTACTTGACATTAAATTTTTTTATTGTGAAAAAACTTTACAAATTGAAAATTTTGTGCTAAACTAATTTTGTATTTTGTAATTTACCTTTATGAAAAATAAAAAATACATACCAATGATCCTTTTGGGGTCGATTTTTATGACTTCCCAGGTTTCTGCGCAAATGCTCAGACCATCGCTTGAAAGCCAAATGAATTATCAGACACAGGTTGATATTCAGGTGCAAGCAAATCGTCGTAGTGCTGAAGCAGATGCTCGTCTTGCGGAAATTCGAGCGAAAAATCAGGAACGAATGCGTGCTTTGAATAGTGCTGTGACAAATGTAGTTTCTGAACCACAAATTGATGAACAGGCTCGAAATGAGGCGCTTTCTCGTGTTGTTTATCGCAATCCTATCAATGGACAATCCAATGCGCCGATTGCTTCCGTATCAGCTGATAATCCGGCAGTTTCTGTGAATTATTCTCCTGAATCTCGCACGGTTGGAAATGTTGATATGGCTCGCGTGGAACAGGCATGGCTTGGTTGGGTGAATGGACTCCGCTCCGAGAAAGGACTAGCTCCATACTCTACGCATCATATGCTTGGGAAAACCGCTCAAGAATGGGCAGAATTCTCTCGCGATCGCGGATACACGACGCATGGCCGCCCAGGTGACGGATGTATCGGTGCGACAAATTATGGTTGTTATAATTTTGGTGCTATTGATAAATGGTTCACTGAACGCGGTGTAAATGCTATTGTTCTCAATCGTTCAAAGCATACAGAAAATCTTGGATTTGGCGCATTCCGTTGTTCTCATGGCGATTGTACCCAAGCGGCGATTGATTCCATTCGTAAAACATATAATTTTTTCCTTTCAGAAAAAGCATATAATGGCGTACATTATCGCACGATGGTAAATCCAAATTTCCAAAAAATGGGACTTGGTTTTGCTGAAAAAAATGGTACATATTACCTTGCAATTCACTACGCAACTGACTTAAAATAATAAAAATCCCGAAAGGGATTTATTTTTTTGAGATTTTTTGAGCGATAACTCGTCCAGCCACAAAGCCAGTTGACCAACAAATTTGGAGCGAAAATCCTCCAGTATAGCCGTCTATATTCAGAATTTCGCCAGCAAAATACAGATTTTCACAAAGCGCGGATTCCATTGTTTTTGAGGAAATTTCTGAAGTATCTACGCCGCCAGCTGTCACGAACTCATCTCATGGTCGTCGTTCCAGAAGTGTAATACTAATTCCATCACCCAAGATTTTAGCAATTTTTTCGCGATCATTTTTGGAAATTCCACCCACAAAAATATCTTTCAAATCAGTGAAAAATTCATGAATGAGTGCATCGCAGAATTTTTCTGATAATTTTTCGTGCAAAATAGAAAAAATTTTTTTCTTCGGATGTTCTTGAAATTTTTGTTTCAAAAAAGCATTCCAATCATCAAAATCCATCGTGGCAATCGGTGCCAAAAATATTTTTTGTTCGGTAATTTCTGACCATGCCAAGTGAGATGAAAGCATAAAAGTAAGTGGCCCAGAAATTCCAAAATGCGTTAACAAAAGGCTTCCCGTGAGATTTTTTGGCTCGTTTTCGTGAGTAAAAATAATTTTCGCGTCAGAAAGTGTTGTTCCAGAAATTTTTTTGAGAAATTCTTCCTGAATCAAAAAACTTGATAAGGAAGGGCCGAGCGTCGTGATTTGATGACCAAAATTTTTTGCAAACGCATAGCCATCACCCGTTGAACCAGTGTGCCGATACGCATTTCCGCCGGTCGCAATAACGCAATAATCCGCTTCCAGAGTAAGATTGGTGCTTGTGACTATGAATTTTTCAGAATGTTTTTCGATATTTTGAATTTTTTCACGAAAATGCAAAAATACTTTGGAATTATTTTTAAAAATTTTTTCAAAAACTGCGAGCACATCATTTCCATCATCAGAAACAGGAAAAACTCGATTGTTAGGTTGGACTTTGAGTGGCAAATCGTGTGATTCAAACCATTTTTTACATTTTTTTGGAGAAAATTCGCCCAACGCCGTTTCTAAAAAATCAAATCCGCGAGTATATTTGGTTGCAAGCGTTTTTTTGTCAAAAATTCCAGTCGTCACATTGCATCGTCCACCGCCAGAAATTACCAATTTTCGTCCCAAATCCTTGTTGGCTTCAAAAATATGAACTTCATAATCAGTCGTTTTAATGCTTTCCAAAAAGCTTGCTGCCGCCATCATTCCGGCTGGTCCACCACCAATAATTGCAATTTTTTTCATGCACAAATTCTAAAAAAAATCCAGAAATTTGCAAGACATTTTTTAGTATTCAAAACCTCACGAAATCCCGATTTTAAAAAAACGCTTGCTTTTTACAAAAATTCTATATAATGCTCATAAGCCATTTTTCGGAATTATGAAATTTGGTGGAATATTTTTCTAAAAATGAAGATTTTCCTGTTAAAATAGACATAATTTTAATACTGAATCTTTTTGAAAAATATTCGCAAGGACTATTTTTTTATTTTTTTCTCTATGTCAAATCTCGTTAAGAGTATGCTTGAAAACGCGGTGCACATCGGGCACAAGCGTGAGTTTTGGTCGCCAAAAATGCGCGATTATCTTTTTGGAATCCAGAACGGAGTTCATGTTTTCGATCTTTATAAAACAGCTGAAAAGCTTGAAGAAGCGAAAAAAGTTCTCGAAGATTACACTTCTCGTGGAAAATCTGTACTTTTGGTTGGTACAAAAATCCAAACAAAAGACCTTGTAGAAGCGCTTGCAACTGCAACAGGACATTTCTATGTGAATTCAAAATGGGTTCCAGGACTCCTTACAAACTTTATTACAATCCGTAAAAGAATCGGTTACTACGCTGAACTTGAACGCGATCTTGAAAGCGGAATGCTTGATAGCCTTACAAAAAAAGAAAAGGCCGTAAAAATGAAAGAACTTGAAAAACTTCGAACTGCATACGCTGGTGTAAAAGAAATGCGTCGTGTTCCAGATTTGATTCTTGTGATTGATGGACACTACGAAGATCTTGCCTTGACGGAAGCTCAGACTCTTAAGATCCCTTCTGTAGCACTTCTTGGTTCAACTGGTGATATTGATAAAGCTGATTATTTCGTGCCTTGTAATGTAAATTCTATCAAATCTCTTGCTTTCATGCTTGGAGAATTGAAGTCTTCTATCAAAACTCGAAAAGCTGATGAAAAAAAGCCTTCTAACAAAACAAAAGCTTTTACTCCTCGTAAAAAAGCAGTATAATTTTTACTAAAATTTTTATTCCTTTTCTTTTTTATTATGACTACTCCAAAAATTACAGACTCTCAGGAAAAAATGTCTGCAGCCGTTGGTGCTATTATTTTCTTCGCTCCACACTTTATGGCAAAAAAAACAGAATTTGTAGTATTCTACATGAAACAAGCTTTTGGTCTTGTTCTCGTAGATATTATTTTGGGAATTTTGGCAATTCTTCCAGTAATTGGATTTATTTTCTCACTTGCATCATTGCTTGTAGTTTTGGTAATGCTTTTCTGTGCATACAAAGCGTATACTGGAGAAAAATTTGAAATTCCTCAACTTATGAAATATGTGGATATGCTTATTGAAAAAGCATCTTTCCTTAAGCCTCTTTTCACTCCAAAGAACTAATTCTTATTTTTTAATTTTGACGATTTATGGCAGTTACTGCTCAAATGGTAAAAGAACTCCGTGAGCGTACAGGGGTTGGAATGTCTGACTGTAAAAATGCGCTTGTAGAAGCCAACGGAGATATGGAAGCAGCGATCGAGCTTCTTCGTAAAAAAGGTCTTGCGAAGGCAGCAAAACGCGCTGGAAATGAAACAAACGAAGGTAAAATTAAAATCGAAACTGACGGAAATACAGCATATGTTGCAGTAGTAACATGTGAAACTGACTTCGTAGCTCGAAATGAAACTTTCGATGGAATGCTTACTCACTTTATTGACCTTCGAAAAGCAGCATCTTCTGATGAAGAAGCTATCGCGAAGGCTGAAGAATTGAAGGCTTCCGAATACACTTTGAAGGTTGGTGAAAATATGGTGATCAAAACACTTTCAAAAATTGAAGGTGAAGTACTCGCTTCATATGTTCACTCAAACTTCAAAAACGCAGCAGTTGTGGTAGCAAAGGCTGGAACTGATACAGAAAAATTGAAGCAGGTGGCAATGCATGTGGTAGCAATGAACCCACAGGTTGTTTCTCCGAACGATATTTCTGACGAAGTGGTGGCAAAAGAAAAAGATATTCAACTTGCTATCATGAAAGAAGATCCAAAAAATGCTGGAAAACCAGATGACATTCTTTCAAAAATTATTGAAGGAAAAATGAAAAAATTCCGTGAAGAAAATGCACTTTTGACTCAACCATTCATAGTGAATCCTGATCAAACAGTGGGTGATTTCATCGGAAATGACTCAATCGTAGCTTTCTATCGTTACGCTATTTAATTCAAATTCCCTAAAAAATTTAGGGAATTTTCGTGTCTTTTTTAAAAACTTATGGAAACAGATATTTTCTTGGGCGTACATATTGATGATTTTTCGTTTGTGCTCGCAACTCTCGGCCTCATTTTGTTGGGAATCGTAATTCTTCATATTATCGCGTTTATTTTCTCAAAAAAAGTACGCGAATGTAGTGCTCGTGGAAAATATTCAGCCTATCTTGGGATGGCAGGATTTGCAGCGCTTGTAGCGACTCTCGGGGCTTTGACATATCAGTATGGCTTCGGGTTAAATGTGTGTGAATTTTGCTGGTGGCAACGAATTTTTATGTTCCCACTTGAAATTATCGTTGCGATTTTATTGATTTTTGGAATCAAAGGAAATCATCGCGTGATTGGAACACTTGCGACAATTGGGGCGGGATTTGCAGCATATCACTATACAATGCACGTGCAAAAATGGATTCTGAAAGCACAGGAAATTCTTCCTGCAAGCTGTTCTGCGGATCCTGAATCTTCGTGTGTACAAACAACTGGTGTAATGGTATTTGATTTTTTGACAATTCCATTTATGGCGCTCATTGTGTTTATTTTTGTGATCTGGATGAGCTTTTTGGCTGGTCGTGCTCTCAAAAATGAAGTAAAATAATTTCTCCATTTGGGGATTTTATTTTGGAAAAATTTGCTTTTTTGGAAAAATCTTTATAATGCGCCCATGCCGCCATAGCTCAGTTGGTAGAGTGCACCCATGGTAAGGGTGAGGTCTCGGGTTCAAGCCCCGATGGTGGCTCCATGAAGCACAAAAAATCCCCATTTTGGGGATTTTATTTTTGAGAATCTTCCGTTTTTTCTGGTAATAATTTTGATTCGCTGGCATTATTTTCAAGGTTTTCTTCCATGTTTTCTGCTTGATTTTCTTCAAAATTTTCTGTTCCAAAAATAATATATTCTAGCGTTTTTCGCATAATAATCGTCCAGAGTGCTAATCCGCCTGTTAAAATGAAAATGGCAAACAGGCTTTTGAAAATATCTTTCCAATTGTATTCAAGAGACAATTTTTGATATTTTGATTCAGGCGTATATTCGTGAAAATATGGGATTTCTTGCAAATAAACATCATGAAAACCATTTTGTTGGGAAAATTCATAATGTATAGGTGTGTGTTGATATCAGTAAAAATGGCACACAATTTTAGTCGTTACGATAATCCAAAGTATCGCCATGAATACAAGCCAAAGTACTTTGACGGCGCGCCATTGCCAGAATTGTTCGAGTTGAGCAGATTTTTTCATACAAATTTTTATAATATAAAGAAATTGTATGAAAAATCTGTAAGAAATCTCCAAGAATGAAAAATGGGAAAATTATAAATTTTCCTCATCATTCAAGAGACGAATGGTTGTGAGCATATTTTCTGCGACGATTTGGTATGGATTTTCGCTCGTTTTTTTACCAATTTTTCCGTTTACAATTCCTACAAGAAAAACTGTTGGTACGAGATTTTCGGTCATAATTTCGACAATTTCCGTCGTCGAATTTTCGCTATACACATCAGCTTCATACACCGTCATGAGTTTTCCAGAAATTTCCGCATCATTTGGCGTATTTTCCACGATAATCCCACCAACCGAAAGCCCATAATCCTCCACAAAATAATCTTTTTGCTCATCAAAAATTTCTAAAAATTTTGCTTTTCCAATGAGATTGTCACGATTTTCGCTCGTGATTTCTGTTTCAAGAATTTCTTTTTGAAAACTGAAAAAAATATTCGGTAAAATAATGTCACCAATTTCGTGATCCACATCAACACTTCGCCCCACATCTGTTAAAATAATTTTTTCTGGCTGATATTCGCGAATCGTCATTTCGTACAAATCGCGAATCGGCATATTTTCAGAAAAAACAAAAATATAATTATTTTTTTGATAAAAAATCACAGAATCGGTCGAGTGCGTTTGTTTGATTCCAGAGACAAAACTCACGAGCGCATCACGAAGTTCAGCACGAGTAATGATGATGGCAAGCAGCATAAAAATTTGATTTACGAAAATTATTTTATATTATATAGAAAAACAAAATAAATCAAATTTATGGATATTGTGACGCTCATTATTGGGATTATTTTTGGCTTTGTGATAGGGTTTTTGTGGGTACAAATTCAGCGAATGGGGATTGAGAAAAAAATTCGTCAAGACGCGGTTCGTGGCTCTCGAAATGCGATTACGGGTGAAATTTATGAAAAAATTTTGCCATCAATGCCCAATTTTCCATACACACCCAAAGACATGGTTTTTGTGGGAAAATGAACGGATTATATTATTTTTGATGGACTTTCGGATGGCGATTTGCGCGAAATTATTTTTCTCGAAATCAAAAGTGGAAAATCGCGTCTCAATGCAAATGAAAAAATGATTAAAAATATTCTTGACCAAAAAATCGTTCGCTTTGCGGAAATGCGTGTCGGCGCTCCAAAAAATGACGAATAATTTGCAAAAAAAGAAAAAATACGCTACACTGAATGTGTACTTATTTTCTTTCTAAAAAATTATGAATTCTAAAGAAATTATTGAACAGCGGGCTTTGTATCCAGTAGATTTTCATGATTCTTTTTTTGATGCTTTTGGAAAAACGCCTCAGGAAATGGATTCTTCGCCGATGTCGGCTGATTTTTCAAATAAAAAAATTGACGCGACTTATTTTGCGAAAATGATTTTGAATGGAAATGTGACGGCGTGGATGGGGATTTCTAATCATCAGCCCGCTCTGGATACGGACGCTCTGCATTTGCAGGATTTGTACGAAGATTTGTGCGCGTATCTTGCGAATCCAGATTTTACGATTCAAGATTTCTCAAAAGAAGCGCGCGAATTTTCTGGAATTATTGATTATTTTGTAGAAAAATTCCCAAAAACTTCCCTTACACAAGAAAAAACTCACCAACGAACCAACGAGATTTTGGCTTCTCATAAATAATTTTTATGCTTTTACTTTCGACTTCATCGCTTGCAGGATATGGATTGCATCGTATTTTTGATTTTGCGAAAAAATCGGAATACGACGGAATCGACCTTTGTATCGATTTTTCAGAATTTGACACTTTTAATGCGGAATATTTGCGAAAACTTTCCGCAGATTTTGGTGTGAAAATCGTGAGTGTGACGATGCCAGAAAAACAACTTACGACGAATCAGTTGGAATTTGTGCTTCAAATGGCCGCTGATTTGGGCGTTCAAATGGTTAATATTCACCCGCCACACCGCTCTGAAAAAGAAAAAGATTGGTTCGGTGAACATTTGAAAATTTTGCAACAAAAATATCAAAATTTGATACTCAATGTCATCAATGCGCCGCCAAAAACTTGGATGTTTATCATTGCTGCATATGGTGATGCACGCCCTGAAACCATCAAAAAAATGACCGAACACACAGCTCTTTCTATCGCGAACATTGACCCAAATAGTGGCGTGGACTTGATGCGAACATTTTATTTGCTGGGTTCGACGATGGAATTTGTCTACCTTTCGGATAAACGCGAGGGCGACGAAAAATTGTTTCCTGGAAAGGGTTTGATGCCACTTGAATCGTTGCTTATCAAGTTGCGAGAAATTAGTTTTTCTGGAATTTTTTCCCTTCAAGTTGACCCGCAATCCCTTGGTGCCGGAAATGATGAGGTTGTTTTGCAAAATCTTGAACGCGCAAAACGCTATTTATACAAATATTTTGAAAAAAAATAAAATCCCAATAGGGATTTTATTTAATTAAACATTTTTATAGCGCGAAGTCGAGCTTCCACACTTTCTTCGATATTGAGTTTGTCGCGTAAAAAGAGATTTCCTTTTTGTGACAAGATAGAGAGTACGAGTTTGTCGTTGTATTCGAGACGATTGGTAAAATCTTCGAGTGACATAATCGCGTATTTGATTTTTTTGCCGAAAAAAACTTTTTCCAAAAAAAGATTAAATTCGGTGCGATCCAAATCCCCGATAATGAAAATGTCGACGATATTATTCGTGTTTTCGTTACGAAAATCCACAATTGCTTCAGAAATTGTCACGAGATCAAGCGTTTTGCGCCCCTTGAAAAATTGTTTGAGCGGAGTTAAAACATCGTACGCCTTCAAAAACATTTCAGAAATTTCTGGATAAATTCCCGAATTTTTGTTGAGCATATAATATTTTTTCTTGTTTTCTTCGTAGGATTTGAGAAGCCCCAGCGATTCGAGATTGATGAGTTCGCGACGAACTGCATTGATTTGCTCATCCAAATCACGACACAATTCACGGATAAAAAACCCGTTAGTAGAGCGGGAAACGATATCTTCGATGACAAATTTTTCCAGAAGCTTCACGCGCGATCGCGAGCCAAAAAGTTTAGTTAAGTCCACACGAAAAAAGAAAATTATGGCGTCAGTATACAAAAAACCCCAGTAAAATCAAGAAAAATTTCACGAAAAAATTCACAAAAGTGTTTGACTTTTTCTTTATTTTTTGCGTAAAAATAGTATTTACAAAAATTTAATATTGACAAAAATTAAGAAATAATTATAAAATATTTGCATCATTGTTTGATGTATCATGTTTTCATTGTTACGAAAGGATACTTTATGAAACATACTGGACGTAAATATCAGTCACTCACGATGAATCCTGATGATATTAATGATATGTTTTTGCCATACTTAGATTAATATAAGTATCGTGGATTTAGTAATATAATGCTGTTATTTCGTCGAAACGCAACATCTGGGAGGAAAGTGTATCTTTTGCCTTTACAGAGTCGTGATATCGTGAAATATCAACATAAATTTCCGGATGGGCACATAATCAATATACAAGAATGTATTCAAGAAATTGAGACATGTAATAATGTGCCTGAATTGTTGGAACAAATTTATCAGAGTTCACACAAGTCCTGAAACACTCTTGGGAGTCATCTGGCTCCTTTTTGTTGCAAAGAAATTGTAAAATTTTTTCTTGACAAAAAATCTGATTTGATTACAAATGAATCGGTTATCTTTTTCCAACACCACTCAACTTAAGGAGACTTCCATGAGTGATACTATTGTTTTAACCGCCGACGAATTCCAAAATCGATTGATTGAGGTGCTTTATAACCTTTATGAAAAGGGATATGAGCGCTGTTTCATTCGAATGTTTCTATCATCATCTGAAGCATTTGCTGAAGTGATGTCGATGGATACGCCGGAATCTTTGGACAACCGTCAAAGACTTGAAATTGTACAACGCCGAGGGTTATACTTATATATTAAAAGTCTAATCAACGATTGGCCGAACTACAATCCAAAAATGAGTCTTATAGACTTTTTGTCTCGACATAATTGCGCATATTAATATCTGCGCGAGTAGTTGTTGAAGCGACGGAGCCGTTTGGTTCCGTTTTTATTTTTCAAATTTTTAGTAAAAATTATTCTTGACAAAAATTTTTATTTTCGTATAAAATATATATATCACATTTTTACCAACACTTGTTAGGAGGTTATCATGAGTAAGTCCCAGTCGCGTCTGGATTACTGCCGTACTCGGTTTTTCGCGGAAATAGAAAATTTGTATGCATCGGGTATAGAATATATTGTGTTGCATCGTTTTCGAGTGTGGATAGGAAAAAGGATTATTATTCTTCCAGTTCGCCCAGACGTCATCCTTAGCCCTGATCATGTTTCGATTCTTCAAGAACGCGAATCGTTACTACTGAGAACTGCGGATATTTTACGAGAATTTTCAAAGTGCCAAGATGGGGAATCGATTTATGATTTTCTCACTCCATGGCGCATCAAGGAAACGGAGGTGTGATTTTTTTGGAGCCATTTGGCTCCTTTTTCTTTGGAATTTTTTTCATTTTTCCAAAAAATTTTTAAAAAATTTCTCAAAAATTGTTCGCTTTTTGAAAAAAAATAATTACAATGCGCACGAAAAATAATAATCAAAAATATGCTTAATCCCCAACAACAAGACGCAGTAAATACGATTAATGGGCCACTTCTTATCAATGCTGGTGCGGGTTCTGGAAAAACTCATACACTCACGGAGCGCGTCGTTTCAATGATTCGTGATCACGAGATTTTACCAAAATCGATTTTTTGCGTGACTTTTACGAATAAAGCGGCACGAGAAATGCGTGAGCGAATTGCGAAAAAACTGGGAATTGAAGGGGAGAATATTAACCCATTTCGTGATGCGAGACTGCCTTTGGTTGGAACTTTTCACTCGGTGGCGGCATTTTTTTTGCGAATGTTTGCTGATCGAGTTGGTTATGGCAAGGATTTTGTGATTTATGATGCGGATGATTGTCTTCGCCTCGTGAAGTCTATCATGAAAGAGCAAAATATCAATGACAAAGAATTTAATCCGCGCGCGATTCACGGCGGAATTTCGCGTGCCAAGGGCGATGGGCTTTCTCCGGACGAATATTCACAAACAGTTGATTCGTACGCGACTTCTGTAATTCTTGATGTGTATCGCATTTATGTAGGGAAGATGAAACAACAAAATGCGATGGATTTTGACGATTTGTTGTTGCTTTTTCGGAAAACGCTTGATATTCTTGAAGTGGTAGAATTTTTCCATAATCGATTTTCGCATTTTCTCGTAGATGAATATCAGGACACGAATCATTTGCAATACGAAATTATCCGAATTTTGGCTTCCAAAACGCGAAATCTATGCGTAGTGGGTGATGATTGGCAGGGGATTTATTCTTGGCGTGGGGCGGATATTCAAAATATTATTGATTTCAAAAAAGACTATCCAGAAGCAAAAATTATCAATCTGGAAGAAAATTATCGTTCTACCAAAAATATCATCAACGCGGCTAATGCGGTGATCAAAAATAATGCCAATCAGATGGAAAAAACTCTTTTCACCAACAAGTCAGAAGGTGAAAAAGTGACGCTCATTGAAGGGCTTGATGAAAAACATGAAGCTGAGCAAATTGCAACGCTGATTCGTGATACGAAAGCCGAGGATTATAGCGAATTTGCGATTTTGTATCGAACCAATGGGCAATCTCGACTTTTGGAAGAAGCGCTCATCAAGAAAAATATTTCGTATCGTGTTTTTGGTGGAGTAAAATTTTACGAACGAAAAGAAGTCAAGGATATTCTTGCGTACATTCGCGTGATTTTTAATCCGCTCGATATTTTGTCATTGCGCCGAATTATCAATGTTCCTGGTCGAAAAATTGGAGAAAAATCATTGGAAAATTTTGAAAAATTGATGGAAAATGAGCACCTCAATATCGCAGAAATTTCTGAAAATGAGTGGCTGTTGAATGCGATGACGGGCGTTGGTGCCAATGGGATTCGTGCGTTTTGTTCGAGTTATAAAATTTTTCGCGAGATTTCCAAGGAAAAAACCATCGCTGAGCTGATGGATGATATCATTAAACGAACGCGTTATGATGAGTATCTCAAGGCTGAGTATGATGACGCCGAATATGAGGGGAAAATGGAAAATCTTGCCGAATTTATGTCAATGGCGTCGCGCTATGATGGGCTGGTGTATCCAGAAAATATTGCTACTTTTTTGGAAGATATCGCACTCATTACTGATCAGGACCGTGAACAGGATGAAAAAAATAACGCGGGTCATGTCTCTCTTATGACCGTACATCTTGCGAAAGGGCTCGAATTTCCGACGGTATTTATTGCTGGGGCAGAGGAGGGGATTTTCCCACATTCTCGGTCGCTTGTAGATGGGGCCGCTCTCGAAGAAGAACGCCGCCTTATGTATGTGGCAATCACGCGTGCAAAGGAAAAACTCTACATTTCTCGTGCGTATGAGCGATATAATTTTGGTTCATATTCTGCGAATCCAAAATCTCGATTTCTCAAAGAAATTCCTGAGGAATTTTTGGAAAATGTAGAACGAAAAGACCATGCTGCCAAAAGTATTTTTTCTGGGTCGTCTGGAAGTAGTTTTGGAAGTTTTGGGAATATTTTTTCTTCGAACACTTCTTCTACGCCCAAGACTCCAACTCACAAAAAAAATAATGCTTCGGATTTTACTGTTGGAACGCGCGTTCGCCATCCGCAGTATGGAACAGGCACAATCGTTGGAATCAAAGAAAATATTGGCGATATCGCATTTTCTGGAATGGGAATCAAAAAAATGAATCTCGAAATCGCGCCAATTAGCAAAATTTAAAATTTTTAAAAAAACTTGACAAAAAATTATTTTATTTTAAAATTTTCATAATGTTTATTTCCATTTGAGGACTGAAATAGGGCGGAAGCCGGTAAACAGACAGGAGGACTACTATGAGTATTGCTGAAAAAATCCGCTCGGCATCGCCAGAATCATTGCGATTGTGGGTGACAAATATTTGGTATTCTCGCGATACTAAAATTTGCGATGTTTCGTTGGATGATATCACATTTGAAGATTTGGCAGTTTTTTTGGAAAGTGCATTTCGTTGGAATGAAAAAACTTGCAAAAATTTTGTCCAACAACTTCCATCTGAGTATGCAACCAAATTTTTGCACGCAATTCTTATGATGGATGCTGAGATTCGACCGTTTTTGATTGCTGCGTTTGATTTTCGTGGACTTCCGGTTCGCGTTGTCCAAAATTTTTTGGCAGAATTGGTGGTCATGCGGCCAACAATTCGAGCCAGGATATTTTATCATATGCGTGAAGGAAATTTGCAATATTTGTTTCAAATCAATCCCAATATTTCGCTTTTACAAGGAATACACATTCATCAGCGAATTGCGATACAATCACGACTTGATCTCAATACACGACTTTTGTCGTTTCCGAAAATATTTTACGGAATGAAGCGATTTCATTATCCAGCGATTCCAAAGCCGATGGTGGAATTTGTGGAAGAAATTTCTGACAAATATTTGCGGATTTATGCGGCGCAGTATTTGCGTTCAAAGTGCCGTTTGTCGACGGAGGCGTCGTTCTATCTTATGCAACTCACAAGCAAAAAATCCTGATTTTTCTTGGAACCGCGCAGTTGGCGGTTCTTTTTTTAATTTTAAAAAATTTTTTATTGACAAAAAAAGTTTTTCTATTACAATTTTTTTCCTTGACGTGAGGCCTGTCGCCCAGCCAAGAATGGAAGGAGCTGATATGAATCCGAAAACTTCTTTTGCGCACCAAAAAGCACAAAATATGATACGCTCGTATTATCGAAATCCTGAAAAAGTTCGTTTTACGAGAAATCAGTTTCGCTTTTTACTTAAAGAAAAACCCTTTGATCAGCGTTGGATCGCCCTCATGTTTTTGTTTTATGTGGGACAATATAACGGCTTGTCAAAGCACGCCATGAAATTTTTGTTGGATCGATTCGAAGAGCAATCCAATGTTCCGATTCGTGAAGTGCATGAGCGAGTTCATGCGATGACTCGCGGAGTCGAATATTTGATGCCCGTCGTAATCTGAAAAATTTTAAACCGCCATTTGGCGGTTTTCTTTTTCTCAAATTTTTGTCGAAAATCATTGTTTCTGATAACAATGGCAATATTTTAGATGATCATTCACAATTCCTGTACTTTGCAAAAATGCATACACACTCGTCGGCCCAAAAAATTTGAATCCGCGTTTCTTAAAATCCTTAGCAATTTGCTCAGAAAGTTCAGTTTTTACTGGTACATCGCTTATTTTTTCATGATTTCCAAAAATAATTTTTCCATCCGTAAAATTCCAAATATATTTTGAAAAACTTCCAAATTCTCGCTGGATTTCACGAAAAATTTTTGCATTGTGCGCAAGTGCTTGGATTTTGAGTCGATTGCGAATAATCTCAGGATTTTGCAATAATTTCTTGAACTTTTCGTCATCATATTTTTCGATTTTTTCAGCATCAAAACCATCAAACGCTGCTCGCATCGCCTCGCGTTTTTGTAAAATCGTCTGCCAACTCAGCCCTGCCTGCATGTATTCAAGCACCAACATTTCAAAAAATTTTTTATCATCAAAAATCGGCCGTCCCCATTCTTTGTCGTGATAGGTTTTTTCGAGTTCACTTTTGAGCGCCCAATCGCAATATTTTTTATCCATTTTTTACAATTATGTATTTTTAGATTGTATTTTTGTTTGAAAAATTTTCAATTTTTTTATTGTATTTCTTTTTAAAAATCATACAAAATGTAGTATTTTTAACAAATATTTTTTTAAAAATTTCTCAAAATTTATTAGTTTTTGCAAAAAATTGTATAAAAATTATATATTGCAAAAATTAGCAATAATATAAAATATTTTCAATTTTTCCTATTTTAAGCCAAATAATATTACAAAAATTTGCAATAGTGATTTTTTTGAATTTTTTCATAAAAAAAGACCCAGTGTATACTGAGTCTAAATGAATGATTGTATGTTGCTCATAGTCTTCTACTTATTGAGATCCTTATTACACTCGTTATGGAGAAATTTCGGCGTTTCCTGCAGGCATTCTTTCAACAAGTTTGCCCTATAAATTTTGACCTCATGTTTAAACTGAAATGTCGCCTGTGTGAGCTCTTTCAATTTGTTCTTGAGACCAAGAATTTCAGCTTTTTGCCTCATTTTCTCTATATTCATCAGGATAGCGTTTGTCTCAGTATCAAAATCGTTCAAGTAGACAGAACCTAATCCGTACCTAAAATTGTACGATCTTCTAGCTGCTTGTTCGCTTTTTGTATCAGCTAAGGCAAAGCCACTAGTGATGAGAAGACTCAGAGATACAACCAGAGTTTGTAGATTCTTCATTTTAAACCTCCTATTTAAATGTTGTTAAAAAAAGAACTACAAAGATATTATAATGTAATTATATAAAAAGTCAAGTAATTCTATGAAAATAAAGAAAAGGACTTAACATATATGTGTTAAGTCCTAGGGTTGGATTAGTAACCCATGAAATGTTGATTGCAGGCCTTCTCATTGGCTGGTCCCATTTTATTGGCACAAGTAATGAAATTCTCGCTTTGAATGCGAGAAATAATGTGTATTTCCTGCTCACACATCTTCCTCAGTTGGTCCCAGGATTGGTACTCTGCCTGAGAAACTGTCTGTCTCTGCATTGCTTGAGCTTGTACTCTGCAATTCATAGCTCTTGCCTTTGCTGACCGGATTTCTTTCCCCTTTGTTACAAAGGAAATCAAGTCGCCCATGGGGTCGTTTGATGATTTGACCCCTTGTGCCATCGCTGACGCCCCGAACAGAGCTACTAACCCTACCAAAAAGTGTAAATTCTTCATCTTGAAACCTCCTTGTTTGGAAAAAATAAAAACAGAAAAGAATTACACAATAATTATAATATATTTTTATTAAAAGTCAAATAACTTTTTGTAGGTAATAAAAATAACAAAAAAGTAGCCCAGAAGCCTGGACTATAAAAGAAGATGCTCGTTATTTATTTGGGAAATTTTTTGAGGCATGATGTAACATAACCTAACCCTAAAGTCCGGCATGCGTCTCGCCCTTGTTGCCGTCTCCGCCTGACCTCATCCTTCATTATTCTGACCCGATTTTCGAGTTCAGTAATAATGTCTCGATTATGTTCGGTACCTGGTCGAGTTTTTAACTTCTGTACCTGGTCTTCGTTTTTCTACGGTTGAAGTTCAGATCGTCAACTTGCTGTGCTTCTTTGGAAAGAAGCTTCAGGCAGCACCTATCAATGAGTTCATCGGTTGGAGATGCCTGAGTAGTTGCAACGAGAGTGAGTGTAGCCACTACCATAACGATTTTTTGCAGTTTTTTCATTTCAAATCTCCTATAAAAAGTTGATAAAGAATTTATTTACTGTAAAGTTATTACAATATAATTAAACAAAAAGCCAAATAAAAATTTAATGAATTACAAAAATAATGCACAAAACCCATACAAAAGCAATAATTGGAATCAAAATCTTAAAATTTGATTTTCCAGCTTTGTGATAAATCGGTGCTTGCATTCCGAGCCAAACACCAAAAACTCCACCAAAAATCGCGAGCGTCCAAAGCGTTTTTTCGCTTACGCGCCACTTTTGATAAATGGATTTTACTTTATCAATCCACATGATAGCATAGGAAAAAATATTGATCGCCGCCAAAAAAATAAAAAATTCACGCATAAAAAAATTATATGAAAAATTTTTCTGTTCGCAAATATTTTTCAAATCTTCAAAAAATCATCAAATTTTTGTAAAATCAAAAAAAATCTGATATATTGATGGTGTCTTTTTTAAAAATATGCATACTTTTTCTCAAAAAATTTCTGATGTGCTCGAAGATTTGGATGTAACAGCCGAACAGGGCCTTTCTGATGCGGAAGTTGCCAAGCGCCACGAACAATACGGAAAAAACGAGCTCCCCCAGAAAAAGGGAAAATCGATTGTGATGATGTTTTTGGGACAACTCAATGATTGGCTCATTTATATTTTGTTTGCGGCGATTATTCTTACGATTTGGCATCAGGAATACATTGACGCGGCGATTATTTTTTTCGTGATTATTATCAATGCGGTGCTCGGCGTTGCGCAGGAATATCGCGCTGGTAAGGCGGTCGAAATTTTGCGAAATATGACCGCTCCGCAAGCAATTGTCCGTCGTGATGGAAAAACGCTCGAAATTTCTGCCAAAGACGTGACAATTGGTGATATTGTGCTACTGGATGCTGGACGAATTGTGCCTGCCGATATGCGACTTATTGAGGCGCAAGAATTGCAAATTGAAGAATCGGCATTGACAGGCGAATCTGTTCCAACCAAAAAAAATGCTAACGAAATCTATACCGATGCGGAAACAGCGATTGGTGACCGAAAAAATATGGCGTTTATGTCGACGGTGGTGACCAATGGTCGTGCGGTCGGTGTGGTCGTAGATATCGGACTTTCCACGGAAGTTGGGCACATTGCCAATATTCTTGAAAATGAAGAAAGCGTGCAAACTCCGCTCGAAAAAAATCTTGAGCAACTCGGAAAAACACTTGGAAAAATGGCGATTGCGATTTGTCTCGTGATTTTTGTGGTGGGATATTTTCAGAATCGTGATTTGAATGAAATTTTTCTTTTGTCCGTTTCGCTCGCGGTCGCCTCAATTCCAGAAGGTTTGGCGGCGATTGTGGCCGTTGTTCTCTCGATTGGCGTGACACAAATGTCCAAGAAAAATGCAATTGTGAAGCGACTTGTTGCGGTAGAAACGCTCGGTTCGGTCAATATTATTTGTTCTGATAAAACGGGAACGCTTACGCAAAACAAAATGACTGTTGTGGAATTTTTTGTAAATTCAAAAAGTACGCGCGTAACGCTTGATATGCTGAAAAATCCTGAATTAATGCGGCTTTCTGAAGGGATGACGCTTTGTAGCGACGCGACATATGAAAATGGCGTTGCAACGGGCGATCCGACAGAAGTAGCGCTTTTGGTTTTTTCTGATGAAATCGACATCAATCGCGAAAAATTGGCAAAAAATTTCACGCGAATTGGCGAGGCTCCGTTCGATTCTGATCGCAAAATGATGTCTGTTTTGCTTCAAAATAATTCTCAAAAATCTGAAAAAATCGTCTATACAAAAGGCGCGGTGGACAATATTTTGGAAATTTCGACGCATATTTTGGAAAATGGTGAAATCCACGAATTAACTGATGAAAAACGCAAAATGTATTTGAGCGCGATGAGCGCGATGTCGGACAAGGCACTGCGAACGCTTGGACTCGCATACAAGATGATTTCGGATAATTCAGAAAAAACCTCAGCGCAAGAAATGGAGAAAAATCTGATTTTTGTCGGACTGCTTGGGATGATTGATCCGCCACGCGAAGAAGTGAAAAATTCGATTCAAGTCGCGAAAAATGCAGGAATCACGCCCGTGATGATTACCGGAGATTATCCGAATACAGCTTTTGCGATCGCACAAGATTTGGACATTGCGAATAATATTTCTGAGGCGATTACGGGTCGAGAAATCGATGCGATGACACAGGAAGAATTTACTCAGAAAGTCCTTCAATATAAGATTTTTGCGCGAGTTTCACCTGAGCACAAAGTACGAATTGTGCGCGCGCTTCGTTCGCATGGAAATATTGTTTCGATGACGGGTGATGGCGTCAATGATGCGCCTTCGCTCAATGCGGCCGATATTGGCGTGGCGATGGGAATTACTGGAACGGATGTTGCCAAAGGTGCTGCGGATATGATTCTCTTGGATGATAATTTTACGACAATTGTGCAGGCGGTTGAGCAGGGACGAAATATTTATGCGAATATCAAAAAATCTGTAATTTTCCTCCTGTCGTGTAATCTTGGTGAAGTGATTGCAATGTTTTTTGTTCTCGTGATTGGTTGGCAATCACCACTTTTGGCGATTCAACTTCTTTGGATCAATCTCGTGACAGACTCGCTTCCAGCCGTGGCTCTTGGGATGGATCAGTGAGAAAAAGATATTATGAATGAAAAACCGCGTAATCCGAAAGATGGATTTTTCGCGAATGGTGCGGGCGCGAGAACGATTTTTTTCGGGATTCTCGTGGGGCTTGCAACCATTGTGGCATTTTATCTTGGTTTTGCGATGCATGGCGCACCGATTGGTGGTGACAATTTCGCGACGACAGAGGCTCGAACAATGGCTTTTATTACGCTTGTTTTTGCACAATTATTTTTCGCTCTTTCGATTCGCTCTGAGCACGAAAATATGATTTCTCGCGAAACTTTTGCAAATGTGTATCTCATTGGTGCGGTGGTTCTCGGAATTATTTTGCAAATTCTCATTGTGAGTATTCTGGCGCTGGCTGAGATTTTCAAACTCACAGCACTTCCGCTCACGACTTGGCTTATCGTGACAGGAATTGCACTCGTTCCAGCCATTCTCAATGAAATCAGAAAATTTTTCAAAACAAAAAAATCCTCCTAAAATGGGGATTTTTATTTTCCCGAAATTTTTGTTATGAAATTCTCAAGTTTTTTCTCCGATTTTTTCTCAAATTTTTCTCAGATTTTCCGCAGAAAATCCTCTTTTCTGCTCTTGACATTTTGAAAATTTTCATATAATTATCGCAGAATTTCCGTCAATCTTCATTTAACTATTTCGTATTCTTGTCATGATGCGAACAAATGTCGATATTGCGGAAAGATAAATTTCCTGATTCTTATCAGGAAAAATTATTTTTCTAACATCTAAGATTTCATGGCAAAACAAAAAGAAACGAATGTTTCTACGACTGAGCCTCAAGACAAAAAAAATCTTGGGGAAATTTATAGTGTTCAAGGTCGATATTTTTTCAATGACGACCGAACAATTCTTGAACTTCCAGGACTCATTGAAGTGCAGCTTGATAGTTATCGAGATTTCCTCGATCGTCGCCTTGATAAGGCATTTCAGGAAGCCTTTCCAATCGATGATTTTTCTGGAGAAAAATTGACAATTTATTACAAGGGTTTTCAGCTTGAAGAACCAAAATTTTCTGTAATGGATTGTAAACGAAAAAATCTCAACTACGAAGCACCGATGAAAGTGCGTTTTGAGATGCTCAACAAAGTAACAGGAGAAATCAAAGAACAAGATGTGTATCTCGGTGGTATCCCGATGATGACCGATATGGGAACATTTATCGTGTCTGGTATTGAGCGTGTGATTATCAACCAGATTATCCGCTCGACTGGTATGTTTTTCACGCCAGATCCTCGCCAGTATGGAATGTTTGGAATGAAAATTATTCCACATCGTGGTTCTTGGTTTGAAGTGGAAATTGAACGAAAAGGCGTTATTAACGTAAAAATTGATAAAAAACGAAAAATCCCAATGACGGTTTTGCTCCGCGCTTGGGGATATGAAACTGATGCAGAAATTATCGACGCATTCAAAGGGGAAGATGAATGGATTGCCAAATATATCGCTCCAACTATCGAAAAAGACAAGACAAAGACACGGATGGAAGCGCTTTACGCGATTTACAAATTGCTTCGTCCAGGAGATCTCGGAACGGATGAACGCGTGGAGCAGCTTTTCACAACGACATTTTACGATCCAAAACGATTTGAGCTCGGAGAAGTAGCTCGTATCAAGGTCAATCGTAAGCTTTCAGAATCTTTTGAAGCACATAAAAATGCCGTTCCAATGACTGAAGAAGAAGATATTAAAAATGCAAATCAATTTTTGGTGGCGCAGGATTTCTTGTATGGTATTAAATACTTGCTTTCTCTTATTGAAGGTCGTCCAGGATTTTTCTCAGATGATATTGATCATCTCGAAAATCGTCGCGTGCGCTCTGTGGGTGAACTTGTGTACGACAAAGTAAAAGTTGGTCTCGCACGTATGGAAAAAATCGCGAAAGATCGTATGACAGTGATTACTGATCTTGATGAAGCAACGCCAGGAACATTCATCAACTCTCGTCCGATGATCGCGGTAATGCGAGAATTCTTCGGTACTTCTCAGCTTTCACAATTCATGGAGCAGACAAATCCGATTTCTGAACTTGCTAACAAGCGTCGTCTTACAGCGCTCGGTGTAGGTGGTTTGACTCGCGAACGCGCTGGCTTCGAAGTTCGTGATGTGCATCCAACACAGTATGGTCGCATCTGTCCGATTGCGACGCCAGAAGGTCCAAACATCGGTCTTGTATTGCATTTTGCGTCATACGCCAAGGTGGACAAATACGGATTTATCATGACTCCGTATCGAAAAGTTTTCAACAAAGTGAAAAATGACGGACTCGCTCCTCAGAATCGCATTACGCTTGAAGATATTTTTGATAAGGATGGCAATCTCATCATTGCGGAAAAAACAATGATTGACGAAAAAACTGCCAAAATTCTCAAAGATAAATACAACGCTGATGAAATCGCGGTTCGTGGATTCGTAACCGATGAATACGATTATTATGATGCATATCAAGAACGTCAACTTGTGATTGCGGAAGCGAATACAAAACTTGATAAATATGGAAATTTCGCTGAAACTCGAATTTCTGCTCGCCGAAAATTTGAAGCGACTATTGTGTACGTATCAGATGTAACGCATATTGATATTTCTCCAAAGCAACTCATGTCGGAAACGACAATGCTCATTCCATTCCTTGAACACGATGATGCGACTCGTGCGGAAATGGGTACGAACATGATGCGCCAGGCAGTACCTCTCGTGCGTGCGGAAGCGCCAATCGTTGGTACTGGTATGGAACGCGTGGTGGGTGAAGGTTCTGGATATGTGATCAAAGCAGAGGCTGATGGGGAAGTGATTGGTGTTGATGCAAAGCATATTTCTGTGATTTATGCCAACGGGAAAAAACAGACATATCCACTTCGCACTTTTGAAATTTCTAATACTGGAATGATCGTACATCAATGGGCTCGTGTCTTCACTGGACAAAAAATTACAGAAGGACAAATCTTGGCTGACGGACAATCTATCGATAATGGTGAACTTGCGGTAGGACGCAATCTTCGCGTGGCATATATGCCTTGGAATGGTTACAACTACGAAGATGCTATTATTATTTCTGAAAAAGTCATGCAGGATGATTATTATACATCAGTGCATATCGCAGAATATACAATGGATGTTCGTGAAACAAAACTCGGCCCTGAACAAACAACCAACGATATTCCAAATGTTTCTACTGCAAAACTCAAAGATCTTGATGTGGATGGTATCGTGCGAATCGGTGCATATGTAGAAGCGGGCGATATTTTGGTTGGAAAAGTAACACCAAAGGGTGAAGTAGAGCTTTCTCCAGAAGAACGATTGCTTCGTGCAATTTTCGGAGATAAATCAAAAGATGTTAAAGATTCGTCTCTTGTGCTTCCTTCGGGTTCTGGTGGTAAAGTGATTGGTGTACATCGTCTCCGCCGTGAAGAAGGTGACAACCTTAATACAGGTGTATTTGAACAAATCAAAGTATATGTTGCTCAGACTCGTAAAATCGAAGTGGGTGATAAAATGGCGGGACGACATGGAAACAAGGGTATCGTTTCTCGAATCGTACCAGTAGAAGATATGCCATTCATGGAAGATGGAACGCCTGTTGACATTCTTTTGAACCCACTCGGTGTACTTTCTCGTATGAATATTGGTCAGGTGCTTGAAACGCATCTCGGTGGTGCTGCGAAAAAACTTGGAATCAAGGTGGCAACACCAATCCTTAATGGTATGACGACAGAACAGATTTCTGAGCTCATGGAAAAGGCTGGAATCCCAGCTGATGGAAAAGTTCAGCTCTATGATGGAAGAACGGGTGAACCATTCAAAGAAAAAACAATGGTCGGTATCAAATACATGCTCAAACTTCATCACTTGGTGGAAGATAAAATCCACGCTCGTAGTGTTGGTCCATACTCAATGATTACTCAGCAACCACTCGGAGGTAAGGCTCAGAATGGTGGTCAGCGTCTCGGTGAAATGGAAGTGTGGGCGCTTGAAGGGTACGGTGCAGCCAATATTCTTCAAGAAATGCTTACAGTGAAATCTGATGATATCAATGGTCGTACTCAGCTCTATGAAGCGATCGTGAAAGGAAAAAGAATTCGTCGCCCAAACGTTCCAGAATCATTCAACGTATTGCTTCGTGAAATGCAGGCGCTCAACTTGCATATCGACTTACTTTCTGAGGAGGAAGTGGAAGCACTCACCGCGAAGATGAAAGCTCGTTACGAAGAGCTCGAAAAACTGGACGGACAATTTGATGTAGAAATCGACTTACCAGAAGGTGGTGTTCAAGAAGACACAACGCCGGTTACAACAGCCATCATCGACGACGAAGAAGAAATCAAAAAATAATTTTTCCTAACATTCCAAAATATGAAAAAAATTTTGATAGCCATTTTGATGACATTGACTCTATTTCAAACAACTTGGGCTCAAGAATCAGAAAATAACAACACTGAACAGGACACAAAAACCGAACAAAAAGAAACATTGAGAAAAAAAGAGAAAGAGAAAGAATTAGCGAGCAATCGAAACAATACTTTTTTACCTATTTTGTTCCTATCACAATTGCCGGTTTGGCTTGCTCTCTATCAACAAAGACCTGAACAAAGAAAAGGTCGAGGGAAAGAATCTGAAATGACTTCAAAATAATTTCATATCAATCCATTTTTCGCTCCAATTTTTGATGAGTGAAAAAAGAATTTACATCTCGACGCGAAATCCAGTGTGGCGCGCCAAGAGAATAAAATTTTCAAAATTTTACCGAACTCTCCAATCTGGCACTGGATTTTCCGCGAAAATAAATTCTAACCAAAAAAACTTTTATGATCCCAATGACAAAGGATTTAGAAAATTTTCTAAATGATAAAATTACTGACTATTCGCAGATCAGCAAGCACGCAGGGAAGCAAGATATCGCCGCTGGGAAAAGTCTTGACAACCTTTCTGCGATCAGTATCGGAATGTCTTCTCATGAAGATGTTCGCGCGCTTTCGTACGGGGAAGTGCTTATTTCCGAAACAATCAACTATCGTACACAGCGTCCAGAACGCGGTGGACTTTTCTGTGAACAAATTTTCGGACCACGCAAAAATTTTGAATGTGCGTGTGGAAAATACAAACGAATCCGCTACAAAGGCGTAGTTTGTGAACGATGTGGCGTGGAAGTGACAACTTCTCAGGTTCGCCGTCAGCGAACAGGACATGTGGAACTGGCTGCTCCAGTAGCGCATATTTGGTACCTCAAATCCGTTCCTTCTCGCATCGGGCTTATGCTTGATATTTCTGTGAAAAAACTTGAACAGGTGATTTATTTTGCCTCATACATCATCACTGATGTGTTCGAAGACAAGCGTACAGAAACGATGAAAGAACTTGAAAATGCCTACAAAAATCAAAAAGTAGCACTTCAAAAAGAAGGTCAGGCTTTGATGAGTGATTTGACAGTAAAACTCGAATCAAAAGAAATTTCCAAAAAAGAATTTCACGAACTCGAATCACTCCATATGAAAAAATTGGACGATCTCGAAGCGGAATATTCAAAACTCAAAGAATTGCTCAAACAAGTCGCTGAAGGGGAAGTGATGGGAGAACTTGATTACCGACTTGCGTACGAAAAATTCCCACAAGTTTTCAAAGGTGGAACAGGTGCAGAACACCTCGAAGTGCTTTTGAAGCGCATTGATCTCAAAGAATTTATCGCACGAGAAACAGCCGACCTTCGTACAGCGCCAAAATCTCGCCAGAAAAAAATTCTTCAAAAAATTAAACTCGCAACCAATCTTTACCGATCTGGTCAGCGTCCAGAAAATTTCATTTTGCACGCGCTTCAAATTTTGCCGCCAGATCTTCGTCCAATGATTCAGCTTGATGGTGGTCGTTTTGCGTCATCAGATCTCAATGATTTGTACCGCCGCGTCATCAACCGAAATAATCGTCTTCGCAAACTTGCGGAACTTGGTGCGCCAGAAGTGATTTTGAAAAATGAAAAGCGAATGCTCCAAGAGGCGGTAGATACGCTTTTGTCAGGAGATGTTCGCTCAAATCGCCCTGGATATACTTCAGCGTCAAAGAAAAAACTCAAATCACTTTCTGATATTCTCAAGGGTAAACAGGGTCGTTTCCGTCAGAATTTGCTCGGAAAACGCGTGGACTATTCTGGTCGTTCTGTGATCGTCGTTGGTCCAGAACTCGAAATGAATCAGTGTGGTCTTCCGAAAAAAATGGCATTGACACTTTTCAAACCATTTGTGATTGGAAAATTGATTGAACGAGAATACGCGTTCAATGTGAAGGGTGCTGAAAAAATCATCGAAGATGGAAATAAAGAAGTTTGGGATATGCTCGACGAGGTGATTGACGGAAAATATGTTCTTTTGAACCGTGCGCCAACACTTCACCGACTTGGTATTCAGGCGTTCCGTCCAGTTTTGATCGAAGGTAAGGCGATTCGTTTGCATCCACTTTGTTGTGCGGCCTTCAATGCCGATTTCGACGGAGACCAGATGGCGGTGCATTTGCCACTTACGATTGAAGCACAACGCGAAGCGGAAACACTCATGGTGACTTCAAAAAATACCTTGAATCCATCAAATGGTGAACCAGTGATTACTCCGTCACAGGATATGATTCTTGGATGTTACTATTTGACACGAAAAGATGAAGGTGAATCAAAATTTGCCTTTGCGAGCGGAGAAGATGCGATTGCTGCATACGAAAACGGCGTGATTACACTTCATACACCAGTAAAGATCCGTGTGAATGTTGGTGGAAAACTCCAAACACTCGACACTACATACGGTCGTTTCCTTTTCAATGAAATTCTTCCAGAAGAACTTCGTTTCGTAAATGAAACAGTCGGAAAAGGTGTTGCGAAAAAAATTCTTTCTCAGTCATTTGATGTTCTTGGTGGGGAAGCGACAGCGCACCTTGCCAACGCGATTAAAGCGACGGGATACAAATATTCAACACTTTCTGGTTTGACGGTTTCGATTTTTGATATGCACATTCCAAAAGAAAAATACGATCATGATGGAATGGAGGGCTTGATTGAACAAGGTGAAGACAAAATCCGAACGATTCAAAATGCGTACTGGAACGGTTTCTTGACAGAAGACGAACGCTACGCACAATCAATTCAGGTTTGGTCAGCAGTGAAAACTCAGATCGAAAAAGAAACAAAGAAAAATTTTGATGCGTCAAATCCAGTCTTCAACTTGGTGGATTCTGGGGCCCGTGGTAACTGGGGTAATGTAACGCAGCTTTGTGGTATGAAGGGACTCGTGGTATCACCAACTGGTAAGACGATTGAACTTCCGATCAAGTCCAATCTGAAGGAGGGATTCTCATCTCTTGAATACTTTATTGCGACGCATGGTGGTCGTAAAGGTAAGGCTGATACAGCCCTCAAAACAGCACAGTCTGGTTACTTGACTCGTCGTCTCGTGGACGCGGCTCAGAATGTCTTGGTTCGCGAAGAAGATTGTGGAACGATTCATTTTGAAACATACGACCGCAATGACGAAACAACGCTCAAAGGAGATTCTTTTGACAATAATATTTTTGGAAAAGTGACAGCACAAGATGTGGTGGATGCTGACGGAAATGTGATTGTTGAAAAAGATATTCTCATCACAAAAACTATTCTTCAAAAAATTTCAAAATCAACAGCCAATACGGTTTCTGTTCGTTCTATTTTGAACTGTGAATGTGAAGAAGGTGTTTGTCAGAAATGTTACGGTATGGATCTTTCTACTTCACAACTCGTGAAAATCGGTACACCAGTTGGTATCATCGCGGCGCAGTCGATCGGTGAACCAGGTACACAGCTTACGATGCGTACATTCCACTCGGGTGGTGTGGCGCAGGCAGGAGGAGATATCACGGCGGGTCTAACTCGTGTGGAAGAACTCTTCGAAGCGCGCGCGCCAAAGGGTGCCGCTGAAATTGCTCCGTTCAACGCAACAGTGCTTTCTGTAGAAGTGGAAGGTTCGACAACGACTCTTGTTCTTGAAGCAACAGAAAAAGCGGTTCGTGAATATTACACTATCGACCCTATGATGCAGGCGGTAGTATCAAAAGGTGATACGGTTGAAGCGAAACAGGTTCTTGCGAAATTCAAAGGTTCTCGCTCTCGTATCCAGGCAACGCATGCTGGTCGCGTAATCAGCGTTTCTGATGATGTGATTGTGGTGGAAGATTTGACGCCAGAACACGCAACATTTGAAATCCCGGCTGGTCGTCGCGTAATCGTTCAGCAAGGCGATATTGTGAAAATTGGTGCCAAATTGACAGAAGGTCATATCAATCTTCAGAATTTGATGGATACTGCCGGTGGATACCGCACATCAGAGTATATCGTGAAAGATATTAAAGATATTTATTCTTCTCAGGGTCAGACAGTGAATTCAAAACATATTGAATTGATTGTTCGTCAGATGTTCTCACGAATTCGTGTGACGAATGCGGGAGATTCTACTTTCTTCCCTGGTGATGTGGTGGATATTATTCGCTTCCGCAAGGAAAATCGTGAACTCGCGAAAGCTGGACAGAACGAAGCAATTGGTGTGGAACTCTTGCTCGGTTTAACCAAAATTTCACTTTTCACAGGTTCTTGGCTTTCTGCAGCATCGTTCCAAGAAACGGTTCGTGTGCTTGTGGATGCGTCTACGGCTCGTCAGGTGGATTATCTCGATGGCCTCAAAGAAAATGTGATCATTGGACGCTTGATTCCAACGCTCGAATATTATGACAACAACCGTGATGTGGGAGAATTTTTCGAACACGAAAATGACGGAAATGCTCCAGCAGAAGAAGAATTTACACTTGAAATTACTTCAGCCAGCACGTCTATGGTATAATAAAAATTCCCGAAAGGGAATTTTTTGGTGGCAAAATTTCAAAAAGCAATTTGATAATATATGGTTTTCATTATACATTTCTAAATCCTTGATTGTTTCTTAAAATTTTTGACAAACGCACGCTTTTTTGTATCATTCTTACATAAATATTTTTATTATTTCATTGTATGAAACGATTATTTATTTTTCTCTGTACATTTTTTGTGTTAATTTTATGTATGTTCTATGAAAAAATTATTGATAATCGCACAAATTCTGAAAAACTGAAAGACATTCAGTGGACGAAAGAAAATCTTGAGAAGTGGAAATTTGTAACTGGCAATAACCAAACAAAGATGAAATTTGATAATATATCTATTGTACTTCAGGATGAGAATCTTGACTGTACTGAGTCTGAATCTGGACTTATCAGAAGCTCGCACAAGTGTAGAGTTACAAAAGTGGATAAAACATATATTTATTGGACTATAACAGAGTATGGAATATTTTTTCAAGATGCATGAGCGCTGTATTTTAAGTATGATACAGCCCTCATCTAAAAACCAACATAGAGAATGCCGAAACTACTATTATCGAAAAAGAGCCGATGACATGTTACCACAATTTTGATGGCACACCTTTTTTATGTCCGCAACAAAAATGAGCCAATAAGGCTCATTTTTGTATAAAAATGCATTCAGAAAATATTTTCTTACAAATTTTCACAAACAAAAAATCCTCATTTTCATGAAGATTTTTAAAGAATTATAATGGCTCCCCGAACTGGATTCGAACCAGTGACCTACCGGTTAACAGCCGGTTGCTCTACCGCTGAGCTATCGAGGAATATATAGCGGTATCTCTTGTA